>JALOQS010000150.1 GCA_025459355.1 Pirellula sp.
ATCCCGGCAAGATACTAACCCGCTCCGCCGCATCCAAGTGGAGGTAACGAGCCAACGACCGTTTCCCGACCCAAAAAACACCACTTTCTTGATGAGATTATGTCTCAATAGGGCTCGCCAGGCGGGTTATTCGCATGTATAGTTGTGAAAAATCGGGTATTCGACAGGGGTGCGGTGCGTGAAAGACGAGTCTCAAGACGTTTCGATAGAAAATGCAGGCGGAGAGGACGGGCGAGAACCTCTTTCGCACGCGGCACGCTGCCCAGTTCATGCACCGGGCAGCATGTTGAATCCGTTGTCGTTTGATGAGTTAGCGAACGGATCCGAAGAAGTTTGGATCGAAGGGGGCGGCCAGCTCTACCGACTTAGACAAACGAAACAGAACAAGCTCATTCTCACCAAATAATTCTTGTTAAGCCGGCTACTTTAACGGCAAGTAGATATCGGTAACGGCTTCTGCCTCATCTTGAGCAGAGTCAGCGTTTCGATAGATTTCATACGTACCGATCCGCGACTGCTTCCACTTGCGAGTTCTAACAATCTGATTGGCGGCGCTCCAGCCGTTACCAAGGTGCCGGTAACTGCCAATGTGAGTGAGCCTGTATGCTCTACCCGGCGGCATTTTCCAAACCGTCAGCTTCTGGGAGTGAACATCAGCCTCATCGGGAAGAACGTATCCGCTGATGTATTCGAAGACGCCGGCCTTCATTCGAAACTTCGTGTAAACGGAAATCATATCGCCGTTCATGGGAAGCCCCAGTTTTCTGAACTCCTCTTTCGCCTCAGAAAACGATTTCTCCATGGTGGGACCGATAGCATCGACGGAACACGAGCCCACAACACCTGCCATTTTGAATCCTTGAATCTCTTCTCGATCGTGAAAGACGAGGCGAGAAGGAATGGAGCCGGTCTCCAGCAGATCTTTAATCATCTCTAGACCTCGCTGATAATCCATACCAATCAACGTTTTCATCATGGGTATCATCCAAAACAAGAACCAAGGCATCTTGCCTTGCATGGTCCATGTTAGCTTGGTGCCATGATCCACGGGGGATATCAGAAATCCTGTTTTGGCGAGTGCGGGAAAGGGCTTGATAAAACGCAAATCAGCACTCATAGATTGGTTACGTTTTAGTTCAGTCGTAATCAACTCTCCCTGACCGACAATGTCTCCCCTCCATTCGTATTTGGAGCCAATCGATCCTGGGTCGCTGGAGATATGAACCTCGGTTGTCGGTTCCGCGAGAAGCCATGGTGACCAAGTGGTCCAGGTCGAATAATCAGAAACTAATTCGTAAGCTTGTTGGGTGCTGCAATTGATAGTAATCGATCGAGCGAGCTCATAGGCTGGCATAGCAAGAGACTCCAAAGCATTCCACGGCATGAGAAGAATCCTACAGAATAGCAATCCGACCTAAGAAATACACCACCCCCCGGATCGCCGCTTTTTTCTGTTTTAAAGCTCACCAGCCATGCTGGAATGGTTCGTTCTTAGTCTCAGTCGCGGGGGAGATTCCGCGCTGATATCAATCGAAGATTGGCTTGGATGCGTTCATTCCTAGTGCGCAAACACCAGCAACAAAGAAGCTCAAAGCGCAAACCACAAAAACAACTCCGTAGCCATAGGTACTACCTAAAGTTGACGCGAGCAATATGGGAATCAGTTTCGCATGGAGCGCTGCCCCAAAGTTGCCCCACATGTTCCCCCATCCGAAAATCGAACCCGTGTTTCGCCCACCCGTATCCTGCATGAGGGCCCAAAGGGAGGGATTACCAATATCGGTCATCAACGACACAATCGCACAGCAACCCACCACGACCCACAGCGATCCCGATCCGAGACACACCAAATACGCACCGCATGCAAGAAAGCTAGTCACGGTAACTGGTAGCACTCTGCCAATGCGAAGCCCCCATCTTCGTACGCTCCAGTCGGTAAGCCGGCCTCCAATAAACTGACCGATGATTCCCATTGCCAAGATAGTGGTAACGATCAGTGCACCGCGTTGTTCAGGAACTTGATGCACCTCCTTCAAATAAGTAGGAATCCAGGTCACCAAAAAAGCCCATCCCATATTGATGCAAAACTGA
The DNA here is from genome assembly GCA_025459355.1 of Pirellula sp. Classification (GTDB taxonomy): domain Bacteria; phylum Planctomycetota; class Planctomycetia; order Pirellulales; family Pirellulaceae; genus JBKCUI01. The sequence goes on from JALOQS010000150.1 coordinate 2,092, forward strand.
ACCACGGCATTCAGCCACAAACTGGAACTCCGGCAACATCTCAACATGGTGGATGCAATCTCTCGAAGCTCGGGTCGCCTGTCATCACTAGGTGTTCCGATGAGTTTTCGTTCGCGATCGTTGCATTTCGGATGTTCATCAGGTCGATCTCGAACCACTAGGTAATACACCAAAGCCACAGCGATCCCCATCGCCCCATACAACCAGAGTACGTATCTCCAACCTCCGATGTTTAAAATCAAGAACATGGTTAGGAATGGTGCGACCGCTCCCCCAAGCCTACCGCCGATGGAAATCATCGAACTGGATTGCCCTCGCTTTTCGAGAGGAAACCATCTTCGCACTACAGCGCTACTGGTCGGATAAGCTCCTGCCTGCGCTAGCCCAAATCCTAATCTTGCTATCAAGATTCCGGTCAGACTCGCCACCAATCCCGACGCCCCGGCGAGAACGGACCAGATAAATATGTAGCCACTCAGCGCCTTTCGTGCTCCGAGCCGATCCCCGATCCATCCGGCGGGAACTTGCAGTAATGCATACGTAAAAAAGAACACCCCCATGATGCTGCCAATTTGCTGTTTAGAAATTCGAAGATAACCCGAGCAGCCGTTCGCTTGCAATTGATCCAATAGCTCGGTCGCTTCCGGTCGCGACATGCCATCCGCTACCATCTGAGGTGCACTGATTTGTTCAATCTCTTTACCCAGAATCGAGCTTGCGGTCGCCGCATCCCCGATGCTGGTGAGCTCAATGGAAAACCGTGTTCCCGGAGAATCAAGAAGCTTTGGATCGTTCAGGAACGACTCAGATTTCACAATCTCTGGCATCGCGTTTCGCGTCAGATAAAGCGAAAACGCCATCAAGATACTTACCATGATAATGCGATAGCGAATCGCAGTCGGAGTACCAAAGCTCTCGTCATTTTGAGACCGAAAACTTGGTTCACTCGATTTCATGGTACGCTTTCAAACCAAGGGTGCAAGGAAAACACCGTAGCCAAGTTGCTACGACGCTTACGCATACGGTCTACCGCGTTAGGAACACCTCTTACTTTGGTATCGCTAAACCACGATTGATCGCGGCAACCAAGGCTTGTAACGAAGCCTTGGTGATTGACTTGTGTTGCCCAACCCCAAAGAGGTCTTGGCCTCGCGGAGTTCGCACCAGTATATAGGCAACCGCCATCGAATCGCTACCAGACTCCATGGCGTGTTCGTGATAATCCAGAATGTCACACGACAAGCCATGAGAATCTCGAATCGCATGCACAAACGAATCAAGCGGCCCAAAGCCTTGTCCCTCAATATCGCTCTTGCTACCGTCATAGGTGATCGAGAATCGATAACGTTCTTGATCCTCTACATTGCACTCGATAGGGCTGAAACTGGTTAAGTGCAGTAGGGCAGGTGGATTGACGTAGGTGCTCAAGAATTTGTCCGCAACCTCTCTGGCTACAATCTCGCGTCCTGTTTCGTCGGTGATTTTTTGGATCACTTGACTAAAAGCGATTTGCAATCGACGCGGTAACTGAAAACCAAGTTCGCTCTCCACCAAAAACGCAACGCCCCCTTTACCACTTTGCGAGTTCACGCGAATCACAGGATCGTATTGTCGACCAATATCGGCTGGATCGATCGTCAGATAGGGAACTTCAAATTGTTCTTGCGCCGTCTCTTGCATGGCGGCATAGCCCTTCTTAATGGCATCTTGGTGCGAGCCAGAGAATGCCGTAAAGACGAGATCGCCAGCGTAAGGCATTCGTTCATGGACTTTAAGTTCGGTGCAAAATTCAGCAACCCGTCTAATCTCTTTCAAATTCGAGAAGTTCAGCTTGGGATCGAGCCCTTGGGTATACATGTTGAGCGCCATGGTCACGATATCCAGATTGCCCGTGCGTTCTCCGTTACCGAACAATGTCCCCTCGATGCGATCAGCCCCTGCCATGAGTCCCAATTCCGAAGCAGCGATGCCTGTTCCGCGATCGTTGTGGGTATGCAGAGAGATGATTGTCGACTGTCGAGGTTTGAATTTACGACAGAAGAGCTCAATCTGATCGGCATACACGTTTGGCGTTGCCAGTTCGACGGTCGATGGAAGATTGATAATGGTCTTGTTGGTTGGGGTTGGTTGCCAAACATCGCAAACCGCTTCGCAAATTTCCACGGCGTAATCGATCTCTGTTCCCGTAAAGCTCTCAGGAGAATACTCGTAACGAATTGCGCCGCTCGGGCATGCAGCCGCGAGCGATCGGATACACTCTGCTCCCTCAATGGCCAAGTGAATGATCTCTTCCTTGGTTGCTTTAAAGACGACACGGCGCTGAAGTGTCGAAGTGGAGTTATAGAGGTGAACGATCGATGTCTTGGCCCCTTCGATGGCTTGAAACGTCTTCTCGATAAGAGGCCTGCGGGCTTGCACGAGAACTTGAATCGTCACATCCTCCGGAATGAGATCTCGTTCGATCAATTCGCGAACGAACGTAAAATCTGTCTCCGAGGCAGCCGGAAAACCAACCTCAATTTCTTTGAAGCCGATTTTTACGAGCGTTTGAAAGAGCTCGTGTTTCTTGGCGGGACTCATCGGGTTAATCAACGCCTGATTTCCATCGCGCAAGTCCACTGAGCACCAAATAGGTGCTGCGTTAATCACGCGATTCGGCCACATCCGATCGGGAAGATGAATCGGAGGAAAGGGTACATACTTTGCCATGATCGAGTCCGCAAATTCTGCCGTGGTCAATAAAAAAACCCCGAATCTCGCCTAGCGAGCTTCAGGGTTTGGTTCTGTTTATGGAATAATAAGATCCTGGTACCCCGGCTCGCTTTACACGAGTCGAAGCAATAGTGTTCCCAGTTGGCTCAGGAGTTGGAGTTGGATCTTCATGACTCTTAGACTATCTCCCCAAGCCACCTTCGTCAACGGAGATCAGACGTAGTTCGGTGTGGGAGGACGATATTGATCTAAATCGATCGATTTGAACCAACGAATCGTTTTTTCTAATCCATCGCGAAGCGATATCCCCGGCTCCCAGTTCAGATGCTTTTTGGCCAAGGTGATGTCGGGTTGTCGGCGGCTCGGATCGTCTGGGGGCAAAGGACGCTTCTCCAGCTTAACTTTGGCCCCCGTCAATTCGACCACCAGTTCAGCCAGTTCGCGGATCGTAAACTCCCCTGGGTTACCGATGTTGACTGGGCCGATGACCCCCTTGTCGTTGTTCATCAGCCTAAAGATCCCCTCGACTAAATCGTCCCGATAGCAAAACGATCTCGTCTGTTCCCCTTCCCCGAAAATGGTAATCGGCTGCCCCTGGATCGCTTGGCGTATGAAGTTCGAAACCACCCGACCATCGTAAGGGTGCATGCGAGGTCCGTAAGTATTAAAGATACGAACGATTCGAATGTCCACTTTGTTCATTCGGTGGTAATCCATAAACAGGGTTTCGGCGACCCGCTTCCCTTCGTCATAGCAGGATCGGAGGCCGATCGTGTTGACATTTCCCCAGTACGTTTCGGGTTGAGGGTGCACCAACGGATCACCATAAATTTCGCTTGTGCTAGCTAACAAGATGCGAGCACCGCATCGTTTTGCCATACCCAGCATATTGATCGAGCCCATCACGGAGGTTTTGATGGTTTTAATTGGGTTAAATTGGTAGTGGCCCGGTGCGGCGGGGCATGCCATGTGATAGACCTGATCCACCTCGAGGAAAATGGGAAGCGTGACATCGTGTCGAATCAGCTCGAAATTGGGCCGCCCCAACAGATGGGTGACATTGGTTTTCTGCGAGGTAAAAAAATTGTCTAAACAGATCACATCGTGCCCTTGTTCCACGAGCTTTTCGCACATGTAGGAGCCCAGAAAGCCCGCTCCTCCGGTAACAAGGATTCGCTTTACGCTCGACACAGTCACACTCCCAAACTCCACCCGTTTGGTGGAAAACATGAAATTGATTTGATTCTCGACGCGACAACCCTACAATCAGGGCACTGGTGAAAATGACCAGATAGGATTAAACCAGACGTCCTCCGGCTGCGTAGTGAAGAGTCATTCTACGAATTTTGCAGCTCGGAAGCGATTGCAGATCATCGTAACACCTAAGATCGCGGTAAGTCCTAGCTGGATGTACCCCAAGTTCTTCCCCATCTCCTGGAGAGTTTTTGATGAAGGTTCTATCGTTAAGTTTGCTGTCAGCCCTTTTGGTAACGGGCGGTTTCATGATTGCTGGCGATGATGGCCAGTGCGACGCGAAATGCGCAACCGAGTGCAAGGCATGTCCAGTGACCGAAGGCATGGCCAAGCTCCCGCAGTTGGTTTACAAAGTCGGCGATGAGTTGGCATGCTGCGAAAATTCCGCCAAGTCGATGGCACAAAGCGCAGGCAAGCCAGTTAACTACGTTGTTGGCAAAGAAAGCTTTGAATGCTCAACCAAGGCATTTTCGAGCTTGGTCGAGCAAACGGAAAAGTACGTTTCCACCTATGCGACTCCTAAGACCTGCGACGTCTCTGGAAAAACATCTGTTGCCGGATCAGAGCTAACCTGCTCCGTTGCTGCTGGCGAAGTGGCCGCCAAAGTGAAAAAGGCGATGGATGCAGTTGCTATTTCCTACAAGGTGGGTGACAAGACTTGCTCTTGCCCAGCAGAAGCCAAATCGCTGGCAGAATCCTCCAAAGCTAAGACCCTTTATGTCGTAGACGGCCAAGAGACTGAGTGCGAAATGACCGCCCGCCTCAACGTCGCTCGTGCAAAGTACAAGGCAGCTTTGATGGCAACAGCTCCAGCCGCTGCAACCTCCGCTTCGACCTCGGTTGAAAAGTCGGACACCGCCAAGGCCAAGGTTAATTAATCTGTCTCATGACATCTGTCGGATGATCTAGAGAATTCAGCAATCGATCAAAACCGCAGCCTCACCGCTGCGGTTTTTCGTTTTTGGGCGTTGTCGATCCGCTAAACTAGCCCAGGTCGCGGATTCCATTCTTCCTGAATGCGAGGCCGAGATCATTTTTTAAACTTTCATTCGCTTACACAACCGCTTTAGGATTCGAGTCGCTATGAGTGATTGGCTAGAAGAAGGTACCAAAGCCCCTGCGTTTACTGCCCTCTCCGACAACGGAAAAAAAGTAAAACTATCTGACTTCAAGGGCAAACCGGTTGTTCTGTATTTTTATCCAAAGGACGACACCCCTGGTTGCACGAAAGAAGCCTGTGCATTTCGCGACAAAAGCGCCGACTGGCAAGCTTTAGGGGCTGTTGTGCTGGGAGTCAGTTGCGATGATGTGCAGTCGCACGCGAAGTTCCGAGACAAATATCAACTCAACTTTCCGCTACTCGTCGATGATGAGCATAAGATTGCCGAACTTTACGGCGCCTGGCGTGAAAAGAATATGTACGGAAAGAAAAGTATGGGAGTCCAGCGAAGCACTTATCTCATCGATGCGCAAGGCAAAGTGGCTAAGGTGTGGAAACGAGTCAGCGTGGATGGTCACGATGAGCAAGTCTTGGAAGCCCTGAAAGCGATTGCCGTCGAAGACTAAAGCGAACGCATGTTTCGAATCCTGCTAAAAAAATACTTGCACGAGTCCCTGCTGTTGTGGGGCGCGTGCGCACTGATTCTGTTTGCATTCCCATGGGTTCGCATCTGGACCGTCAGCCAATTTGAACTGAGCAGCTTTTCGTCGTTGCTCGAGCAGTTCAAAGCCTTTGAGAAATTCTCACCAGTACCTCTCGAACAGTTTCTTACCTATCCGGGCATGGTAGGTTTTACGTTCGATGAGCCGGTGCTGCTTCTTTGCGTTTTGGTGTGGAGCATTGCGCGCGGTTCTGATGTCGTCAGTGGAGAATTGAATCGCGGAACGATGGAGCTTCTATTGGCGCAGCCCGTTAGTCGCAGCAAAGTTTTTTTGGCCCACTCGGTCGTTACTATCACGGGGCTCGCGTTGCTATGCGTGCTGGTGTATATCGGGTTGTACTTGGGGATACAAACCAATTCGACACCTGTTTCCAAGGGAGGATTTCTTAGTTTGCCATGGTTCGGTTTTCAGATGGAAAACCCACTCCTTTCGAAAAGAACAGAGCTTGTACCTCTGCGTCAATTCGTAGACCCTGGGCTTTACATACTGCCGACGGTGAACCTTTTCGCGTTAGGTTTTGCGGTATTGGGTCTGAGCGTTTTTTTTAGTGCTCGCGATCAGTATCGCTGGAAAACGATAGGCACAGTCATCGGGGTTTACGTTCTTCAGTTGTTATTGTTTATTCTATCGAAATCCACCGCACAAACTCATTTCCTCACTCCATTCACCTTTCTGGCAGCCTATCAACCTGACTGGATTGTGCAACGAGTTTCGAATCATCCTGAAACAGCTTGGAAATGGATTGGGGAGGGGGATACAACGCGAAAGGGTGCCGACTTGATGATGAGTCGATGTGAACCACTTGCGTTTATCACAATTCTGTTGACTCTGGGTATCGCGGCCTATTTCCTGGCGTGGAACAAGTTTCGCACACGGGATTTGCCAGCACCGAACTAAATAAGATTATGGGTTGAGGTAAAATCGAGTGAGCAATTGCGAATAGCAAGCGCCTTCGAAGTTTGTCACCAATCGATGGCCAACGAACGGTATCCAGTGGCACGCTTAACGGGACCTATCACATACCGAATTGTGACCTATGAAGAGTTGGGTGCTACCGCCCGCGGTTTGGTCATAGAATTCGTCCCATTCGGACTGAATTGAGATTGTAGTTGTTAACTTGGTTATCAGTCTGAATCTCGCGTCCCGCAAGTAGCCTATACAGTCGTGTAGGCTGTAATGTCGAAGATCGTCGAACGGTCAGAAAAGGCAAGCAGGACAAAAATACAGGTTTGGCAGAAATAGGGAACGCAGAAAAATGGGTGCCGTATCTTTCTGCGTTCGATTTTTCTGCCCTTAAAAGGCTATCGAACCGGGAAGAGGTCGGGAACACTAATCTTCCCTAATCAACACTAATCTCGAAGACGGTAGGCTGACGGCAACGTAGGCCGTAACAAGGCTTTGCGAAGTTGCGGCAGGGGGACCACTCTAACTCAGCCCTAAACCGGCAAGTCATTTGAGTCCCGGCGTGCTATGCCGTAACTGCGTCGCGTTGCGACTTGTTACGGCCTACGAGGGCTTCCGTTATACGCATCCGTAGCCGATCTGGCCACAGATTGGATGC
>JALOQS010000433.1 GCA_025459355.1 Pirellula sp.
TCTCTGTAATATAGCGTTCGTGCTCGGCCTGCAAATCGACTCCCCATGAGACTGGGAACTCAAACTTCTCTCCACTGGCTAATAAAATGTCAATTGCTTCCGTGTAGGAAAGATGGGTAAAGGGTTTTTCGAGCACCAGCGTCAGCGCTTGCAACAAGCCGGGCTGAATTCGTTGCTCAAAAAACTCCATGTCCTCGTGGCAGTGATCAAACACCGACTTGATCATGAACTTGAGATAACGCTCCGCGAGAGTCATGTTGTCAGCGAGTTCGAAGAAGGCCATTTCGGGCTCGATCATCCAGAACTCCGAGAGATGCCGCGAAGTATTGGAGTTCTCAGCGCGAAAGGTTGGTCCAAACGTGTAGATCTTTCCCAAGGCGGTTGCATAGGCTTCACCCTCAAGCTGTCCGCTGACGGTCAAATACGATGGTTTGGCGAAGAAGTCTTTGGTGTTATCCACCTTGCCATTCACCATTGGTATTTTGTCGAGAGGCAATGTCGTGACACGGAACATTTGCCCGGCACCCTCGCAATCGCTGGCTGTGATAAGCGGAGTGTGAACATAGACAAAGCCATCTTGTTGGAAGAACTCGTGTGTCGCAAAGCTCAATTGGTTGCGAACGCGAGTCACTGCTCCAAAGGTATTAGTTCGAGGTCGCAAGTGAGCCCACTCGCGAAGTTTTTCGAAAGTGTGTTGTTTCTTTTGAAGCGGATAGTCAGTTGCACTGGCGAGTCCTGTGATTTGAACACTCGTGGCCACCATCTCGGTTGATTGCCCTTTGCCTTGACTCTCCTTAATCTCTCCGGCCACCTTGACGCTGCTGCCAACCGTAAGCGAAGTGATTTCCGATTGATAGTTTGGCAAAGACCCATCAGCAACGATTTGCAAATTTCCGAAGCAGCTGCCATCGTTGACTTCGATAAAGCTAAAGCCTCCCTTGCTATCGCGTCGGGTGCGAACCCAACCACGAACTTCGACCGTTTTGCCAATGGAATCTGAATGACGAGCTTGTTTGACGGAGATCCAAGTCATAGTGAATGCAAATTAGTTGAGTCTAAAAAACGGGAAAAGTCCGGGGGCAGCGAGATGCGGTCGCCCGAGATGTGAATTGCCCCAAGTTATAACGCAGAAGCCAAATTCGAGGTAATAGCAGCCTCGACATCCCAAAACGACTGGTCCTCCCCTTCCGTACTGGCCGAGGCAACGAGGCCCCCCGCGCCGTAGTGGCCGAGGCAACGAGGCCTTACCCCCTGCACTGGCCGAGGCAACGAGGCCATTTCACTACTGAGCCGTCGAACCGGCTGCTTCTGCCGCTTGGCGTGCCTTCCGTGCAGCGCGGAACGATTGGACGCAAACACCGACAAACGTGAGGCACACTATAGCCATCGACCAAACCATGCCAAAAGCCAACATGTTGACTTCCTGGTCGCTCGCAAGTTTCCTCAACTGATTGATTCCTTGGCCCAAGCACAAAAGAGTACCGATCGTTCCGACCATGGCCGCTCCATGCATAAAATGCTTACGAGCAGAAGGCATCAGTTTGGATAGTACGCCCAGAACGATCAGTACTAAACTTCTGAAAATCCCCCTGCCTTAAAGAAAACGGTAGCTAACGATAGGAAGCAAAGTACAAAGCCGAAAAAAATCGTGATAGCTGGCATCGGGTTCCTCGACTCGGATAAAAGGGACTGGTAGGTGAAAGGTTATGATTAGCTGGCTTGGAAAAAGGTCTTTCGTCGGAAAACGTTCCAAACTTAGCGACTTGGTGCCGATAATGGCTCAAAAACGTTGACGTTCGTTATCGGACGTCGTAAAGTGGATTGTAGGCAATTCCCGTGATTCACCTCTTCTTCTCGGCTCGAACTAATCATGGCAAACTTTGGATTCTTAGTACCAACCGGTGGTGGCGAAGACATTCCACTTAAGAAAGACCGAATTCTTGTGGGACGCCGAGAGAATTGCGACATCGTCCTGCGATTCGCAAACGTCTCAGGCCAACATTGCCGGCTCACTCTTGAGCAAGGATATTGGTTTGTCAAGGATCTGGATAGCCGAAACGGGACCAAGGTGAATGGTTACCGTGTTACCCGCAAGCGGCTTGATCCCGGCGTAATTATTTCCATTGCCAAACACCAGTACGAGATCCGTTACAACCCAGAGGATCTTGGGGCCACGGGTGCACCTCCGGGAGACGACGAGTCCATGGATTTGTCCCACAGAGCATCACTCATGGAGCGGGCTGGTCTCGATCGTCGTAAGAAACCCGATGGCACGGACGAATAGCCGAGATTTAGCTTAAATGCTACCTTAAGTCGTTCCGAGTTATCTCGACTCTTTTGCAAATCTGCTACAATGGGGGCAGGAAATACCTCTCTCGAGATAACCTTTCTCATTGTTTGAAAGAACGGAATGACAAACATCGACTCCGCGCGAGCGGATTTGGAGCGACTGCAAAAAGCACGTGAGCAAATTCTTTCGCAGCTCTCTCGCACCATTGTTGGACAGACCGATGTGGTGGAACAGTTGCTTATCTGCATCTTCGCACGAGGCCATTGTCTACTCGAAGGAGTTCCTGGCCTCGCCAAAACGCTCATGATTAGCTCACTCGCTCAAACCATGAGTTTGTCGTTCAGCCGAGTGCAATTCACACCAGACTTGATGCCCGCCGACATCACTGGCACTGAGATTATCGAGGAAAATCGAACCACCGGTTCACGCGAACGTCGCTTTATGGAAGGGCCGCTGTTCGCCAACGTCATCCTCGCTGATGAAATCAATCGAACGCCTCCCAAGACACAGGCCGCGTTGCTCGAAGCGATGCAAGAGCGACAAATCACCGTCGGTCGCGTCCGTCATCAACTAGCGGACCCGTTCTTCGTCTTGGCCACGCAAAACCCAATCGAGCAAGAGGGAACGTACCCATTGCCAGAAGCTCAACAAGACCGGTTTATGTTCAAGGTGCATGTCTCCTACCCATCGTTTGCCGATGAGTTCGAAGTCGCACGGCGAACCACAGGAACGACCAAATCGGTGATCGAGCCTGTTCTCTCAGGTGAAGAGATTCTTTCGCTGCAAGAATTCATCCGAGGCATCGAAGTCAGCGAGAACGTCATTCGATACGCGCTCGCCATCGTCAGACAAACGCGAATAGGCCAAGAGGGCGTGCCGGATTTCGTCAAGGAGCAAGTGGCATGGGGAGCCGGTCCGCGAGCTGTCCAATTTTTGATTCTGGGGGCCAAGGTTCGGGCAGCCATGCAAGGCCGCTCGCACGTTGACACCAGCGACATTCAATTCTGTGCGAAGCCCGTTCTTCGGCATCGCATGGTCGTCAACTTTGCCGCTGAAAGTGATGGCATCACCAGCGATAACGTCATAGACAAAATTATTTCCGTCACGCCGACAGCTCAAGACGAATTGCTACAAGATGCCCGATTCCAAAGAATACTTGCATCCTGAGGCTATTCGCCGAATCCACTCGATGGAATTGAGAGCCTCGAAGATTGTCGAAGGCTTTCTCTCTGGAATGCACCGCAGCCCTTACTTCGGCCAATCGGTCGAATTCGTTCAGCACCGGCAATATGCACCCGGTGACGATCTGCGGCATATCGACTGGAAGGTGTTCGGCCGTCAGGACAGACTTTATATCAAACAATACGAGGAAGACACCAATCTTCGGTGCACCCTGTTGCTCGATGCTTCCAAGAGCATGAAGTACGGTCGCGGACCGTTAAACAAATTCGATTACGCCGCGACGTTGTGTGCCTGTTTGACTTATTTGACTCTTCGTCAGCAAGATTC
>JALOQS010000434.1 GCA_025459355.1 Pirellula sp.
TCAAGAGAAGTGAGCCAACGCAATTGGACCATCCTTGTTGAAACTGCTCCCAAAAACCAAACCATTGGAGCGTCAACCACATCAACTGAAAGTTCGACTTGAACAAATCACCGAACTTGGATAGCAGGTTGGCAAACCTAAGGCAAACAATACACGGATTATCGGAATCCGCCCCACCCAAGTCAACTGACAAAACCCCGAGATATCCCGGAAAAAAACAACCGCCCCCAAAGATTCCTCCGTGGCTCACTACCACTAAGCCACAAAACACTCCTTTTTTCCCCTCGACATCAACAAAAATCGTGGCATTTGCGATCGCCTCTACTTTGTTTACCTCACGGTGGTGCCTAGCATATTACCCCGCTCGTATGCTCACAAAACCTTATCACTTTGGTGGGCTCAAATGATCGGTGGGGAATTATCAATGCGATGGTCGATCTATCTGGTTTTTGAGTCGCTCTTTTCGAGCAGCACTAGCTCCAAAACCACGGCTTACCTCCGACCAATTTTCGCGTTCGCTCACCAATTGTGCAACACAACCCTATGCCTGATCCGATAGCTGCTAAACCACGATGGGTTCTGCCGATGCGCGATGGCTCGCGGAACATCGGCCCCCAAAACAATACTTGGCTCGTGATTCGCAACGGCACCATTGTCGATTTAACAAACCGTTGCCCCGAAACCATTCCGAACAACAATCGATTTGATCGGCCGGATTGGGTTTTATTGCCATCTCGAATTTAGCGATCTGCGGTCACCACTGCCTGCCTCCAAATCCTTTGCGGAATGGATCGGGGCTGTCGTCAAACATCGTGTGCAGGCCTCCAACGATCTCAATACCCAGCGATCACTCGCGATTCAATCCGGAGCTCTCGACGCTTGGAATACCGGAACTCGTTTCATCCTGGATACCGTTACTGCTCCTTGGCAATCGGATTGGATCAGCCAAGCTACCAATGCGATTCTAAATCGCCTCTCTCCCCTAGCCCGCGCTGTTTGCGGTGATACTCCTATCCAAGTCGTGCCCTGCGCCGAAGTGCTCGATATCAACCAAACGCGGAAAAAACAAACGCTCGCGTTCTACCACCAGCTTCGATCGCAACACTCTTCCATACACCTCTCGCCCCACTCTCCCTATACGACCTCCAACTCACTCGTGAACGAAGCGGTCTCGCTAGCCAACCAATCCGACGCTATTGTCTCGATGCACCTCGCAGAGTCAAAAGACGAGATGGAATGGCTCGCTAATCGCCAAGGCCCCTTCCAAACACGACTTGCACCCTTTCGCGATGCCCCCTTTAACGAGGATCGATCCACGCTGGCGGACTATATGCAGTCCCTCGCCAAAGCAGATCGATTGCTCATCGCTCACGGTAACTATTTGACGTCTACAGAACTAAAAATCTTAGCCCAAAAATCTTCGTCAGCCGCGATCGTGCATTGCCCACGCACCTATCGCCATTTCGAACCCGAAGGCAGGGACGTTTACCCGCTCATAAATCGCCAAGCCCAAGGGGTGCAACATTTTCTAGGTACCGATTCACGTGCCTCGAACCCGGACTTGTCGATGTGGCGTGAGTTTCAATCCATTGCGCAGCAATCGGAACAAACTCCAGGCACAATTATAGAACTGTTGGCATCGATGACCGTGGCTCCTGCCGCGTTCTTTCGACGCACCGACGTCGGCTCGATCGAGCCGGGAGCCTCTGCGTTACTGAATTGCATCACGAACCCAGCCGGATGGCCCAGCGATCCCGAGCAGCTGCTTCGGTCTCTCGCAAACACAATGCTGCACCCAAGACCTATAGAGCTGCAATTATCGGAGATCGTGTCTAATTGATTTCCCTAACGCGGGGTCTCGAACGGAAACGAAAGCTTGACGTGATACTCTGTGAATCTTAAGTCCGGTTCAGGAAAGTCGGTGCTGATGAGCTGGGCCCCACTCTCGATGGCTTTTTGGCTTCTGGATTGGTCATCGTTACGAGCTTGCAACGTATCGGGGGCTGCTCGGGTGTGGACCAGGAACCCCTCGTTGGAATCGAGTTTGTTCACCGTGACGAAACCAGTTAGAGTCTGAAGAGTGCTTGGACATTCTCAGCGAAAAAGCCCGCATTCTACTTCATGGAGCGAACAAGAATGCGGTTCGTGCCGTTACGCTATTATTCGCAGCGCGAATTAACCGGCCGTGTTCGCCGTTAGAAACGTCTTCCAAGACTCATATCTCGGATCCTTTAACGTCACGGCGATCCCCGGATTAGTATTGGGCCGAATCGGAGTGGTTAACAGACGCATGTTCGCTTCAGACGGTGTGCGTCCACCCTTGCGACTGTTGCAACCTAAGCACGAGCAAACCACGTTCTCCCATGTCGTCTTACCACCTTGTGATCGTGGCGTCACGTGATCCAAACTGAGCTGACTCATCGGTTTGGTTTGTCCGCAATACTGACATCGATAACCATCGCGTGCAAAAAGCGTCTTGCGATTGAAGCGGACCGTCGATTTGGGCAATCGATCGAACAAGACCAGTCTGACGATGCGAGGCACTTGCAACTCGCGAGTCGGAGTGCGCAGATAATCCTCGCCATCTTGTTTCTCAAGCGACTTGAGCTCGGAAAGCTCGCACCAGCTCTCGAAATCGTAGTTGCAGTATTGGTCATCCTCGATGGTGATAACCTCAGCACAACCTCGATAGAGAAGAGTCATCGCTCGCCGAACGTCGACGACGCGAACCGCCATGTAGAATCGGTTCAAAACCAAAACGCTACAATCTAACGCAGAGACATCACTCACCCTGATCCTCCCGGTTGTGCAAAACGCTACAAACGAACCTTGTCGACTCGTCGTTTCCAAGGTCCTGACAAGTGGCGTCGGCCAAGCAACGCCCTATCATCAAAATTGTGCCGCGAACTTCCTAAGCACAAAGCGCGACCAAGATCGCAATCGCAGTTGCGCTATGAGCTGAGGAACACACCGTTCCTTAATGATACCGCACGGC
>JALOQS010000151.1 GCA_025459355.1 Pirellula sp.
ACTACCGGGCAGCAACGAAATCGAAGTCGCCCACAATTTGCGAGCCGAAATGGACCGGCTTAAAGAAAGCTTGCCCACTAACATCGACATGCAACTCGCTTTCGATGCAACGATGTTTATGGAAAACGCGATCAACGAAATTTCCAAGACCCTCGTAGAAACCATCATCATTGTTGGAATCGTTGTGTTTCTATTCATGGGTTCACTTCGCACTGCCATTGTTCCTTTGATCGCTATGCCGGTCTCGCTGATTGGTGCCGTTTTGATCATGCTGATCATGGGATTCTCTCTCAATCTGCTGACACTGCTGGCGATTGTGTTGTCCGTCGGGCTGGTGGTCGATGATGCGATTGTGGTTGTCGAGAACATTCAGCGACACGTTCAAGAAGGAATGAATCGAATCCAAGCCGCCTTGGTCGGGGCTCGCGAATTAGTTGGTCCCATCATCGCGATGACCATTACGCTTGCGACTGTCTATGCCCCCATAGGTATGCAAAGTGGTTTGACGGGAATGCTTTTTAAAGAGTTCGCCTTTACACTCGCTTCAGCAGTCCTCGTATCGGGTGTAGTCGCGGTGACTCTCTCACCGGTCATGAGTGCCTATATGATTAGCCCCTCAGGTAAAGAGGGCTTCTTGACTCGCTTTGTGAATCGCCAATTCGAGCGTTTGCAATCCCTATACGGCTCCGCGTTGGATATCATCATTCAGGCCAAATGGGGCATATTGCTGGGCACGATTCTCATCGCGTTAGCATCCGTCCCGCTCTATCTGCTAAGTGGCAAGGAGTTGGCTCCTGTCGAGGACCAGAGCGCTATCGCCGTGATGCTGCAGTCGGCACCTGATTCGACTCTCGCCGCATCAACTCAAGCCACACTAAAACTAGCCGACTCGTTTGGCGGTCTACCCGAGACCAAATACATGTGGGCACTGGCCAATGCCGGTGGTGGGTTCGGAGGCGTTATCACGAAAGACTTTAAAGAACGAGATCGCACCACGATGGCGATGGTGCCCGATGTCATGGGAATTGCGATGCAAAACCCAGGACTCAAAGCATTCCCTGTTGTGGTGCCACCTCTTCCAGGAGCCGGAAACTATGGGGTAGAAATTTTGCTCAAGAGCGACGCTCCCCCCGAGGAACTGGTCAAAATGTCTCAGCAAATCGTTCAAAAGGCGATGGAGACGGGCATGTTTATGTTTGCCGATACCGACTTAAAATTCGATTTGCCTCAAGCTCGCGTCATCGTGGATCGCGAAAAGGTTGCGGATCTCGGCATGGATTTGGCCAGCGTCGCTCAAGAACTAGGTGTTCTTCTCGGTGGTGGTTATGTCAACCGCTTTAACTACTTCAATCGTTCGTACCAAGTCATACCGCAGCTAGCCGAAGAAGAGCGTAAATCGATCTCGTCGTTGATGGACTTGAAGATCAGAACACCGAAAGGAGAACTGATCCCGGTATCTAGCTTTGCCTCCATAGAACCAACTACTGCACCGAGGTCGCTCAAACGTTTTCAACAACAAGCAGCCATCCAGATCTTTGGAGAACCATTGCCAATTCCGATGCTAACCAAGGAATCATGCTTGAGTAAGATGGAGGAAATCATCAAAGAGGTCGCGGGCGAATCGGTAGCAATCGATTACGGCGGTGAATCGCGGCAGATTCGAAGCGAAGGCTCGTCGCTGACGGTAACCTTAGGCTTTGCACTTGTATTGATCTACCTCGTTCTATCAGCGCAATTTCATTCCTTTCGAGATCCTCTTATCGTTCTATTGGGTTCGGTTCCGCTTGCGATCTCCGGTGCGTTGGCATTGACCTTTCTGGGTTTAACCACGATCAACATTTATTCTCAAGTGGGCTTAATCACGCTAGTGGGTTTAGTCGCCAAGAATGGAATCCTCATTGTGGAGTTTGCCAATCATCTTCAGGAGCATGGTGCCGAAAAGCTGGCAGCCATTTTGGAAGCGTCCAAAACACGACTTAGGCCGGTGTTGATCACCTCGGCAGCAACCGTCTTGGGACACTTTCCACTCGTGATTGTTGAGGGCCCCGGCGCCATGGCTCGAAACAGTATCGGCATCGTGTTGGTGGCTGGCATGTTGATCGGAACATTCTTCACGTTGTTCGTGGTTCCGGCCCTTTACGTGATCTTTGCCGCATCCCACAAACAAGAGGTGGCAACAGAGGTTTAACGCCCTGGAACCGGGCATACGCTTTTTGGCTATTGGGGTTGCAAAACCAGACGATTCACCGAAGCTCCTGGCAGAAACGGGGTCGGATGTCCCTTTTCCCACGCTTCGTGACTATCAGAATAGTGCGGAGACAGGGGATGCCCCGATTGTCCACACGGCATGTGCATGTAACCATCCACTTCTTTACCTGGCGAAACGGCCATGCGCTGCGAGGCCCCCATCGCTGGTGCTTGAATAAATGGGATATCGGACCAACCTCCATCGAGCTCTCGTTTTGGCATGTCAATCCAAGCACCGACGAACGGGATCGCCATGCTCATGGGATGTTGAATGCTTGTTGTGTTGACGCGTCCCCATGTAAACTTCTCGACGGAGCCCACCTTGTCGATGTCTTGCTGTACGACTTTAAACTGCTCTACCAAAAAATGATCCCAGTCGGAAAATTCTGGGTCTAGATAATGTTCCGGCCGCTGTTGCAAAATCTCCCACATTGACTCTTCGATTCGGCGATGTCGATTCAAAGAGAATTTGTCGTCATGCTCCTTTGCGATTCGGCTTAGGAAATTTCCCATCTCCGTGGCCACTCGATTTCGGAACGCCCAAACAATTCGGTACCCGACCGAATCTGCGGTCGCATTTCCGTCCCACTTTTCCACCAGCTCGCGGGCGTTGGATTTCGACGTTAGCTCGCGTCCTTTTTCGGATGCCATAGCAGAGAGCAACACGCCTCGCCAACGATCTAGTAGCAATGCACGTTTATCGAGCTGCAGGGCGAGCATATCCGCTTCCGTCGCTTGTTCGATTTGCAATAGAGCATCCCGAATCTGTTTTTGCCTGGCGCCACGATCGTAGCCCGAGTCCCCTAAAATCCGATACGCATCGTCACTTACGACGCGCGCGTTAGCCGTCCAAATCCGACCTGCTGCCGGATCGATTACACGAGGGTACTCATCGGGTGTCAGATACCCGCGCCAGCCTTTATCGCCATCAGCCCACGAAGTAGGCAGAAAGCCGTCGAATCCGCGTCGTTTGGGAACTCGCCCCATGATGGTCCAGCCAATTCGTCCGTTGGCGTCGGCCACAACAAAATTCTGATGAGGCGTTCCACTTTGGTTGGCGATAGCCATAGCCGATTCAATCGTCTGGCAATTCTCTAGATCCTTCAACTTGAGATTGATCCCCTCAGCATCATAGGCTACCCAGCGGCAGACCAGATCTCGCCCCGATTTATCTTGCCCCAACACCGGCCCCCATTCGGTAGTCTTCACATCCAACGTTACATCCTTTGCGCCGCGAACCTTGATGACCTCCGGAATCATCTCGAACGCTTTAGGACCGTTTTGCGTTCGGTACTTTTGGTCATCTTGCGGATCGGGTTCGACGACGACGACATCGATCCAATCAGCCTCGCTATTGGTAAAGCCCCAAGCCACGTGGCCGTTAGAACCAACAATCATGGCAGGCGTGCCCGGCAATGTCACACCAGTGATTCGATTTACAACTCCTTGCTGCGAAGAATCCTCTAAGACAAAAGAAGCTCGATACCAGATATGGGGCACTTGAATGCGCAGATGCATATCATTGGCAACCAAAGCACGTCCATCTTTGGTGTGCGTTCCCGAAACCGCCCAATTATTGCTTCCCATCGCGTAGGGTGTATCAAATGTGCATTGATCTTCGGAATGCGAAAGAGCAGGATAGCCATTAGCGACGGCAACCTCTTTCTTATCGTCGGGTTTTGGAACAGTCCGAGGATCAAACACATCGGGCCCAGGAATGACTGGGGATGGAAACGCCTCGCCCAAGATCGGTGCATCGAGTTGTCCACCGCGAGGGACCAAAAAATCAAACGCTTGCTCGGGAACCAATTCATGAAGTAATCCACGTTGTCTTTCGGACTCGAATTGGTTTCCCTGCAAATCGAGGAACATCGAAAAGACGACCAATAGGGAATCCTCTGGAGTCCAAGGGGCGGGGGATTGCCCCAAGAGCAAATACTCGAATGGGGCCGCTCGCAAGGATCGCAATCCAGCATTGACACCATCTGCATAAGACTGCAAAAGCTGGCGGGTTGGGGGAGATTCCGAATCTAGATTGCGTTTTGCCGCAGCCCGGAACCGATGCATACGAGTCGATTTATCCCGATCCACAAGGGCTGGGCCGATCAGTTCCGACAGTTCACCCGCCGCGTTGCGACGCAACAAATCCATGTGAAAAAAGCGGTCCTGCGCATGAACGAACCCGGTCGCAAAGGCCAGATCGTTGCGGTGCGTTGCCGAAATCGTAGGAATGCCCAAAGCATCCCTTTCCACCGAAACCTCGGCCTGTATACCGTCGACGCGAAGCTGCCCATCTAGCATAGGCAGGCTAAGCGACAATTGGCGGTACCCCCAGATTCCTACCCCACCTGTAACAATGCTGAGAACCAACCCGAGAATGATTAAAACTTTGATCAGTCGCTTGTTAAAAAATCGAAATCGGCTCATCGACTGACTCATTTGTTCCTAGTGCATTGGGCGTGATTCTCCAGCATGGTGGCAACCAATGCGGTCCAACCCGTTTGATGACTGGCTCCTAAACCACGGCCGTTATCACCGTGGAAATACTCGTAGAACAAGATCTTTTCGCTCCACTGCGCACCACTCTTGTAACGAGGATCGTGTCCATGTGCAGGCCGGAATCCCTGCTCATTGAATTGGAACAAATTGATGAGCCGACGTTCAATCTCGTCAGCCACTTGAGCAAGATTCATCATAATCCCCGAACCGGTTGGGCATTCCACTTGAAAAGAATCTCCGTAAAACTTGTGGTAATCTCGGAGTGACAAGACCAAAAGATAGTTGAGAGGTAACCACACCGGTCCACGCCAATTGCTATTCCCGCCAAACATGCCACTGTCGCTTTCGCCCGGCACGTACGCCACTCGCTCTCGGTTGCCGTAAAACTCGAACTCAAACGGCTTGTCTTTATGAGCGGCGGAAAGCGATCGGATGCCAAAAGGGGATAAAAACTCCTTTTCATCAAGCATATAGGCCAGCAACTTTTTGAACCGCTCCATCGATGGGATCGCTAACAGTCTCATGCCATCCGAAGAATTCTTCGGACACGTATAGGTCATGTACGACATGTGCTCGGTCATGCTCGGACGATACTTCAAAAACCAGTTCATGCGCCGATTGAATTCAGGCAAACTTCGGATTCGGGACTCTTGAATGACCAGATTTGAGCAAAGCGGAATAAGCCCTACCAGCGACCGAACCTTTAATGCAGTGCTTGCTCCTTGGTGATACAAGTGGTCATAATAAAATCCATCTTGCGACTCCCACAGACCAGTGCCATGCAATGTATTCATAGCTTCGGCAATTTCGACATAGTGCTCAAAAAATTTGCTCGCCATGTCGGAATAAGCTCGGCTCTCGTCGGAAAGCTCTAATGCCATTTGCAACATACAGCCGCAATAAAACGCCATCCAGGCAGTCGCGTCTGCTTGATCGAGTGTCGCTCCACCCGGCAGCGGTTTGCTTCGATCAAAAACCCCGATATTGTCTAGCCCCAAAAAGCCGCCGCTGAAAACGTGTTGACCGCGAGTATCCTTTCGATTGACCCACCAAGTAAAGTTCAGCAGCAATTTTTGAAACGTCCTAGCCAGAAAATCTTTATCTTTGCACTGCTGATAAATTTGCCAACATGCCCAGGCGTGAACGGGTGGATTCACATCACTGAGAGCCCATTCATAGGCGGGTATCTGCCCGTTTGGATGCATATACCATTCACGGAGAAACAGCACCAATTGGCTTTTCGCAAACTCCGCATCGATGCGAGCCATCGGAATCATATGGAAAGCCAAATCCCAAGCCGCATACCAGGGATACTCCCATTTATCAGGCATCGAGATCACATCGCGATTGAACAAATGAGCCCAATCGCGGTTCCGGCCATCCTTGCGATACTCGGGGAGCGGCTTGCCATTGCTGTCTCCTTTGATCCAAGAATCTACGACGTAATAATAAAACTGTTTGGTCCACAAGAGCCCTGCATACGCTTGCCTAGAGATAAGCTTTTGATCCGAGGTCAGACTGGTTGAAATTGCCTCGTGGTAAAACTCATCTGCGTCTCTTTTTCTCGCTTTAAAAATCTCTTCGAAATTGCTAGTCAAATCCACTTGGGAATACCAAATAGAATTCGGAGTCGTACTCCCTTCGCCTTTAGCGAAGCTCTCATCGGATTGACCAGTGATTCGACATCGAAGCTGGACTGATTCTCCGGCCGGGATTTCCAGAACATAATGTCCGGCGCATTTGGTACCGCTGGTTCGTTGATCCGCTCCATTGGCAACCTGATTGATGATCAACTCGTGAAACGCATCCTTGAATGCACTTCCGGAAGTCGGGACGTCTGGATGTCGTTTAGGATTGGATTCATTTTCGGTAAACAACCAACGTGGGGACAACCCTCGCTCGTTGGCTTCGATGCGGAATTCGAAATGGCCGAGCGTGCCATGATTTCCGACCACAACACCCAAAGGATCATCCGGCGTTTTCACCAATTGCATTCGAGGCTTGACCTCGCACCCCTCGTGAGAACACCCCCAGATCCATGAGTTATGAAACCAGAGTTGAGGCAATACATGAATCGTCGATGCCTGTTGACCGTGATTGGTAACCGTCAACCGGATAAGAATGTCATCCGGCGACTCTTTGCAATACTCGATATCGCAGTCAAAGTACGTGTCGTCATCAAAGACATTCGTGTCGAGAAGATCGAATTCCGTATCGAGCCGTCCACGACCACGGTTCACATCAACCAATTGCTCATAGGGAAATCGTCGCTGCGTATACTTGTACAAACCTCGCATGTAAGAATGAGTCGGGGTCGCATCAAGATAGTAATAGCACTCCTTGACATCCTCACCGTGATTTCCTTCGGGGCCCGCCAAACCAAAGAGCCTCTCCTTGAGAATCGGATCCTTGGTATTCCAAAAGGCGAACGAGAAACACAACCGACCTTGGCGGTCACATATCCCCAAGAGTCCGTCTTCGCCCCAGCGATACGCTCGCGATCGCGCGTGATCGTGGGGTAGATAAAACCAAGCATCTTGATTGGCCGAATAATCTTCGCGAACCGTTCCCCACTGACGCTCGGAAAGATAGCTGCCCCAGCGTTGCCAGTTAGCAATTCGTTTTTTAGATTCCAACAGTCTGCGATGCTCTGCGGTCGCTTTCAAAGCTTCAGTACAAGGAAAACACATTTCCGAGTTGTCGGTGGAAGCAGGCTGCTCGGATGTAGTCATTGGCATTGGTTCTGGCATTTAAGTTCTAAGTTACGGCACTTTCTAACGGACGACGTATCTTACCCGCGATAGGTTTTACGTCGATTTGTAATTCCCTAGTTGGACAAGACACCTGCTAAGATTCCTTAGCATGATCGACGACTTGTTTTTCGATTTTTCGCACTAACTCGGTCGCCTCCTGTAGCCCCGAAATAAGGCGAGAAAAACATTCGTTGACGGTGCTCAGATTCTCGTCGTGAAATTTTTTCGCTGTCGCATCAGACCAAAACTCGCCTACCGCAACAACGGATTCGTTCCAACGATGGGTTAGGTTTTTTAGCTGATTGGTACATCCGACTAGATCATGCCGACATCGAGTGCTCAACAAAATAGATTCTCCTGATTGCTAACTTTTTATACCCACATCCAGCCGCACGCATTGCCGGAGCTGTCGATTTGGTGGATAAATAAGGTCTCTACAAAGTATACGAAATCGGCTCGAATGTTACCCTGTTTTCCGGAGTCAATTCCATGCGATCTTCTCGTTTGACGATGCTCTCGCTCCTGCTTAGCTTGAGCGCCACCCCCCTCACTTTCGCGCAATCCACTCCCCCTGAACAACCGAAATACGTTTCCATGAACGAAGCCAACCCTCTTCTAAAACCGAGCTCTTTACCTCTCAAATCGCCGGAATTCGGTCGGGTCAAGAACGAGCATTTTCTGCCTGCTTTCGAAGTAGCCATGAAAGAACAGCTGGACGAAGTCGCTGTGATCGCCGAATCGAAAGAAAGCCCGACCTTCGAAAATACCTTGGTCGCCCTAGAAAAAACAGGTGAGACCCTGAATCGGGTCCAAGCGGTCTTTTTCCACCTCGCCTCCGCACATACCAACGAAGACATCCAAGAAATCGAAGCCAAAATGGCTCCCCGGTTAGCAGCTCACTTTGACGATATCTATCTGAACAAAAAACTCTTTCAACGTGTCGAATCGCTTTGGAATCAACGCGAGGGATTCAAAGACTGGAACGAAGAACAACAACGCTTGCTCAAGGACTACTACGAGGCCTTTATCCGAGCCGGCGCAAAACTAAACGATGCCGAACAAAAACGAATTCGCGAAATCAACGAACTGCTCTCCTCCGCAACAACCAAGTTCCAGAATAACCTCTTGGCCCTCACCAAAGAACGCTCGGTTTTCATCGAGGATGTCAAAGAACTCCAGGGGATGAGCGATGCCGATATTGCTGCCGCCGCACAAGCAGCCGAGGCACGCGGCATGAAAGGCAAATACCTACTTCCCATCACCAACACCACCCGTCAACCTGTTTTGACCTCACTCTCCAATCGAGACACTCGCAAAAAGGTCTGGGAAGCTTCTGCGAACCGAGGTCTCGGAGAAAATGGTGGCATCGATAACCAGCCTCTTGTTATCCAATTAGCAAAATTGCGAGCGGAACGGGCCAAGATTCTTGGCTTCGACACTCACGCTTCTTTTACTTTGCAAAACCAAATGGCCAAGAACTCGGAAGCGGCCTTCAAAATGCTCCAAGATCTCGCTCCCGGTGTGGTTGCTAAAGCCAAACAAGAAGCCGAAGAAATCAAAGGGGCCATGAAAGCTGACGGTGTCGACGACGAGGTCCAACCGTGGGACTGGGAATACTACGCCGAGAAAGTTCGAGCCAGCAAATACCAAGTGGACGAGAGCCTCATCAAACCTTACTTCG
>JALOQS010000152.1 GCA_025459355.1 Pirellula sp.
GCCCACTGGCCCGTGAATAGAGTGACTGGTCGTGCCATAGTCTGAGGATCTCCAATATTTTGCGAGGGTTACATGACAGAAGATTAGGTAGCATACCAATATTGAAAAGCCTGGGTAAGGGTCCCGCATTTTTTCGATCTAGTCCCCCAATACCAGCCCCAAAATACGAGCCCCCCAGCGCGAGGGCTTGTTGCTTTAATGGTAGGTTGGTCACTCTTGACCGACGTCGTCGCTTTTCGTGCTCGTGCTCAGTCCGAAGGACGGTGCTCGTGCTCGTAATCGATTGGGTTGGCGATTCGATTACGAGCACGAGCACGAAAAAAGTGAGTAAAGATCAGGCCTGAAGGGCCTGGGAAATGTGGCACCTCATGTTTCTCGGACCAACGGCCCAACCGTTTGCGATCGTTTTGCGGACCGATCACTAATGGAAGGCGATACGATCACTCCCAAACACATCGCTCATCGATTATCTCATCGTCACGCATGTGGGAATCGGCCGGGCCGATGGCTCAGGTAAATTCTTCCTTTGCGATGCACGGTGTATTCTCGAACACAAAAGGGGGAGTTAACGGCCCTTCGCCTACCCGCAGAGGGGCGCTGCTGACAATTCTTGCATAAATTTTTAGATTGCCTGTTGAACTGAGTCGTGCCTTCGGCGTAGACTTAGCTAATTCGGAATGCGGCCATTGGTCGCACACATCCGGCTCATCCTTACTCCTCAGTCTTTTCCGAAGTCTGTCATGCAGGCATTAGGAACGATCGGTCCTGGTCCCAACCGCCATGCATAAGTTTGCACCAACAACCAAAATGCTTGCAGGAGCCATCTGGCTCTTTGTCATTGCATTCGTTGGCATGGCACCGAATCGAGTTGATGCGAGCTGCGGTGACTACCTCAATCACAAGCATTTTCCGAACGGGCTGCTCCAAAACGGCAGTGCTACGCTCGACCCCTTCTCAAAAAGTCAGCCAACTGGTCATTGCCAGGGCGGTCGATGCGATCGAGCTCCGATGCCTCTGCCTATTGACCCGCTAAGTCCGAGAGTGACTCTTCGCGAAATCGCTTCCACCGGTGCACCCTCTTTTAATGCGTTCGAATTGGATTGCGAAGATTGGACCGAGTTCGTTCAGTCTACCCCTTCTCCTGTCTTTCTCGGTGGTCCTCTGAAACCGCCGATTCTTTAGATCGTTTCATCGCGGAAGCGTGTCGGCATTTCGTGGTTAAGTGAATTGTTTTGCAGCATTCGATCCCTAGCACAAGATCCATTGCTTCGAAGTTCTGTTTACAAACCCGTTGCTTGCCGTCTAGGTCCGCCATGTCTCATGGGTTGTTTCTGTTGATAGCTATCTCATGCCATCAACCAAAGCAAATCGCTCGTGGGATCACTCCGCGATAGTTGTATGTGACGAAAAAGGCAGGGCGAAACCTCTGCCTAGTAATTGCTGCCGAGAAATGGGCCGCACATCAAACATACGCACCATGCTTTATAACGATTCCATCGCACTTATCTTTTATTCAGAGTTTTCATTATGTCTTTCAGAAACCAATCGCCTCGTCGAGGCTTTACCCTAGTCGAACTTCTCGTGGTTATCGCCATCATTGGCATTTTGGTTGGATTGCTACTCCCCGCTGTTCAAGCAGCACGGGAAGCAGCTCGTCGCATGCAATGCGGTAACAATATCAAGCAACTCGGACTAGCAGCACTTAACTACGAATCGGCCTTTAGACGGCTACCAGCAGGACGAACCGACAGCACGAACTTCTCAACCTTTGCTGCCATCCTGCCATTTATGGAGCAGAACGCCGCCTACAACTTGATCGACTTTGCAGTTAGTCCCAACCATGCGAACAATCTGGTGCCTCGTGGGATTCCTATTCCAACATTCTTGTGCCCATCCGACAGAATTCAAACGATTCCAGTCGCTGGCTGGGCAGGTACCAACTACCGCACCAATCAGGGTGCGACGATATTAAACAGCCTACCATCTACCACGCCGGGTGGCACGAACTTTGGCATGGCCGAGCCAAACGGACCAATGATCCCTGGACGATATCGTTCGCTAGGCAGCATCACTGACGGCATGTCCAATACCGCCATGATCAGTGAGCATGGCTTGGGTGATTTCAGCAACGCCATCTCGACTTTCACCGATACGTTCCGTCCGGGAACCTACCCGAACACGCTCGACGAAGCGGTTCAGCAATGCAATGCGATCAATACCGCGGATCTGTCGTTGCAAGGGAACAGCAACGTCGGAGCGCCATGGTTATCCGGCGGGCATACCTCGTCAAACTATTTCCACGTCGCACCACCCAATGGTCGCTCTTGCATGTTCCCTCCTCAACGGATTGCAACATCAGCCAAGAGCTACCACACCGGTGGCGTTCAAGTTGGCAGATGCGATGGCTCGGTTGGCTTCATCAGCCAAAGCATCAATCTAGATGTATGGCGAGCGTTCGGTTCGATTAACGGTGGTGAGACTCTATCGGGAGATATTGAGTAATGCTCCCTAAAGTTTTTGTTACTAGACAACGGTTTTTGATGTTTGGGCTTTCCCTCGTGCTCTCCCATCTCGCCGGATGCTCCAGTGCGCCATCGGTTGCAAACTCGGATCCGGCTAAAGCAAAAGAGATCGCGACAACCATTCTCGACTCATGGAAGAATGGCGAATCCATGGAGTCGCTTAAACAGAAGACTCCCCCTATGTTTGCCGTTATCGACTTGTGGAAGGATGGGTGCAAGCTCAATTCCTACGAGATCGTAGGGGATGGCGAAATGGTTGGACCAAACGTTCGATTCCAAGTTCGTTTCAACTGCCAAGACAAAGCCGGCAAGAAGGTCGACAAAACGATCAAGTATCTGGTAACCACAACTCCCGCGATCACGTTTATCAAAGAGGACGGTTGAGCCGTCTTGTTTATGCACGGAAGGCTATAAGATTACGTAAGTTGGCCACTCTTGGCCGACTTGAAGAACCAGGGACGGACAGGAGTGTCCATCCTACGGCAATAGGGACGGACAGGAGTGTCCATCCTACGGCATCAGGTACGGACAAGAGTGTCCATCCTACGGCATTGAGGAAATGCAAGACGGGGCGTTCGTGTCCTGATCTATCACATTCGATTCCATAAGTGATCAAAAATGCATAAAAACATCATTGCAACGTTGTTTCTTGGTGGCTTGCTCAGCCAAACGGTCTTCTCCGAAGATACAGGTGCTCCACGGCCGACACCCTTAACTCGACCATTGCTCAAGCAGTGGTTGGAAAGTGTCAAGCAACGAGAGCCCCGAATCCCTCTGCCCGAGCTTACCGAAGAGGACAAGAAGGTATTGGGGGAACAAGCGGAAAGCTACGAGGCTCGGCTCAAGCATCATTACCTGAACGGGATCGAAGTCCCGAGACCCGTCACTCCGCCGCAGCCTAACGGTGCAGCGAATCGTTCAAGAGAATCCGATCCCGCGTTTTCGCTCGATAACGCCTTTAAGGTGGAACTCTTTTGGATCGTGTCTCGCGTCAACAATTGCCAGTATTGCATCGGACACCAAGAGTCCAAGCTGTTAGGCGCTGGCAAAACCGAAGATGAGATCGCATCCCTCGATGGCGACTGGAAAGAACACCCCGAAGAAAAACGCATTGCCTTCCAATTCGCAAAAAAGTTTACTGATCAACCTTATTTGCTTTCCGATGACGATATCAAGGGATTGCAGCGACACTACTCCGATCT
The DNA here is from genome assembly GCA_025459355.1 of Pirellula sp. Lineage (GTDB taxonomy): Bacteria > Planctomycetota > Planctomycetia > Pirellulales > Pirellulaceae > JBKCUI01. The sequence continues at coordinate 3,725 of JALOQS010000152.1, forward strand.
GCAAATCCTCGAAATGGTTCTTTCCATGTGCGGAAACAATTCCATCAATCGCTGGAAAGAAGCAGTCGCGGTTCCTCAACGTGCCGACGAAGGAGGTTACTCGCGCATGGCCAGCGTGGGAGGCAGCGCCCCTGATCCCAAACTCCCGCGTGGCAGCTACTTGACCCCAACGTCGCCAGAGAACGAAAATCGCGTTTCGTCTTTGTTTCAGACAGTCAGTAGCGAGACTCTCCAAAACAAACTGCTCCCAACCCAAGCCGAAGCTCGGAGGTTGGAGTCTCGCGAAGAGACTCTCAAACAACTTGAGAAAGCCAAAAACCGAACGGCTCGGATCACGCTTGCATCAAATAAAGAAGCAGCCGAATTGTTTCCTGATGTAGTAACTCCATCGGGTAATGTTCCTAATTGGGCCCGACTCCTGGCTAACTTCAAAGAGGCAGGCAAAACACGAGCGAAGTCAATTCTAGCAGCCGAGAACGGTGGGGACATCTCGCCCTTGCTCAAAGCACAATTGGCATGGATCGTCGCAAGACAAGATGGAGCTTGGTACGCAGCTGGGAATGCGATGAAAAAGATGAAAGAACTTGGGCAAACCGAAGACCAAATTTTTGCACTCGATGGAGACTTAAATGATTTCTCACCTCGCGAACAGTCTTTATTTGTACTTGCGAAAAACCTTGCAGCTTCTCCAGTGATTCTCACTACAGAACAAGTTGCCGATGCGGTGAAGAATGCTGGGCCCCGTGATACGGTCCAAGCGGTCAGCTACATTTGTTCTCGCGCCAGCTTCAACAGGCTAACGGAATCCATAGGCTTGACTTTGGAATAGCTTACCGTTGGATTCGCTTTTTTCCTTTTTTAGGAGATAAAGCATGCTGTATTTCTCGTTCCACCGAGACCGCCTGGTCGGTCTCGGCTTTCTGGCGCACATGCAAGTGCAAAGCAGTGGAATGTTGATCATGAGTGGCAAGTTCACTCATGAAAGTTACGTCACGTAATAAATACCTCAAATCTTTTCCAGAACGAGTCAATTATGTCAAACTACAAGAAATCAAAACTTCAAAAAAAACTAGCTTTCACTCTAGTCGAACTTTTAGTGGTCATTGCGATTATCGGGATTCTGGTCGGCTTGCTCTTGCCTGCCGTTCAGTCAGCGAGAGAAGCCGCTCGCAGAATGCAATGTCAAAACAACTTGAAGCAATTAGCTTTGGCGAGTCACAATTTTCACGATGCCTTTAAAAGGTTCCCTGCAGGGGGGCTGGCGCCGGCGACTACACCTGGTTCGCAATTCTCAGCGATCTCGCAGTTGCTCCCTTACATTGAGCAAGGGAATGTACACGCGATGATCGATTTTTCCGTACCTGTCCAGCATGCGTCCAATGCGAATGCTAGGAACACGCCAATTAATACATTCGTATGTCCGTCCGAACCTCGTACCAACCCCATACCTTCTCTAGGGGCACCGACGAACTACATGGCCAATACAGGTGCCATGCCGTTTTTTGTGATTCCTGGCCCACAGTTGTTTTCGGGAGTCTTCTATGTCAACACTTCTGTGAGATTCGCAGACATTACCGATGGAACCAGTCAAACCGCTCTTTTTAGCGAGAGGCTCATGTCGGACGGGAGCAATGGCATTGTCAGTCCACTTGAGGATGTTTTCTTCCATCCTGGTAATCCAGCGACGAGCGATGAGGCTCATACGATGTGCCAAGGAATCGATATCACGAACTTGGCTAACCAGTTTCCGCTTTTCATGGGAGCTCCGTGGCTCCACCATCAGCATCGATATCAGCACATCTCGCCGCCGAATAGTCGATCCTGTGGATATTTTATCGTTGGAAAAGCAACCATGCCGGCCAGCAGTAGGCATACGGGAGGAGTAAATGTTGCCTTGGTAGATGGCTCAGTGACTTTTGTCACTTCCACAATCGACGGGGTCGCTTGGAGGGCGATTGGAACGAGGAACGGTGGCGAAATCTCTTCGATCAGCGAGTAAGGTAAGTATCATGCCAAACTATAAAGTAAACATCGTGCTGAAATTTACACTGTGCTTTGCATTATTCGTCGGTTGTTTTGGGCAGCCAAAAAGTGCTCCCCCAGTTGATAAGAGCAAAGCCCTCGAATTGCTGCGAACCACACTAGATCGTTGGAAAGACGGTGAGGATATTTCACGACTCGCTGATCCGCCCATAGACATTGTTGCTCAAGATTTTGATTGGATGGGAAAGAAAGAGCTAACAGAGTATCGAGTAATCGGCGAGGGGGAGTCGCAAGATGCGAATCTCCGAGTCGAAGTGGAGTTGACTCTCAAAGGGTCATCCAAACCCAAACGCGTATACTACATCGTTGGGACCAGTCCTGCGCAAACCGTGTTTCGCGCGTTCGAATAGCGTTCCGTTGAAACTGTCATTGGGCGAATCAATACTGCATAGAGATACTTACCAAATGAAAATTCTTCGATCTTTACTATTCCTATTCACTGTTTCTCTGGGGCTTATCGTATCGCACGTTAGTCATTTGCGATCACAGGAACACCCTCTGGCTTCCCCTGCCCTCGATGAGACGACTCGCGAAGCAATGTGGAAGTACTTGAACTCATTATTCCCGGAGGCAGAAACTCCCGAGGGCGCTCAGATGTTCACGGCGATCTTTTCTGGTTCTCAAATGGGGGCTGGCGAAGGTTGGTTTAAGTCGGCCGAAACCAAATACTCCTATGAGTGGCTGAGAAAAAACTTTGGAGCTAAGGCATCCGAAAGCGATGATTCCCCTCCCATCCTTACTAAGGAAAACATGCCCAATCAATCTGCGCTCTTCGATGTGTTAGATCGAAATCGTGACGGTCAAATCCAACCCTTTGATCTCGACTGGAGTGATTCGAACCCGTATGTGGAAATGTCCTACATGCTAAGCCGAGTGTTTCGTAGAATTGACCCGAAAGGTAAAGGGGCAATCTCTGAGGAAGATTGGCTTAAATTCTTTAAAGAGAATAGTCAGAATGGAAAGGAGCTTACCAATGACGAATTCACCACAGGAATACTATCTGGTTTCTCTGCTGGCTTCATGCCTGGCGACGCTCCGACAGCAGAAACGCTTCTGAAAGGGTTCTTTACTGGTGAGATTGGATCCATGTACGAAGGACCATCTGTAGGTGATCGTGCCCCGCTGTTTGAATTGCGAAAATTAAAGAGCGAGGAAACGATCCGACTTAAGGCTCTATTAGGAGATAAACCAATCGTTTTGGTTTTTGGTAACTTCACCTGCGGACCGTTCCGCGGCTATTATCCGGCTGTTGATCGCTTGTACGAAAAGTATAAAGATCGCGCTCACTTCATTATGGTCTACGTTCGAGAAGCCCACCCGACCGATGGCTGGAAAATGCAAGCCAACACGAGGGTCGGAGTTGAGGTTAACCAACCGACTTCGTTCGAAGATCGGGAGCAAGTTGCTAGCCAGTTTTGCGAACGATTGGATCCAAAAATCCCCGTTGTGATTGATGAAGTTAACGATCCGACCGGCCACGCGTACAGTGGAATGCCGGCGAGACTGTATGTGATCAACCCTGATGGTAAGGTCGCTTACAAAAGTGGACGAGGGCCCTTCGGCTTCAAGCCACCCGAATTGGAGCAGGCTTTGGTAATGAGCCTTTTGGAACAGCAGCTTGTTGGCCAAAACAGGCCAAAGTCAGCGCAAGCAAAACTAGAAAAGTCAGTTATCGTGGATGAAGAAGCTAGGCGTCTGTTGCCTCCCATTGTAGAAGGTAGCGATTTACCGATTCCCAATTGGGCAAAAGCAATGGTTTCAACGCTTCCGAAAACCACGGCGGCCCTTTTGCAACTTGACTATGCCCATCGCACGAAGAATCCACTCGATCCTAAACTGCGAGCCAAAGTGCGATACCTCATCGCGTGCCTCAATCGTTGTGACTACTCCAAGCGAGTTGCCAAGGCAGATTTTCTTCGTTGTGGGGGTGACTTGAATGAGATCGAGTCGTTGACGGAGGACGAAGCCACATGGAGCGATTCAGAAGCAGACGAATTGCGTTTTGCTAAATTGCACACAACCGATGCTCCTAAAATTGAAGACGAATTGTTCGAACGGCTGCTGGAAAAACATGGTGAGAAGAAAGTCGCTGGGTTGGTCGTGCTCGGGGCGTACGCGAACTTTCAAGACCGATTGCTTCTAGGATTGAACATTCCGCCAGAGGTGGATGATTCGATCCCTCCCCTCAACATTCAATTTGACCCAAGTGTCTTTCAAACTCAACCTTTGTTGCCTAGTAGCAGCGAGTACAAAGATCTGGCTGTCGGTCGTATTGATCATAATGCTGTCACAAGCGATTGGTCAAAAGTTTCATACGAAGAATTGAAGAAACGTCTCGAACTCCAGAGAAAGCGACAGCAACGCTTGCCAACTCCGATGTGGGAAGATGTGGCCCGCAATCTTCCGAAGAATTACATAGCCAAACCGACACGTATTGTTTGGAATTTGGTCTGCCTCGGATACATTCCTGAACTTGCCACACCATGGAGTATGACCACTCGAACCATGTGGGCCGAAGCGCCGCAAGACCGGGTGTTTGAGGAAAGTCTATTCTGGATTCAGACGAGAGCCATAAACTGTAATTATTGCATGGGGCATTGCGAAATGTTGCTCGAGGTCGCTGGCTTGAACGAAGAGCAAATGTCATCGAGATTGATTGCGCTGTCTAGCGACCAGTGGAACGTGTTCAGCGAAAAAGAGCAGAGGGCCTTCGCATACGCTCGCAAACTTAGCCTAACGCCTTGGTTATTAACCCAAAGCGAGTTCGAGCAACTCGAACGTGATCTTGGTCCTAGAGAAGCGATGGCAACTTTTTTTTGGCTTTGCCGAGGCCTCTACATGACACGCGTTTCAGACGGTTTCCAATTGCAATTGGAAGCGGACAATGTTTTTGCCGACCTCGACAAAACGAAGAAATAGCTAACCGCTAGTGTTATTAAGTTTAACTATTCGAAAGTTCCGAAGTGGGACTTCGACAAATCACGATTCACCAGGGGATGACTTTGCCATGACGAAAATCGAAAGCCTACAAATTCCAGTCACAGCGATGGTGTTATTCCTCACACTGCAGAGTTTACTGTTCGAGCCCAATACAAGCCGGGGATCGGACGGCACTACTTCAACAGGTTGGAAGCTTCCTCCGAGTAGCGCAGAGGTTTGGAAGACGTTGCCAACGCCTCAAGGTACTGCTCGACCAGAATTACCAAGCTGGATTTGTATGGTCGCACGCGAGATGCCACGCACAGCCGCGGCATTTATTGAGCTCGATTATGCGCAGCGTGTCGAGGGGCCCGTTGAGCCTCAACTGAGAGCTGCGATGCGTTGGACCGCTGCGAGCGCGAATCAGTGTCCCTACACTATGGAGGTCGCAGCCTATGACGCAGGTGTGTCTGCTGAAAAGTGGAAATCACTTACCTCGGGAGATCGCTCCCTGTGGTCGAAAACAGAACGAGCGGCTCTAGACTTTGCGGACGGCATGTCTCGCGATTCTGATGGCGTCACCGACGAACAATTTACTTTTCTAGAAAAAGAACTCGATAGTCGAGTGGTCGCTTCGATGGTCTTGCATATGGCCTACGCTAACTTCCAAGATCGCCTCATCCATTGCTTGGGGCTCGCATCAAAAGAAAACAAGATCACAGGTCCGGTCCAAGTGAAATTCTCCCCCGAGAGCTTGGAGAAAAAGACGATTGCCCCGTCTCCCAATGCACCAAAACAAATCGGTACACCGGAGTCCGAGCCAAAAGATATCATCGCAGAAAGTGAACCGTACACGTGGCTTTCCTACGATAAACTGCAAGAGCGATTGCAAATCCAACGAATTCGAAAAACCCGATTACGAGTTCCCGATTGGCAAGAGATCGCTGGAAAACTCCCTGACGGATTAATGCCAACAGCCAGCGACATCGTGTGGTACAAGGTGGCCTTTGGATACGCCCACGAACTAGCGGTTCCATTCGAAATTTATATGAGGACGGCCGGATCGGAGATTTCCGCCAACTGGGACCGAGCCTTTGGCAACTCCATCTTTTGGATCGTAACCGATGCCATGAAGTGTCCTTACTGTATGGGACATTGCGAAATGAACTGGGAGGTCGCGGGCTTTGATCGCAACAAGATCAGCCAGATCAGTCGGCAACTGGCGGAAAACGATTGGTCCACCTTTAGCGAAGC
>JALOQS010000153.1 GCA_025459355.1 Pirellula sp.
CCGTTTCGCTTGTTTTGTCTTTGAAGCATCCGTTCACCGTGGCTTTGCAAAGGAAGTCGGTAGTCTGTCCTTTACATCCTTTCGGCGTTTTCGGGTTTTACGCTTGATACCGAAAACTCCTAGAGGTCACGAACTTTGGATTTTACCGGTTTTACCCAGTTCGCCGCGTTGACTTGAGCGATGAGGCAATTTGCAGAGAGTTTGCGGGCTAACTATAGAGCTGAATCGCCTTTACGATCGCTTCAACATCGTTTGGAACGGCAACGGCGCGATTGGCAAACGACGCGCGAGACACTCCGCGTGCACCTAATACTTGGTTGAATTTTTCCTGATCCGTCGTATGGTATGCAACCGTCGCGGTCGGATCCTTGAGCTGATGGCCTGTCAGAATGCAGACCACGCGGTCGTCCATTCCAATGACTCCTTGTTGACGAAGTATCTTGGCACCAGCCACACTCGCAGCACTGGCGGGTTCACAACCGATTCCGCCCGCTCCGACTTGTGCTTTCGCATCAAGGATTTCCTGATCGGATACCTGTCTGACAACGCCGTCACAGAAATCGAGAGCTCTCAAGCACTTCTTTAAGTTGACTGGTCGATTGATCTCGATAGCGCTCGCAATCGTATCCGCCTTGGAGTGAGACTGATCGAGTTCGTCGTAGTATCGGCAAGCGGTCTCCATGCGGGGTCTGGCCCCGTTCCACTTTAGATTTCGTTGGTTAAACAAGACATCTAACGTGTCAGCACCACCGGCATTGATGACTGCCAAGCGAGGAATCTTTTCGATCAGCCCGAGCTGCTTAAGTTCGATAAAGGCCTTTCCAAAGGCGCTGCTATTTCCCAAGTTTCCGCCCGGTACAACAATCCAATCTGGCGACTCCCACCGCAATGCTTCCAGCACGCGCAGCATGATCGTCTTTTGCCCTTCCAAGCGAAACGGGTTAATGCTGTTGACGAGGTAGATTCCTAATTCTTTTGAAACATCTTTAACGCGGGCCATAGCATCGTCAAAGTCCCCTGCGATTTGCACCGTCAAGGCCCCGTACTCGAGAGCTTGGGATAGCTTGCCGTACGATATCTTGCCTGATCCGATGAAGATCACCGCCTTCATCAACTGGGTGACCGCACAGTACATCGCGAGCGACGCGCTGGTGTTTCCGGTCGACGCACACGCGGCTCGCTTGGCTCCGATCATGTGCGCATGGGTAAAAGCAGCGCACATTCCATTGTCCTTGAAAGATCCAGACGGATTCATTCCTTCATATTGCAAATAAAGCTGTCCAGGGCGAATGCCAACATATCGAGCAACCGAATTGGCCTGTTGTAGCAACGTTTGTCCTTCGCCGACCGTGATCACTTTGTTTTCGGGGGCGAAAGGGAGCATTTCGTGGAATCGCCAAACGCCGCTAAACCGAAGGGGCTGATATCGCTTGGTCCACATGCCTTCGAAATCCGAAAGCTTTTCAGGAACGTTGATTTTGTCCCAGTTGTATCGAACATCCAGCAAATCTCGACATTTGGGACAGCTCGTTAAGACTTCTTCTACTCCATAAGTCGCGCCGCAATCCACGTTCATGCATTGCTGATAAGCCAAATCGGAGGTAATTCGATTCGAGGTGCTAGAAGTTTGTTGCGAAACGGACATAAGATTGCCTAATTCGTCTTTGGGGGTTGAGAAAAACTTAGCGACGAAACCATGCCTTCTCCTTGGGAGTCTGCATAGTCAGGGCATCCACAAGTCACGTCAGTGTAGCTTTTAAATTGTGGCATTTCGATAGGAATTGCAGGTTCGGTTGACTTTTCCGCCCACGGGAGTGGAGAGACAGGAGGCGGGGAGCAAGTGTGCCGGGGGCGGAGAGCTGGCGTCCCGGCGGTATATCCGGAACAAAAGAAAAATTCGGATCCGAAGTGCCTCGTGCCGCAGTGGTCGAGGTTCCGGTTCGGTGAGTGTCCTGGAAGACATTTGGGAAAAATGGATTGGAACGAAGGGAGAATGTTTGACGCCCAGTAGCGGAGGATTTACGATGCTTGAGAGGGCATCGTCATGTTCATTGGGAATTTTGACTGGCGAAGGTTCCTCGGTTGTCGATTCTCTTCTGATTTTGGAGTTGGGTATGGCTCGTGATCGCAATGTGACAGTTTGGCAGGCTTATGTCATCGTCATGTCGATTGTAAGCGTTCTGAGTTTAGGCTGGCTTTTCTTCATCCTGTTTACATCAGGAACGAACCAAAGAACGGCTGAAACAGCGCTGAAAGACAAGCGAACTGCAGAAGAAAATCTGCGTGCTGCGAGCAACAAAAATCAGTTGCTTGCCAGTATGTTGGGGGCTGGAACTCCTATCAGCGATGCGGAATTCGAGCAATTGCGTAGCCAGGTTACTGGTGATGTAGACATCGATGCCGCAGCCAAGTCGTTCACCAATCATATGGTCTTGTTTGGCCCAGGTGCAACGGAAAAGAGCTACGTAAAGCTTGTTGATAACCTCATGCAGCAATTGCGCCGTCACAATGTGTCGCTGATCAAGATACAGAACGACAGCGACAACGACCGCAAGAACTTCAACGAGACGATCAAGCGAGAGACGGAATTGCGCATGGCCGCCCAAAAAGAAAAAGACGAGATCGCATTGAAAGCCCAAGCTGACTTGGAGGGCTACACCGACAAAATCACCAAGCAAGTGAAGCTTTACGACGAGTTGCAAGCCGAGAAGGTTGCGATGCAGCAACAATTGGATGCCAAGATTGTCAGTCTAAATCAAACAATTGCACAACTGAAGAAAGACAAGGATGAGGTGCTTTTGAGCCTCGCCAGCGTCAACAGGAAACTAGCCGAAGTTCGCAACGAGAGCTTCGAGGTTGTTCAAGGCGAAATTACCGATGTGATTGATGGTAATGTCTGGATCAATCGAGGACGCGCCGATGGCTTGAAAGCTGGAGTGACATTTGTGGTCACGGATTCGGATGTAAACTTAGTAGCCAATGCAAAGTCCAAGGCGAAGGTAGAAGTGGTCGAACTGATCGGCACAAACGGGGCTCGGGCGAAAATTATCGAGGACCGAGCTTACAAGCCAATTCTACGTGGTGACAAAATCTACTCCGACCTCTGGCAACCCGGCGCCATCACAGAAATCGCCCTGGTTGGAAAAATGGATATCGACGGTGACGGACGAGATGATCGCCAGAGATTGATTAGTTTGATCGAACAAAACAACGCTAAAGTGGTATTCGATCTTCCGGAAGGCCAGAGAATGGGACGTCAAAAACTGTCGCCATCGATTCGATTTCTGGTGCTCGGTGGGGAGGTAAAGGTACGAACGACTGAGGGAGAAGGTGTCGATCAAGGCACTCAATCCGCGTTGCAGGACCGCAAGGAAATTGAGGTTCAGGCTAGGGAACTCAATATCTCCACTATCACTCTCAATAAGCTGGTTAACCGCATGCAGTTTGACAGCAGCGCTCGATCACTTGGTAGCAACTTCAGGCCGAGTGTGACCGAGTATTCCAAGCCGCCATCCAATCCTTACCAAACAGGCAAAGTCTCTGAGCTTTATCAGTCTCCAAGCGGGAAAATAAACCCCGGACTCAAGAAAGATTAGGCACGAGAGCGGAATGCTGGAGAAATTGTGTTAAAAATTAGCTGGCGATCCAAGGTTTTGGTTGATTCGCTTGCATAACCGGTATATAACGTAGAGTCGTACAGGTTCGACGGCCCAAAAAAACTAGGAAGAACAACTATGAAAATGACAACACTCAAGCGAGCATTCTTCGCAGCAGCCATGAGCTGCACCTTTACCGGACTGGTTAACAGTTCCAATGCTCAGGAGCGAATTGCTCCTGCAAAAGAGGTCAGCGTATCGAGCTCTTACTTGAACAACCTGTTCGTTCACCAATGGGCCAAACTTGATGCCGCTGGTCGTTTGACCGGTAGCGCGGTGGCGCTCGAGCCCGGTCAAAAGGTGTCTTTGGGCGGATTGCCAGTTTATTTGATCGCCGATGACGTTGTGGTCTATACCACTCGAACGAATGCAGACGGCAGCTTCGCTTTCACGGGAGTCAAGCCGGGCGCGTATGCTCTATTGGCACGTGATGCATCGTCGATCGGCGCGTTTTCGCTGCATGTCATGGCTTCGGATGCAGGCCAGCATTTGCCTTCGGACGTTGAGGTTCGGGTTATTACTCCGGCCCTGGACGCTACGAAAATCATTCGTCAGCAATCAACTCCTGGCGCGATGGCATCTTACCCAACGATGGTAAGCACCGATCCGTTAGCCGATTCACGAACCTTTAGTTCCAGCCCAGTTGTTTTAATGAACAACGGTTTGTTTGTCGGAAAAGTATCGACTCCTAGCAAGTCGCAAGATCTATCGAACATTGTCGTTTATGTTTTGAAGAACGGCCGCGAGATTGCCAAGGCCTCCGTTACGGCAGCGGGTGATTTTTCCGTAGCGGGATTGAAGCCAGGCGTTTACGGTTTGATTGCAGCCGGTGAATCTGGTTTCGCAGCAACATCGTTTGAGCTAGCAGCCCCTGCCGGCATGGCTTCCACCGGAGAGAAGCTGATTGCAGTCGTTCAAGAGCCAAATGTTTTGTCTGTAGAATTGATGCCGTCGACTGCGGCAAACGTGGTTGAAGAAACCGTGATTGTCGAAGAAGTTGTTGCCACTGGGCCTGCTCCAGCACCATTTGCTGGCGGAGCACCTATGGGAGCGGGCGGCGGTTTTGGTGGTGGTGGAGGCGGCGGTGGCTTTGGTGGCGGCGGATGGGCTGGAATAGCCGGCATCGCTGGCCTAGCTACAGTTGCAGGTATCCTAGCTGCTGAAGATGACGCTGCTACAGTTAGCCCTATCGTCCCCTAAGCATTGCCATTGAGTGGTGTTCGCTCGATCACATATTTCACTCGGTCACATAATGGAAAAGGCGAGCCAATAGGCTCGCCTTTTTGTTTTTCATCCTGGTATTCGATTCATTCCCCACCTTGCGAGACTGGAAATCAAGGTATCTTGTTCGGGCAACTTGTACAAACGACGACGTCTGATGGCATAAAACTCGACGGGTTTCTATCGGCTCTCCCAGGGCAGAAAGTGTGGACCCTCTACCATGGAGTGAATAGCTCGTTTTACAGTTCCAGCCTTATTCGTGAGTTAGCCGGAGTATTCAGTGAATTAGGCTACGGAGTGCTGCTCGCCAACAATCGTGGGCACGATCTGTGTAGCGTGAGCTATGGGCCGCTACCCCAAAGAATTGGTAGCCAATTCGAAAACGTTTCAGACTGTATTCATGATTTCCAAGCGTGGCAAACATACTTAACGCAAAAGCAAACGGTGCCCTTCGGTCTGGCCGCCCATAGCTTGGGTGCGGTGAAGGGAGCTTACTGGTTGGGCAGGAAAGATGCCGCAACTCAGGTCGAGCGATTTTTAGCCCTGTCCCCGCCGAGGCTCAACACAGAGTTAATTGCAGATGGCACCAAGAAAGGGCTTATCTTTGCCGAGCAGCTAGAGCGTGCCCGAGAATTGTGCTCCAACGGAGAGGGAGACAGGATCATTCGGGTTCGTTTTCCGTTGCCGACTTGGGTATCGGCTAGTACGTTCGCAGACAAGTATGGCAGTGGCAGCAAGTACGATTATTTGGCGACTCTGGGTGGGATTGAAGTGCCAACACTCTGGGCGTTTGGGAGTATTGAAGTCACTCAGGGAATGAGGAATTTTCGAAATGCCGACGTGGCCATACGAGAGGTTGCCGATCGAGATTCGATGTACCACCACCGCGCCACAGTGATCGACGGAGGAGATCATTCTTACACAGGAGTTAGAAGCCTCCTGTTTGATGAGATACGGGATTGGCTGGCTTCGATGTAGCACGAGAAGCGGGTTGACCAGTTTAGTCCCTTCCGCAGGTGAATTGTAAAACTCAACTGTTGGAGGATAGCGAAATGGTTTTGCGCCGCAAGCTTTCTTTTGGTGGTTGAGTCGAGAAGCCGGTAACGAGAAGCCGGTAAATGGTGCGGAGAGTTGATGATTAACGATGAGACGCAACGAATCCGATCGCAACGGTCCTAGCATGTTGATCACGTTAAATACCCCGCATTCACGCGTCCTCTTTTTCTAAAGGCTGCTGGGGGGCTTCCCAAGAAACGTTACAATATAGGGCGTGCTGCGGTGAAGCAGTTACCACGCGTTTATCATTTTTCGAGCTCTTAGAAACGAAATGACTGTAGCAACACCCTCGTGGTTGGCGACTCCACAACAAATCGCTGAAGCCAAATCTGCGCTAGACAAACATGCTTACGAGACCGTTCAGTGGCACTTTCACGAATCGACCGGCTCTCCGTTTTGGCTTGCAAAGAAATCGGAACTCAAGTTTGATCCACTGACTGAAGTCAAAGGATTCGATTGTTTAAAGAAGTTTCCGGAGTTTGAGGACGAGTGGTTGCGCGGCGGGCCGGTGAATCGATGGATTCCAAAAGGTCTAGCTGGCAAGCCGACCTACGTATTCGAAACGGGCGGAACCACAGGCATTCCAAAGAGCCGAGTCGTGATTGATGACTTTAGAATCGATTACGAGAACTTCAGTGAGACACTGCCGGATGAATACTTTCCTCGCGGATCGAACTGGCTGATGCTCGGGCCGTCGGGACCTCGTCGACTGCGGTTGGCTGTGGAGCATCTATGTCAATTTCGAGGCGGGATATGTTTCTGCATCGATCTTGATCCACGCTGGGTGATCAAATTGATCAAGAAAGGTTGGATGGAGCACCTTGAAGAGTACAAGAAGCACTGCATCGACCAAGCGATAACGATCTTGACGGCGGGGCATGACATCAAATGCATGTTCACGACACCTAAGTTGTTGGAAGCGTTAGCAGCCGGGTTGGCCGACAAAGGGACCTCCATTCAGGAAGTGGGTATCACTGGCATATTCTCTGGCGGTACCGAGTTCACACCACAGTGGACACGCTTCTGTGTCGAAGAACTGTTGGGCGGGCCAACTGAAGAGAGTGGTGTTTACATGACACCGACCTACGGCAATACATTGATGGGGCTGGCATGTTCCCGGAACATCACTGCGGATGATGATTACACGATCGCCTACTATGCACCACAACCGAGAGCGGTGGTTGAGGTCGTCGACTTCAACGACTACAACTCGCCGGTTCCTTATGGTCAGACAGGCCGTGTTAAACTCTACACGATGACCAAGGAGTTTTTTGTTCCAGGATTCATGGAACGGGACGAAGGAGAGCGGGAGCTTCCCTTTCATAAATACCCGTGGGATGGCGTGAGTGGAGTGAGACCTTATCACGGTTTCGCTTCGACGACGACTGTTGGCGTTTACTAACTCATAGCACAGGAGCATAAAAACATGTTAACGATCAACCCAATTCGATGGGGCAAGCAATATAAGTCGCTTGAGTTCCAAGAGGTTTACCACTTCGAGACCGGCGAACCAATCGCGAAAATCGGCCAAGTCAACGGTGGCATGGTCCAAATGGATATGCGCAAGGCGGACAATGCTCGCAAGGCGTTGCGGTCTCTTTCGGCAACAGAACTGGTCGAGAGGTGCAAAAAAGCAGCGCATCTTTTTGAGCATGAGTCGTTACCCCTTGGCGACGGCATTCAAACGGTCGACGACTTTATCCATCAACAATCGGCTAGCACGGGGTTGCCCGAGCATATGTGTCGAAAGAACATGCAGAAGAACTGTTTTGTTCTCAGCAATATCGACCGAATTCTTGACGCATTGACGCGGGGTTTGGACCTTGAGATTTTTTCCAGGGGTTATGGAGAGGAAGGGCGGAATGTAACCGTCAGCTATCAATGCCAATCGCCAGTTCTCGGTGCTGTGCTTCCAAACAACTCGCCGGGAGTTCACACACTTTGGTTGCCTGCGGTTCCCTTGCAAGTTGGTTTGGTGTTGAAGCCTGGTTCACAAGAGCCATGGACACCTTACCGCATGATCAGTGCGTTTGTCGAAGCAGGGATCCCTGCCGAGGCATTTAGTTTGTATCCAGGCGGGCACGACGTTGGCACCACTTTGCTCAGCAAGTGTGAGAAGGCGATGATATTCGGTAGTGCTCAAACGGTACAGCAATACGCAGGTAATCCGCGTGTTCAGCCTCACGGTCCAGGATTCTCGAAAATTGTTTTCGGCGAGGATTTGGTTGACTCGTGGGAGGACTACATCGACGTCATGGTGGAGTCTGTTTTGGTGAACTCTGGCCGTGGTTGCATCAATTGCTCTGGAATTTGGGCACCTCGTCACACCAAGAAGATTGCCGAAGCTTTGGCGGAGCGACTGGGCCCCGTCGACGTGACATCTCCTCAAGATCCCCACGCGGCGCTGGCAGCATTTACGAACGTGCAGATGGCCAAGGGTACGTGGTCAATGGTACAGCAAGACTTGGCAGAGTCGGGAGTTACGGACATGACTGCTTCGTACGGGGAACGCATGATCGAAAAGGAACGCTGTGCGTATTTGCGTCCCATGGTTGTTCACGCGGCCAATGCCCAAAAAGGTGTTGCGATGAAGGAGTACATGTTCCCATTCGTTTCCGTTGTCGAGTGCACTCAAAAGGAAATGATCAAGGCGATGGGGCAAACGCTGATATGCACCGCCATCACGGACGATGCGAACTGGATTGATGAATTGACGAATTGCACCCACATTGATCGCTTGAACATCGGACCGATCCCGACGACCAAGCTCAACTGGTTGCAACCGCATGAAGGAAATCTCATCGATTTCTTGTTCCGTTCGCGAGCATACCAGATCGCACCAACGCGCGTTGCAGCGTCGGTGTAGCCAAGTTTTTTGGCCCCGTAGTCGATCTGGCCACAAATTGGACGCTTAGGTAGGCCGTAACAAGGCTTTGCGCAGTTACGGCAGGGGGATCCCACTAACTCAACCCTAAACCGTAAAGTCTTTTTGCCCCGGCGTGCTGTGCCGTAACTGCATCGCGTTGCGATTTGTTACGGCCTACGAGGGCTTCCGCTACACGCATCCGTAGCCGATCTGGCCGCAGATTGGACGCATTGCTGGCGTGCTGTCCAAAGTCTGGGGACTTCGGCTACAAGAGTAACGTAGGCCGTAACAAGGCTTTGCGCAGTTACGGCAGAGGGATCCCTCAAACTCAACCCTAAACCGGCAAGTC
>JALOQS010000435.1 GCA_025459355.1 Pirellula sp.
AGATGCCTTGCCCGCTTCGATTTTTGAAAGGTCCAAGACATCGTTGATGATGGTCAGCAAGTGTTGACCGGCGTTGGTAATGGTATCGATCGTCTGCAGCCGCTGATCGGGCGCGACGTCAAGATTTCCCTCTTCGCGTAAGATATCTGCAAAACCAAGAATGGCTGTAAGCGGAGTCCTGATTTCGTGGCTCATGTTCGCCAGGAACTCGCTCTTGGCGCGATTCGCTGCATCGGCTTGATTGCGAGCGACTTGCAAGGCGCGCTCGCGTTCGATCTCGACTGTCACATCCGCCGCTGTACCAAAGAGGCCAACAATCTTACCTGCTGCATTTCGTCTCGCTCTCCCTGAGCCTCGGACAAATCGAACATCGGATTTAGGATTCCGAATGCGATGGATTAACGAGTATGGGGTTCCATCAGCAATAGCGGTTTTGACCGCTTCATCTAGAATGGCTGCATCTTCGGGACAGTAATTATCGAGCATTTCCTGATAGGTCGGTTCCCCGTCCGATATATTGAAGCCAAGAATAGCGAAGAGCTGCTTGGACCAATCAATCTTGAAGGTCGAAAGGTCGTATGACCAATTGCCCATTCGAGCTAACGCCTGAGCTTCTTCCATTTGAAATTTTGTTGCTTCGAGGTCGATGGCTGCTTTGTGAGTTTCGGTTATGTCCGTCATATAGCCATGCCAAAGCGTTGAACCATCGGCCTCTCGCTCTGGGAGTGAATTCGCAGAAACCCATCGCATCGTTCCATCATCAAAGAGAAGTCGAAAGTGACATTTGAAAGGCGAGAGGTCCGTCGATGATTTGCCAATCTTTGCGAGCAATACGTCGAGATCATCAGGATGAATCCGAGCGAATACAGGCGATGCATCGAGAATCACGTCTTCAGGCTGAATTCGATAGAGCGGATAAAGCCCTTCACTCGCATAGGGAAAACACGAGGAACCATCACTTCGCATCCTATACTGATAAACAACGCCAGGAAGCCGGCTTGATATCTTCCTCAATCGATCCAATGCCTCAGCTTGAAGTCGCTGCGAATGTTTTTGTTCCGTCACATCTCGAAATGTCCAGATACGTCCGTAGAAGCCTCCATGTTCATTTCGAGCGGGAGACGTATGGCGTTCCAGCACCGTTCCGTTAATCAACTCGATCTCATCACTGCCAGTGAGCTCTGGGTGACTATAATAGTAATTCGTGCGTTCCAAAAAAGCCTGTGGGTCTTTGGTTCGTTTTGAAACATACTGAAGCTGAACTGCATAGTCAGGATCGTTCGCAATCCCTGGTGGGATATCATACAACGCTAAAAACCGTGCGTTCTGGTGAATCTTGTTGCCTTCATTATCCACAACCAAAATCCCATCAAGCGGCGAATCAACCATTGCCTCGAAGAAGGCTGTCCTGGTTTGAAGCTTTTCCTCAACGAGTTTTCGATCCGTGATGTCACTCAGGACGATTCGAACTCTCAGTATCCCTTCGGTGTCTTCGATTGCGACACAAGCCATCTGTACCCAAATAAAATTTCCATCTGGTTTGACCATTCGCACTTCGTACGATCTGGGTTGGTCCGACTCTAAAATCAGCTTGTGACTTGAGTAGAAACGATCTTGGTCTTCTTTGCAAATGAATCGACTGATTGGCTTGTTGATCAACCGGTTGCGATCAACGCCCAGCAATTTCGCTGTCGTGAGGTTTGCCTCCTCGATCAGCCCCTGTTCGCTAACGATGCAATATCCGGTCGGAGCCAGTTCATAGAGATCGAAATAGCGAGACCGGGACGCGTCCAATTCGAATTGTGCGCGTCTCAGTTCTTCGTTCTGCAATTCCAATTCGATTTTGTGGACTTGCAGTTCGTGCAACAATCGTTTCGTCTCCTCATACGAAAGTCGATCTGCAGCGACGGGCAAATCCGTTGCTGAACTCGTAATCGATTGGGCCGCGAAAATTGCCTCGGCTTTCTGACGTATGACTTGTGTTGCATCCTTGCCTTTTGAGTTTGAATCTAGGTTTTGCGTCATTTTGATTCATTCTTTAGTCAGTTAATCCCACCGGCATACCCGGTGGATCATTCATTTTTCCTAACAAACCCTGATTGAGCCTCAGGGGCAAAGTCTCCGCCAAGTTTGCAATCCGATTGCTAGCTTTGCTATCGCGTTCGTTCTTACGAGCCCTGAGCATTTTCGGTGTCTAAACGTGCTCGTTCGGTTGTCGCAATCGCATGCATGTGACCATCCTCGTTTACCAGCGCCGTCGCGGTAATCCAAACGTCCAACACAGAACCGTCTTTCGTCAATCTCTGTGTTCGGTAGGGTTCGAGTATCTCCGCTTGGCTCAATTCATATTCTTTCACATCTTCACTGCTGCTGGGTTCCACGCGATGATCCTACCATCCAATTCCTGGACCGTAATGGCGTCCCGGGAATCGCGAACAACCACCGCAAGCCTCGCCAACTCATTCGATCGACGAAGCGAATCTTCTGCATTTTTGCGTAGCGTGATGTCACTGGAAACGCCGATGATGCCCGTCAAATTTCCTTGATCATCCAAAATCGAAGTGTTGGTTACTTTCACAGGAAATCGATGGCCATCGCGATGACGTGCTAGAAACTCACCACTCCAACTGTTGCCCTTTTTCAGGACCGACATAATCTCCGAGGCGTGAAGCTTACTATCGTCGTCTGGGGTAACGTCTAAGACATTTTTGCCGATGACCTCAAAGGACTTCCAGCCATAGATGCGTTCTGCGGCTTCGTTCCAGTACAAAATCGTACCTTGAAGATCCGTTGCGATGACAGCTTCACCGATCGCATTGAGCAGCGTCGATTTGAATTGGAGATTCGCTTTATCCGATTCGAGTTCCGATTGGATACGTTTGAGTGAAGTGATCTCGGTGAAGTTGATAACGGCCCCTTCAATCACATTGTCAATCGTCCGGTATGGTTGTATCCGCATGGTATACCATTTCCCATCCTTGGTTTGCACCTCGACTACTTTGGCAACCAAACTGTCAAGTACCCCCTGAGCATCCTGGACCAGCCGATCGTAGCCCACGAGATTGGTAACGGTATGAGCAACCGGTCGGCCAACGTCGCTCAATATCAAATTAATGATCGCGCACGTGGCTGGAGTAAATCGCAGAATCCGCAATTGATGATCGACAAAAACCGTCGCAATCCCGGTACCCGAGAGAAGGTTGTTCATGTCGTTGTTGAGCCGCGAAAGATCGTTTACTTTCGTCTGCAGTTCCATGTTGACAGTCGCCAATTCTTCATTGACTGACTGAAGCTCTTCCTTGGACGTCTCCAGCTCCTCATTCGTTGACTGCATCTCTTCATTGACTGACTGCATCTCCTCGTTCGAGGATTTCAGTTCCTCGTTCGAGCTCTCTAGCTCTTCGCGGGCACTCTGCAAATATTCATCACGTGCGTGAAGCTCCTCCAAAAGAGCAGAGATCCGAGCTTCGGGATCTCCGGACGGCATCAGAGTTGAATCGAGCGTATTAGCGATCGCTGGTAAAATTTCAGTCGTCAGTAGACTGGTCGTTGGTTTCTCGGTTTCCGTCGACTCCTTGATCGTGACTATATAAAGCGATGTCGATTTCAGCTCAGTCGTCGCACCAGTAGCAGAGAGTGCTGCGACCGGCGAGACAGTCACGTCGACTCGCGTGTAATGACCATTGGTCCTTACCAGAAGACCGTTAGCGGTAGCTGGCTCCTGCGACACGACCACGCGACTGAGCGCCATGGTGAGCTCCTGCTGAAGCCCCTCACGAGCCATTCTGAGGATGTTGTTTACTCCCGACTCACCTGCGGCAAGCTCCAAGAACATCCCCGTCCGTCCATGAAGATACAAAATATCCCCCTGCGGGGCGACTAGCTTCATGAGCGATTTTTCGAGGATGTCTCTCAACGGAATTTTTGAGGCAAGTTCGTTTGCCCCTTTTGCCCCAGAAATGCGTAGTTTGGAATAAGACGAATCGATGTTGGACTCGGTGGATAATGCGGTAAATGGGAAGGCCAATCCAAGCGGCTTTCGTTGCGTTATAAGAACGCCGCCCTGTCGTTGATAGAGTTTCGCCTTGCGGTCGAGTACTTTGAAGAAGCTGCCAAAATCACCGATTCCTTCACTCGTCCCCAATAGAAGTACTCCATTCGGCATAAGAGCAAAATGAAACAGCGGCATCAGCTTCTTTTGCAATTCGGTACCAAAATAGATCAGTAGATTGCGACAACTGATCAGATCAATCTTCGAAAATGGAGGATCCTTTATTACGTTATGCTCGGAGAATACCAACATCTCACGGATGTTTTTATTAATGCGATAAACATTCTCGCCCGGATTAATCGTGAAGAAACGGGACAAACGCTCGGAATTCACATCCGATGCGATGCTCACCGGATAGGCGCCAGCTCGTGCCGTTGCGATGGCTCGGCTATCTATGTCTGTTGCATAGATCTGAACGGAACATTCGGATCTGGAACTTTCGAGATACTCGCGAATCAGAATAGCGATCGAGTAGGCTTCTTCGCCCGTGGAGCACCCGCTGATCCAAACTCGAACCAAATCCGTTGCCGCTGATTTGTTTTTGAACAACTGCGGAATAATCTGTTTCTCAAGAATTTCAAATACATCCGGGTCGCGAAAGAAAGACGTTACACCAATTAACATGTCGCGAAACAGTGCTTCGACTTCAACCGGGCTTTCCTGACAATACTTGACGTAGTCTTGGACTGTTTCGATATGCTGCACCGCCATACGTCGCTCGATACGACGGTAAATTGTGCTTGGTTTGTAAAGCGAAAAGTCGTGACCTGTTTTGGATCGCACGAGGACAAAGATCTTCTTCATCGCCGCTTCAGACTTGGGCTCTATACGAACATCCAAATCGCGCCGCTGATTAAATTCTTGGGATGCATAGGCGATCAACTGGGGAAGCATCGCAGCCGGTTCTAGCTCGTAATCAGCTAACCCTGTCTCGATCACACTTCTCGGCATTCCATCGAACTCGGCAGACTCGGCACTTTGCACCATGACCATTCCCGACTCGGCCTTGATGGCTCGAACGCCCTGTGTCCCGTCGCTACCTGTACCTGAGAGCACGATCCCAATGGCTCGATCACGTTGATCTTGGGCGAGCGAACGAAAGAAGTAATCGATCGGCAATCGATGACCGTGCGGTTCTGCTGGCTCTAACAGATGCAGCTTCCCATTAAAAAAAGCCAAGTCATGATTGGGAGTAATGATGTAGACATGGTTAGGCTCAACCGGCATCCCGTCCTCGACTTGCAAGACTGTCAAGGTCGTAAAGCGACGGACCAACTCGGCTAAAATGCTCGAATGGTCCGGTGCCAAGTGCTGAACCAACACGAAAGCCATCCCAGGTTGAACCCCTGGTGGCATCCCAGAAAAAAAC
>JALOQS010000436.1 GCA_025459355.1 Pirellula sp.
GACATCGCTCTATCGTACCACATGGGGATCCCATTTTCAGCAGGGCTCAAAACTCCAGCCACACACTTTTCCGCTAGTCGCGTTCCTGCCGAGCTAACGTCGGCCATCACCCGGCACGCGCGAGTAAAGCCACCAAGTCAAAAACGGCCGATCGCGTGCTCGGCGTGCATGGCGTTGTTCGTCCAGCTTTTCTGTTATTCTCGGCTAGAAGGTGGAAGGGTACAATAGCGATCCCATCAAAAGTGCGTTCCGGAGGATCAATGATGTCAGTAGCAGAAGCCGCCAAGCAGGTTTACGAAGAAGATTTGCGTTTTCGTTTAGAACGAGAGCACAAGGATGACTTTGTAGCAATCGAGCCAAGTTCACGTCGTTACTTTGTGGGAAAGACCTTCCTGGAAGTCGCATTGGCAGCCAAGGAGGCATACCCACATCGAAAGTCGTTCGTGATTAGAGTTGGCCATGAAGCGGCGTTCCACATTGGAGGTTTTACTTCGTGAAGGGCTTTGTAGACGATCGCGATCGAGCGCTAATCCCAATTCGAGTCGCCAGTAAGCTTCGAGGCGAGTTGACCGATGTTGTTGCATGGATCGACACGGCATTCGACGGACATCTAGTTTTCTCCCGAGAGCTAATCAACAGCCTCAAGCTTGAGGCATTAGTTGAAACGGAGGCAATCCTCGCAGATGGATCGAAAGTCTCACTCGAGTCCTATTTTTGTGTCATTGAATGGTTCGGCGAGAAGGTGCCGGTCCAAGTCATTGAGAACGAGGGGCGGTTTCCGCTAGTGGGAACTGGCCTACTGGCAAAACGAAACCTGGCAATTAGCTATCAATCGAAAGCAGTGGAGCTAACTTGACTGGACGAACGGCACCGATGACCGAGCGGTGGCAAGTAAAGTCTCCATCCGTAAGCGGTCGGCCCACCGCTTCGGTCCATCGGATTGTTCTGGCTGCAATCACATCGATAGTTTAAAGAAGTTTCTAAAGTACCAGGCCATCTGACTTTTCCAATGTATCACAAGTTTCCGTTTCCTTTCACTAAGAAGTCGAATTTTCCATTTCCCGTATGCTCGATGATCAATAAATCTCTTCCATAAAGCCCGCAAGCAAATAGATATCGACCATCCTCGATCCTGAGGAATCTCAATCTCGTAGGAAATGACTCTACATCCTTTAGAGACGGTGCGATTCCCTGTAGTTCGAAGTAATCATCAAAAGCAACCGCCAGATAGCATGCTTCTCGAGTATCCCCTCGCGACACGATTTGAGCGTTAAGGAAGTTCCACCAACCAAGACCCGCCGCAACTGTCAACGCAACGAAGGCTACAACGATAGCAATTGGTACTAGGTTTCCACGCGTTGGTGCCACTTCACGCTATCCCCTTGCCAGAACGTTTCGATTCACCCAGCGGCGGGATGAATCATTGATTTGTCAGTGCACCTGATCGCCGCTTGGGTGCAATCGTTTGTTCGTTTTCATCCATGCAGGTCGGCATTTTTCGGCCCAGTTTTCAAGTTGCCACGGACAACTAAATCATGGCCGCCGAAAAGATCCCCGTCACCAAAAATACATTCGTACTTTCCGTTCGCAGCAATCTCTATCGCCAACAACTTCACGGACTTGCGAAACTGCGCGCCAGTCAATGGTTTTTCATTATCATCAAGCCAACGAGAATTCTTGAGCGGCAAGAGATCTCGCTCGAGAACTTGGCTAAGGTGCTGACGATACGCAGATTTCAAGAATCCGACCGTCTCGAGTTGCTTGCAAATGTCAGCAATCGTTTTTTGTCGATCAGATTGAATCTCGATGGAAATTTTTTTCTTGTCAACCAAGACGGTCGTCGAATAGCAATCGTGCCTGCGGTTGAGTCTGAAGGTGGCGAACCCATTAACATCGATCGACGTTGGACGTTTGTCTTTGGTCGCGTTGAGCAATTCTTTGTCAGCGCGAGACTTCCCAAAGTAGGAAACTACCTTTGCCCGGAACTGTTCCGGGTGCATTTGTTTCGTGAGTCTGATCGTCATATGAAGCATACAACCAGCATTGATGGATTTCATCCAAGGACGAATCTCTTCGTTCCGGCATGGTTCTTGGACAAATAGCGGAGTATTACATATTTCGCCGCCAACCTGTCGCCATTTAATAAACTGCACGTCTCGTGTGTAAGGACTGCTCGCTGATCCTCCACCGCCAAGTTGGCCAACCACACCGTAGATTTCAATTGCTTTTCGAGCCATTAGCAGTTACCTCAAAACGAACGAGAGGGATGACTGAGGGCGAGGAGTTGACTCTACGCAAGTCAAGAACGGTCGACCG
Organism: Pirellula sp.; assembly: GCA_025459355.1. GTDB lineage: Bacteria > Planctomycetota > Planctomycetia > Pirellulales > Pirellulaceae > JBKCUI01. The sequence goes on from JALOQS010000436.1 coordinate 2,317, forward strand.
AGCCCTTCGCGTCCATCCCATTGTTCTGCCTTATTGTACCATGTTGAGATCAGTTCTGTCGGCATCAAGCCAATTCAATAGCCATTCTATCGAAGGAAAAAAGGGGTGTCTTGGGAATTCGGTTTCAGGATCGTCTGAATACACGAAGAAACCTGGATCGTCGGTGTAGGTTACAAGCGAGACTGTTTCGGGGTATTTCATTTGCCTTGACACGCCGTTAGTCGTTGCTGTGTATGTGCGGCGAATATTTCCCAGTTTTGCTCGTACGCACGGGACGCGTGTTACGTGCTCATCGAGCAATACAAAGAAATAGTCAAACGCATCGGATTCAGCAAGAGTATGGCTAAGGATCATCGAGTGCCAGCCTGATGTCGATTCCTTGTATTGGAGGCGATAAGCAACCCAGTCGTGGAAATCGTCTGGCAAGGAAAGCTTGTTTTCGACGACATTGTGTTCAATGCGTGCAAATTGGTAGCCAGCGAGAAAGTGGTAAAGCCCTGTTAGAGTCTTAGTGCCGAGGTAGAGCGCTGGGCGTTGTCTTATGTCGACGAGCATCAAGTTTTCATCGCAGAACGGTCAGGGCCGCGAAGACGAGTCCTTCGGTCCAATGCTTGGTTCTCAATTTGTTTTCGGGTTTCCACGGATCGCCATTCGATCCCTGTCTTGGTTCTGTTCCGTCATTTTACGATCTCTGGTGTCACGCTGCAATCAGTGCGATCGTTCCTTACTTTCATTATCAATCAAGTCCATCGCAATGCTTGCATCAGATCCGTTACAGCATGTCGTTATCGAGCACTGGAGACCGCATGGCCTACGGTTTTAAGTTCGGCTGTTCCGTCTGTCCGTGTTACGGGTTTTAGATTTGAGAACGACTGCCATCACCCGGCACGCGCGAGTGATGTTCCATTTCAAAAACGCCCGTTCGCGTGCTCGGCGTGCATGGCTTGGTTCTGCTGCTCACGATGCAAGCGGCGTATTGCATGTTTGTATCCGGCTTTTGCAGAACGCTCGAGTAAGTCCATCCCTGCAATCCTATCAGGCACGACCCATGTCCCATCAAGCAGCAATATTGCGTGTTGATACAATTGATGCGAGTCACCGGTTTCGGATTTCGGGAATACGAATCTGATTCTGCCATCAAGGTAGCAATCCCAGTGCGCATCCCCAGAAACGGCGGTTAGTGGAATACGGATTTTGTCACAGGCATCCCATCGAAGTTGGCCAATGCTATTTTCGTTACCATTCGCAAAATGATAGAGACATTGAAGAGTTCCGTCCTTTTTCATCACTCGCAGTTCACTGATGTAATGATTGTCGTAGCGACAAAAGACTGAAGCAGTGTACTTTCGGTCTGGCGACGCCTTCGATTTACCAATTTCGTAACTTAAAATGTAGTCATTTTCTTCCACGCTGATCTTCGCCTTATCGAAGACGGCAAGGTCAAACTCAAACCGTTTGGATGCGGCGATGATTCCTGCGTGCGCAAGTTCGAGCGCAAACGCCTGTTGTGATTTGCAACTGTCTAAAGAAGAAGGGATTATCGAAGGAACGTTCACCCAAACGTCCGCGATCCCCAAAGTGGACTCATCGCAGATTGTCTCCGCGTTGGGACAGCCATAGATATTCAGTTTCTGAACGCCAAAGCATTGTACCGGCAACGCTTTGCGAAAGTACATAGCGGCCCCTGTGAACCAGTTCCTGTAACCAGTGAGATAAGTGATCCAATTGGAATCGCTCTCACATGTCGGTTCACGTAGAAAGCCGCGAATTTCAGCGTCTCGAAGGTACTTTGTCATGTCTTTAAGCAGAACGGAAAGGATCACTCACGTCGAGCGAGGGATGATAGACCGCCCGAGACCGGGGGATCGAGACGTTGAGTGCATCCGCTGGTTAGCGAAATGAAGCGTTCTTGCCCGGAGGATCGAGTGCCGTCATCTGCGCTGCTGTCGCGATATTCTCAGTCAGAGACCGTCTCT
>JALOQS010000154.1 GCA_025459355.1 Pirellula sp.
CTTAGCCGCCAAGCGTCCTGATCGAGCGATGCAGTTCGTGTATCAAGGGATTTGGCTGGCGGTCGCCGTGCTACCCGTGTTGGTGCTCTTTGCGGTCTTTTCGAAGCAATTTTTTCTGCTGGCTGGTCATGCGGAAACGTTGGCAACGATGGAGACAGAGTACTTCAGGTGGTTGGTACCTGCATCGGCATCGTCGATTCTTTCAGCGGCGTTAGTCGGACTCTATGCGGGTTCAGGCAGAACGCGAGTGCTATTAATCTCCGATGTGGTCGCGACCACGCTTAACGTCGTATTGGACTACCTCTTCATTTTTGGATTGATGGGTTTTCCTGCCTGGGGAACGGCCGGGGCTGCATTGGCTAGCAGCATAGCCATATCGCTCAAGCTTATCGTTTTGGTCTATTTTGCATGGCCTGATTTGATGCGAGGAGTGGCTCGTTCACGAAATCCCGAAACAGGACGATTAGACTCCATTGATAAGTTGATAGCGGATCTACCGAAGACATCTACCATCATCGAAGTCGCCGAGTCGCCTCATCGAGAAATGCGTCGAGGTGGTAGGGTTCAATGGAAGCTCATGAAGCAGTTGATCGATTATGGTTGGCCGGCTGGTGTTTCCGTTGTTGCGGAGTCGTGGAGTTTTATGATCATCATGATGATCGTAGGGCAGCTGGGTGAACAAGCGGCGGCGGCCACGACGTTGGCTCTAGGGGTCAACATCATTGCGTTTATTCCGCTGGTGGGCTTAGGCACCGCAGTCGGAGTGTTGGTAGGCAAGTATCTCGTTACTGAAGAACGTGAGCGCGCGAGGCGAATCGTGTTCAGCGGACTATTGATCGGCATCGCCTATAGTCTGATTTATGTTGTGCTGTATGGTGGGTTCCCCGATTTAGCCATGACGATTTACACCTATGATGTCGACCCCGTTCGGTTTGAAGAGATGCGTCCCATACTGCGGCCGCTGCTGTATTTCATAGCGGGATATTGTGTTTTTGACGCGTTTCAGATCGTTTACGTGGGAGCGCTCAAAGGTGCTGGCGACACCTACTTTGTGTTAGGGGGACATATCGTTGCAGGAGCATCGACGGTCGTCGGAGCTTTGGTTGTCAGATACTACACAGGATGGAATAGTCTTTACTATTGGTGGGGTGTCATCACGGTTTGGGTTATCTTACTGGCGGTCATCTTCACGGCTCGCTACCTACAAGGTGGGTGGGAAAACAAACGCGTGATTGATCCAACCTTGATGATCGATTGATCGCAGGTGATCTGCTGGCCGAATAGACTAGCGATTCCAGAATTTCCAACGACGATCGGCAGATCGCTTTTCCGATTCAGGCTGTTGGCTGGTCTGCTGTTGTGTAGCGACAGGGACTTTCGCCTGAGGATTCGTATCGTTTGCGAGCGATGTCGTTCCTGCACCTTCGGCATCCTTGATCCACAAAAGCAAAGTCCGAACAAGAGTCGAATCGAGCAACCGATAGACCGCTTCCGAAGAACCTTCGTTTAAGGATCTGCGAGCCAAAAACAAATTGTTCCGAAAGTCAATTCGTTCCCGCTCTAACAAGTAGTCGGTTGCGATCGAGACGGTATCGATATCCAAGGTGCAGTCCCCCTGGACGTCCAGCTGCAGCCGGAACATATTGCTTTCCGTGATCGACCTAGCAGCAAGCTCTTCGGAGAAGTCTTCGGTCCACTTGCCCCAATTGTCATTTCGTTTACTAAAGTCCACCGCAGCGCTCCGTCTCGAAACAACATCGAAGCGAGAGCTGTTTTCATTCCAAATAAACAACGTCCACTGCAGATTCATTTTGTTGCCGGGTTGAACTCGATAGTGCATGGTGGCTTGCATGCGATTTGACTGCAGTGGAAACGTCGATGACTGCAACCAAGCGGCGGCTCCCGATTGGTCGCATTCCACTCTCAAGTGATTAGGTGTCGAGTGTGGCGTATCGGATTGCAATGAGATATGAGCCTTGGGATTGATCGAGTTCCCCCAGCCGGGAATCAAGTCCCCTTTGGTGCTCTCCAAGCTTTGATCGAAGTCGGAGTTGATAAGCAAATCCGTCCGCCCCGCTGGGATACTGTAAAGATTGACAGCGGTTTCTACACGTTGCAAAGCGGTCTGGTAGGCTTGCAAGGACCCGGATTCGTCGGTTCCCCAGGTATGAAGCGTGGCATTGGGATTATCCCAACTCAAGAGAACGATTTGATTGGCCGGGATGGTGAGGATTTTCGCCCCAGGAGCTTGATCAACATCGACAAGATTACAGTCTGCGTCGTCTGCTTTCAAATTCTGAGGAATCACACTCCATTGCAAACTCACGCTGCACTCCCACGGATTCGCATTGAGGATAGCAGCGTGGGTCGAGTCTTGGGACCTCCATGCTCGAACGCGATCGATGCGTTGCTGCAACGCTTGTGTCTCAATAGGAACTGCGTTCGTAAGCCAGCCCGAGTTACCGGACATCATGCTTCCTGAACCAACTTGAGACGAGGAGACATTTGTTTGATAAGCGATCGGTCGAAATGCTTCCAGCCACCATCGTCGTGCGATCCACGGGCCGAGATTGGGGCCCGGTGTGTGAACGTAAACAACAGGGGGGCCGCTTTGGGATAGATCCACTGAGGTTTGTTGAACGTCGGTAAATACGTATTTCAGATCGCAATCCCATTCATGGAAGATGCCTAGCATGGCTTGCTGATGCTTTACGGAAACGGCATTGCCACTCAACTGCGCGAGCGCAACGCGTCTCTCCGAACTCTCATTTGGAATTCGCCCATACTGATCCGAAAGCAGTTTATGCACGATCGGATCAGAAATCTGATCGATAGATTCCGCTAAAGCGAGACTGCTGGCCTTTCCGAAATGAATGGCATAGCCGCGATATCCCTTGAGTTTGCTATATCGTCTTTCGAACTCTTTGAGAACCGATTTCATCTCGACTTGTATTTCGGAGTGGTACGGATTCCATCTCCCCTCACCCGCATTGAGTTCCCCACTTTGCGTCCCCCACATGTCGGATTTAATTTGCAAGTTCTTAAAACTGTAAAGCGAACAATTCCATTCGAAGACCGGAATGAATTCGAGATCGTGCTTGTTGCACAAGAGGTATAGCCAATAGACGATATCCTTGGTGCTGGGATCGCGAGCGGCGGAATCGAAGACGCCCGTGTTGAGCAATGGATTGGAGAGCAATCTCTCCGTTGGGTACAAAGTCGATCCAGAGGAAAGAACGGGAATCGCTACGCAATTCGCGCCACGATCTTTGCACAATTGTAGCCAATCCTCCACCGCTTGTGACATTGTGGCCCACGTATCGTAGCGACTTTTGCCTCGCAGAAAGCGGCCTCGCGTTAGCAACGCGCGCCACTGGTCGCTATCGATATACTCGATGAGTCTCGGTGCATCGTTTTGCAATGACAGGTGATTGTTCCCAAGATCCTGCGTCGCGAAATCGATTTGGCGATCAGCCTGTTCGATTCGAAACTGATTTAGTGTGATCGTCCCATGAGCACGGAGACTGGTAAGGCGAACAAAGGCACGCGAATTCGACGATGTAAATCGAAAGGAATGAGTCGCGTTATAAACATCTGCTGTGCTATCGAGTAGTCGGCCGAGAGTTGGTTGAAGCTTTGAGATCGAGATAGGCCGAAGCTTCGTTTCATCGCCAGATTCAATGATCTCAGAAATCGAAACCTCAAGCCCATCCATCGTCGATTCTGTCGAGAAGGAAAATAGGTAGGTTTCGAGAGCCTGCAAATCATCGATCGGCAAGCTCAAACTCTCGCGAGGTTCCAAAATGACGGATCGCGATTTGTCATCGTCTTTGCTCAGCCCTAACCTTTTTAGATTATTGGTAACTCGACCCCATGGCTTAACCGATATGGGTAGAGACTTGTTGGCCAATGACTCTCTACCAACGTAGGACTGCCCCCAATCGATCGACGCGTCCCGATGACGATTCGAATCGTCCGTCGGATCGCTACTGATCGCTTCTGATGATGCCACGACGAATTGGATAACTCGCTCGGCAACGCTAGTAGGGAATACTTGAGTAAAGCTGCGACGTGGCCGAAACTGAATCTTGATCTCATAGACACCAGGCTGTGCAGGCGCATTGATAGTTCCTAAACTCACTGCTGTCGATGATCCATATTCGTTCAAACTGACCGCTACAGATCCTTGTTCGATCGGATTCGAATTCTTTTCAGCTAGCAACTCCCAATCCAGAGTACCCGTTTGACTCTTGGTTGATATCAGATTAGGTGTCACTTGGATCGGCAACGCTTCTCCCGGTGCAAACACCCAACTCGGACGCACATTGCTAACGCGAAGCAGATCGCCTGGAAGCCGGTCGACGACGACTCGCGACTTTGAACCTAGCACCAGCTCTCTCGGACCGGAGAGAATTTGCTCCAAGGTAAATTGCGTTTCGAGCGGCTCAACGGAGTCAGCTAACGGCGATCCTTTGCTCGTTTCTGGCCTGAATTTCAATCGCAATACCGAATCCAATTTGCCGCTTACCGAAATATCACAACCACCAAAGCGAGTATCGGGGTCCTGGACCAGAACGCGACCGGCCTGATCCGATTTCCTGATCGTACCAGAGCGATCTAAACTCAGCTCTTGAGTCACTTTAAGCGGGCTATCCTCATGAACGATTTCGCCGATGTAAGTGTTGGGCTCGTTCCCTCCCCAAACAATTCGGAGCCCCAAATCGACAATGGGAGAGGAACGTTGCACGCCAAACGTAGGCTCCGCGCACGAAACGATCGCAATCGACATCGCGATCAGTAACATGGGAAAGGATTTGAGAAATCGGTGCGGGCTCAACATACCTCGGATCTAAGCCTTTAAAACAGGAATCGCCCGGAGGGTACACTTTTTCGCTCGGCTACGACTACGGCAATCTTCCTCGGTTTTTTGCTAGCAAAACGGCCGTGTTGCGTTAAACATTACGCACTTTGTAGCCAGAGGCTCCCTGCCTGACACTCGTCCCGAACGCTTGCCAAACGCCTACGCTTCTTAGGTAGGCCAATAACACTGCCGAATAAGGTTCATTTTGCATTAAGCGAGCAACTACGTTACAACAGTACCAAGCTGCATAGAAGCCTTTGTTTTCCAAACGATTTTGATTGGGCGACGTCGGCTAGTTGAGTCATGGCCAATACGGCTAAATAAAGGAATGGAAATTGTCAAAGACCCCAAAACCTCATTCGATGAATCACTCTAACGATTTCGTTCGCGATCGAAGAAGCTTTCTTTCAGGCTTGGGATTGGCCGGTTTGGGTCTAGGGCTGCAACCCGCTCTTTCATCCCAAACGCGGCGAGCCACCGATCGCAACCCGGACTGGGAAAACTCGATTCGACGTGGGCTCGAATATTTGACCAAAACACAATCGAGCCGAGGGCAATGGAACACGCCTCCGTACCCTGTCGCAATCGGAGCACTCGCCGGGACGGCCATGATTTGCAGTGGGTCAACCATTACCCAGGGGCCCTATTCCAAGTACATTGCTCGCGCTGTGGATTATCTGATTAGCCAATGCCAACCGACGGGTCTCATCGGTGATCCTATCAATGATTCTCGATACACCTACGGTCACGGATTCTCGATGCTGTTCCTGTCGCAAGTCCTCGGCGAAGAAGGGCTCCAAGATCGCCGGGATGATTTGGTAGAGGTGTTAACAAAGGCGGTTAAGTTCTGCGGGCAAGCCCAAACGCCTGACGGTGGATGGGGCTATCTCAGCGCTAAAGACGACAACAACTTCGACGAAGGCTCAACCACTATCACCCAAGTGCAGGGGCTGAGAGGCTGCCGTAATGCGGGCATACCAGTGCCGAACGAAATCATCGAAGCAGCCAAACGCTACATCTACAAATGCCAAAATGACGACGGCGGCATCAGTTACTCCAGCCAACAGATGGGCAGCTCACGACCCGCCATCACTGCAGCTAGCTTGGCCGCTCTTTACAACGCAGGTGACTACGATAGCAAGAAAGTTCCCGAGATGCTCGCTTATTGCCGAAACGCGTTGTACTCCATTACTGCTGGCGAATCTCTTTTCGGTCACTGGCATTACACGTATATGTACTACTCTCAAGTTGTATATCGCCAAGGAGACGAAGATTGGCTTCCGTTCCGCGATCGATTGTACGACCGCATCGTCTCCGAACAATCCAGCGACGGCGGCTGGGAGGTAGAAGGCGGAATTCATAAAGTCTACACGACCGCTTGCAGTTTGATCATGCTGCAGCTCGACAAAGGTTATCTACCCATCTTTCAACGATGAAGTCGCAGAGCCTGCTTGTTGCTCCAGTGCAACAATTTGTCCAACGGTTTTTGATTTGGCTAGCGATTGCCTGTTTCGTGAGTTGCCTGTTTTCCCCAAACCATTTGTTGGGTGAAGAGTGGGAAATCATCAACCTAGCAGGAACTGGGAAGGCAGGATTTCGAGGGGATGGTGGACCGGCAATTGAGGCTGAGCTCAACAATCCCTTTGGCGTGGTTCGCGGCCCCGATGGCTGTATCTGGTTCTGCGAGTACTCTGGCAATTTGGTTCGACGAATCGATGAAAACGGTATCCTTACAACCGTAGTGGGAAGCGGCGAGAAAGGTTATCGAGGAGACGGAGGTCCGCCTCGACAAGCATCATTGAATCTGCCGCATGAGATTCGGTTTGGTCCCGATGGCAAACTTTATATTGTCGACATGGGCAATCATGTTGTGAGACGAGTCGATCTCGCTAAAGATAGAATCGACACAATCGCCGGTACCGGCCACCCAGGGTACTCGGGAGACGGCGGCCCTGCGATTCATGCCAAAATGAAACAGCCGCACAGTATTCAATTCGGCCCTGATGGCAAGCTCTACATTTGCGACATTGGCAATCATGCAATTCGAGTGGTCGATCTGAACACGGGTCTGATAACGACGTTTGCAGGAGGCAAGCCACCAGGCCCGACGCTTGATGGTTCGAATTTAATGAACGCCACATGGAATGGACCTCGTTCCATGGATTTCGATAAGCTTGGCAACATGTGGTTAGCCACGCGTGAGGGGAATCAAGTTTTTCGTATCGACATGACCGAGCAAAGAGTCTGGCATGTGGCGGGTACTGGTAAAAAAGGTTTTTCGGGACACGGAGGAGAGCCCAAACTCGCGAGGTTGAGTGGCCCAAAAGGGATCGCAGTCGATTCGCAAGGCCGCGTCTGGTTAGCAGATACCGAAAGCCATTCCGTACGCCGAATAAGCGAAGATGGACGTACCATTGACCTAATCGCGGGAACCGGTGAGGCGGGGGATGGCCCCAGCGGAGAGGCATTAAAAGGTCTATTAAATCGGCTCCATGGAATCTACGTTGACCGGGATGATTCGATTTTGATTGGCGATAGCGAGTCGCATCGTATCCGTGAGTTTCGACTCAGAAAGTGAACGAAAGTCAATCCCGTGATTCGTTAGCATTGCCTGCATTCATCGGAATACTTGGCTAAATGGCGATTTATCTATTGACTCCGAGTAATCAGAGGTCGATACTTGGGTATCGATGAATTAACAGGTCGTCCGCCCATTCTTGATAAGATCCGTCTTTTTGAGTTCTGATTGTCTGCTGGTTTGACTCGGTAAAGTTTAGCGATTCGGCGTTTAGAATCGAGCACGTGCTTCGATTACTGAATCAGCTTCTTCTTAGGTTTTCTGATTTGCTCGCGTTGTCTTCAAGATCTTGTGGTTTGCCGGTTTTAGAACCGATCGAGATTGCTTGGCTATTGTCTGATGATCGATGTGTGGATTGGATAGGAGTATTGTTATGACGAATATTTACGTTGGAAACCTTTCATTTCGTGCGACCGAAGGCGAATTGCGTGATGCATTCTCCCGATTCGGCGATGTGACCAAGGTTAGCATCATCATGGACCGCGAAACAGGCCGCTCACGTGGTTTCGGTTTCGTCGAAATGGGCAATTCGCAAGAAGCCCGCGCAGCGATCCAAGGCTTGAACGGATCCACAATCGCAGATCGCGAAATCTCGTGCAACGAAGCACGTGAACGAGAAAGCCGTCCATCAGGCGGCGGATACGGTGGCGGTGGACACGGCGGTGGTGGCGGCGGATACGGCGGCGGTGGTGGTGGCGGCGGACGTCGCGATCATTCCAACCGTGGTGGTCGCTACTAAGCGATCCCGGTTCGAACAAAAACAAAAATACACAAAACCATCGTCGATTCCCGCCGGTGGTTTTTTTATTTGGCTTACAAACGAGAAACGAACCACGCCTTCCCCTTTTTTGCGTGAAGGGCTATTCGCCAGAGATCGCGTGATGAACTAACTCACAATACGCTTGCCGAAGGGTGGGATGCAGAAATCGAGCGAATGAACTATCAAGCTTGCGAATAGCAATCAATTCGACCACGTCAGCTACCCACTGTAGCCAATTCTGGCCACAGATTGGATGTATCGCCGGCGTGCTATCCAAAGTCTTGGCGACTTCGGCTACATTGCCCGTAGCCAATTCTGGCCACAGATTGGATGTATCGCCGGGGTGCTATCCAAAGTCTGGCGACTTCGGCTACCAGACGTAGCCAATTCTGGCCACAGATTGGACGCATCGCCGGCATGCTATCCAAAGTCTTGGCGACTCCGGCTACATTGCCCGTAGCCAATTCTGGCCACAGATTGGATGTGTTGCTGGCATGCTGTCCAAAGTCTTGGCGACTCCGGCTACATTGCCCGTAGCCAATTCTGGCCACAAATTGGACGCATTGCCGGCGTGCTATCCAAAGTCTTAGCGACTCCGGCTACATCTCCCGTAGCCAATTCTGGCCACAGATTGGACGCATCGCCGGCGTGCTGTCCAAAGTCTTGGCGACTTCGGCTACCGGCTCGTAACCGATCTACTACGTTAATGAAAAATATCGCGGTCCAGCATGCGGTAATTGATAGCTTCCTCGATGTGGTGAGGTTCGATCGAATCACTCGACTCCATATCCGCGATCGTCCTAGCGACTCGCAAAATCTTGTCATGGGCTCGCGCCGAAAGTCCCATATCGGTCACGGCCGCTCGCATCCGTTCCCGCTGAATGGTACCCAGTTTGCAATACTCTCGAATCTCGCGACTGCTCATCTTGGCATTGGAACGAGTCGTTGATTTTGCGAATCGATTGTCTTGCATCGCGCGAGCCACATCGACCTCAGCTCGCATCTCCGCACTGCTACGACCAGGGGGGCCAGCGGACAATTCATTAAACGATACAGCTGGCACCTCAATATGAATGTCGATACGATCTAAAAGTGGCCCAGAAATTCGCCCCATATATCGTTCAATCTGAGGTGCGGTGCAGTTACATGTTCGGCGAGGGTCAGTTCGATAGCCACATGGGCACGGGTTAAGGGCAGCCACCATCATACACTGCGCTGGGAAAGTCGTACTTCGCATGGCTCTCGATATCGTAACGACTCCATCTTCGAGAGGCTG
>JALOQS010000155.1 GCA_025459355.1 Pirellula sp.
ATGACTGCCAACACGGGTAATATGCAAGCGGAATTGAATTTGGTTTGGGATTATCTACTTCCAGCGATTCATGATGCACCTTTGCCCGAGAACCCCGAGATGAGCAAGAAGTTGTCCGAGCGAACGGCTGGCTTGAAAGCAACTCGTTAGGCGATGTCTTGGTAGAAGATGAATAATCGCGATGGCTCGATCAGCAGATTGTGCGCTAACACACGGTTGACGCTTCGTGCGTCAGTACAGGTTGGTAGCTAGCCAGTCATGCTCCCACTGGGATGTGTCCTGCTTAGCGAATTTCATCAAATTCGCTTAGTACTACATCGAGCAACTTGATTAAGCCTATGTTTGAGGCTTGCGAACGTATGGCAGTTTGCTGTTCGTCCGTGCAGCCACGGAAGATGCTGCGAAAATCACGTCGGCTACGCTGGCTTCCTTTATCGATCCAAATGAGCTTGGAGATGGCAGCATCGATACGCGATACTACTGGCAAAAAAACTCCGGCAAACAATTCGAGTTTCTGAGACCGTTGCAACTCACCATGTATCAGCTCTCTTGGGTAAATATCCAGTTTCAAACTCTCCGTTTTGTCCAACAGCTGAAATAGCTCGCCAGACTGAATCGCCTGACGAACAACCCTCTCCGTAAATAAAAAGTCAGAACATTCTAATAGGCTCACCAGCGTATTGACGCGAAACTTTGCAACTTCTGGTGAAACGACGATATCGATGTCTTGCGTTAAGCGCGGTTCGCCATAGGCGGAGCTGATGGATCCGCCAGTTAGGTGAAAGGGAAGTTCGATCTCCTCTGCGATGGCAACAAATTTGCCAATCGTCCGCTCGAATGCTTCAACGGGAAACATGGGAAAGCTGTTCCTCGATGAGTTTCACCACTTCTGGCTCTCGCTCGTAGAGCTTTAAGGCAACGTGCCACTTAACCTCTTCATCTGATAAACTCGGTTGTTCGCTCCGAATACGCCTTGCCATTTGTTGCCGAGTCCAAGCAAACATCGCGGCGCAACGAGAGAACTTCTCCATATGGGACATGGCTTTCCACCGCCGTTCATATTCCAATTCGATCTCGGAAGATTCCATTTGTTTTTCGTCCTCACTTTGCATTCGCTGAATGCATAGTATAGACGAACATTCAACGGAACAAAGTACCGATGTTATGAGAATCGTTGTTAGAAATCGAGCCTACTGGAGAAATCCGTTGGGGGCCGTCGCAATACTTTAGGCACACTAAATGTGGATCTCATCGCCCCATCGCTCGCCCATCCGGATACAACAGCAATTGATACAAGACCATGTCATTTGATTTCGGCTGACCTGCAACCCAAACACGGCATTCTCTTCCGTAACTGCGCCCCAAAGCGGGCTTGTTACGGCCTACGGGTAGGTCGGTCTGCCTACGGTGCTGCAGGATATTGTGCGCGTTTGGGTACGAAGTTGTCTTCGGCGTGCAAGAGTAAGCACTGCCCTTGCGTTAACATGGTACAACAGTCTGAGCTGATCTACCGCCCAATTTAAGTGTCTTTGTCGACGATGTTGTTGTCGGTTTACGAAAAGATGGGTTATGAATGTGATTAAACCACTGTCCTGCAAACTATTGATTTCTAAGATGAGTATTCTGTTGGCTCTTGTGCTGAGTTTGCTTTCCGGAGAGCAAACTTTACGGGGAGACGAAATACCGACAATTCTCCCCGCCTTCGATGGATTGCCCGCAAACCAGACAAAGCCAGTGAAGGTCTACGTGATGTTAGGCCAGTCGAACATGCTAGGTTTCGGTAGGGTTGGACCTCAAGACACCAGAGGATCGCTGGAGTATTTGGTACACACAAAAGGCATGTATGCACACTTGGTCGATCATGCAGGTAACTGGATAACACGCCAGGACGTTCGCTATGTGCATGTCATGGATCAACGCGGTGTGGATTACCGAGATCTCGAAAAGTTTGGGGTGGTCCGCAATGAGTGGTTGGTTCCGAATAAGTCGTTCGGTCCAGAACTCGGCTTCGGACAAGTGATGGGGCACTACCATGACGAACCTGTGTTATTGTTAAAGGCTTGCATTGGCAATCGGAGCCTAGGTTGGGATCTTCTTCCGCCCGGAAGCGAGCGATTCGAACATGAAGGTAAAATTTACGCTGGCTACGAAGACGTTGCGAACTTTTGGGATAAAGGATCAGAACCGAAACCAGTACCTTGGTACGCCGGGCGACAATATGACGCCGATGTCGCACATGCTAAAGCAGTCTTGAAGGAGCTTTCCAAGTACTACCCGGATTACCAAAACCAAGGATACGAAGTCTCGGGGTTTGTTTGGTGGCAAGGACACAAAGACCAGAACGCAGCTCTGGCTAGTCGCTACGAGTTGAATCTCGTTCATCTCATCAAGTCGCTTCGGAATGATTTTCAATCACCCAATGCGAAGTTTGTGATCGCGACCGGTTGTGGTAATCCGGGGACAGATGGCTTTGGCAAACAAATCGCCGAAGCTCAGTTGGCGGTCGACGGCGAAAGTGGACGATACAAAGAATTCCTAGGTAACGTTAAATCCGTAGATACCCGCGACCTTTGGCGAGATAGCGAAGAATCACCTATCAATCAGGGCCATCATTACCATCACAACGCTCAAACATACTACGAGACTGGCGAAAGACTAGGCCGAGCCATGGCTCATCTACTCGAACAAGACAAGCGATCCAACAAATAGCTCTGGCCCATGTCTTTAAATCTTCGATCAAAACAAAACAGACCCTTTGAAAACATTTATGCTTAGCACCTTTCGTCAGCATACTCTTCTTCGTCACTGTAATCGACTTATTGCAGTCTGATCGTTATCGCTCCGGTTTATTCGATTCGCCGTTCAGCAGTCGACTGCACAAAAGGACAAGAATTCCACGTGGCAAAATTTTGCCGAGCTTTCGCCTGAATAAGTACGATAAGATATTGAAGTGAAACAACTTACGCGAATCGGTAACATGCGATTCGTCGGTGTCACGGCCTATTCCCAATTCAGTCGTAAAAAAATTTTTATCAACTCGGTGTTCGCAACAACATTGGCTGTTTGCGAACGAATATAATTCGGGCAGACATCGGGCGCATGCCTGAATCGTCGGTTCGACGACGTTTGCTCGTAATCGCGACATGCTTGTCGCATTCTGCAGATCACACCTACCTTTTCATTCCCAACTTTTGCCCCATCAAATCATGTCTCCTCGTTCCCATTATGAGAGCCTTGCTCAGGCTAATAGAGTTGATCATATCAAGGCAGCTCGCAATTTTGTTGTCGTAGGCGGTATTATAACTTTGTTGTCTGGTTTATACCGATTGTCACTATCAAACTCTTCCTCAATTACACTGCGAAAAGCGGCTGGGGCGGGGTTTGCCGAAACCTCAACGATGCTTGCAGGATTAGAGCTTCTGTCCGCAGCCGTTTTACTTGTGGCTGCCGCTGTTATCAACATACGTCCGGTCGTGACCTGTGTCACTTCATTGTTATCTTTTCTAGCACTCAATGCTCTTGTTGGATTTCTGAATCCTGTTGCGGTTGTCGAGCGGTTGTTGATGAAATTGATTGTCATCGTCTTTCTCGCTCAGGGGATTCGCGCCGCTTTGGCCTATGAGCGAGTGAAACGTTTAGGTGCGGAACCAGAACCTAGACTGTTAGCAATTCCCGCGAATGGTAAACGTTCCAAGCTACGGGACATGTTCATTCGTCTCTTAGCGCGATTTCCCATTCCCTTTGAAGCGTTACCTTATCTGATTGGAGCTGTTGGTTTTCTCGCTGCTACCTTTTGGAGTGCGAATCGACTCGAGATGTTGCTTCTCTCCGGAGGCTGCCTTCTATCAGCAGCGATTTCGTTAGCCTGGAGTTTGTCCAGTAAAGAATTCCAGATGGTAGACGAAGGGCTTCGTTTGACTCGAGGTAATAAGCTCCTACCTTGGTCCGAATTCACCCGATGCTTTTATGGGAAATGGAGTCCTGACCCGCAATCGGCAGCCGAGTTGGGGGACCAAAAAGTCGTTGTGCAATTCGGCAATCGGCAGATTCGTCTGAAGCCTTATCAGCAGATCAGTAACGCCGAACTCTATCGCCAACTTTGTTCGATTCTTCTATCGAGGACACCTCGGCTTGCAGGTGCTTTGCAGGAGGCTTATCAAACCGAGTCGGCACAACACCCCGCTAATTCAGTCGTTGCTGCGAAGTTCATTGGTCCTTCGCCATCGATGACAATTCTCGAGCGATTCCTAATCTCCTACCTTGGGTTATTTGCCCTAGGCGCAGTCGGCCTAATGAGTTTCTGGGAACCTTGGACTTCACGCGCGGTTTGCCTTGCTGGCTTAGTCCTTTTTGTGGCTATCCCGATTATCAGTGTCATGCTAAGACTTGCGAGAAAGCCACCTGGGCTTAATGAGGGAGGCCTTGTGATTTCGCCAAGTGGCTTGACTCTTGATACGAAACGAGTCAAGGGGCATTTAAATTGGGGCGATTTGCATCAGCAAAATGTCTTCCTTTCGGAGATGTTTCCAATATGGATTCGATTGCGATTGTTGGGTACGCGATTACTCATACGCGATGACTATGAGCTTCCCCTTTGGTGTATCTTTCAGCGCTGTAAAGCCTACCATGCTGAAGCGATGGCAGTTCGTCAGCAGATCGCTTTGACGCAAGAGCGGAATCGCACTGAGGGAAGGGGCTCTTCTGTAGGCCTCAACGGTGACGCCAAAACGTACCAGTTTGGAGGCAGTGAAATTGCTGCTGCTGCGGTCCTGGGTTGTTTACTAATAGCCGGTCTGTACTTCGCCTACCAATATTACCAACAAAATCGCATCTATCGCGACCAGCCCCGGTCAGCACAAGAGATGCAAACCCCACAAGGCTCACCGAGTGCTACCGGTCTGCCATCGGAAGCCGACCGGATCGCACTCGAGAAAGAATTGCAGAAGCAGTTGGCCATCCAAAAAGAACCTGTAGAAGCAGCACAAGAAGAGGCTGGCCTTTTGGAAAACATCTCTTCGATCGTCAATGCGCGAAACGAGTTTCTGTCAACTGAACCCAACGGAATGCTCATGCCCCATCCAGGGAAAACCGGACAGGGATTGTCATGGCGAGTCCATTTCTTACCGTACCTAGGTCAAAAGAGTCTTTACAGTCGCTTCAAGCTGGATGAACCTTGGGACAGCCCCCACAATTTAGAGTTGCTTCAGCTCATGCCGACGGAGTATGGGGTATCATCCCAAGGGAAAACGCGGTTGCGATCCCTTCTCAACATTGACGGTCAAGGCGCTCCCTACATCAAAGCGACGGACATTGCAGACGGAATTGATCAAACAGCTTTGTTCGTCTGGGTCGGACGGGATCAATCAACAGAATGGACAAAACCTGATGATCTTGAAAACGCTTGGCAAGACAAATCCCTGCTTCAACAGTTTGGATGGAGCACTGGCTCGCAGGGGGCATCTGGTCGTGATCAATCCACTAAAGGTCTTGGACCATTGATCTTGTGCAACAACAGTGTTTTGGGTTGGCAACTCATTGCGTCCGAACAAAATCTAAAATCGTTACTAACAGCTCGGGGAGGCGAGTTGGTTCGATTTACCAACTCGGATGTTGATGGCCTTCGAGTCATCGACGTTCGCCAACCAACCGTTCCTATCGATCAAAACATCGGTGACGATTTGGTTCTCGCTCAGCGACATATCGAACAGATCGCTCAGGCGTTTGGTAAGCTTCGAGAGGCCCTCTCCAGTAAACCGCCATTGAAGCTTGGCAGTCGTCGATTGTCTTGGCGAGTCTACTTGCTGCCATTTCTGGGTGAGAAGGAGCTTTACGACAAGTTTCATCTCGATGAACCTTGGGACAGCGATCATAATTTGAGTCTCATTTTCGAAGCACCTGCCGTTTTCGGATATGGCTCGTCGCCGGGTCGTACTAGATTTCTGATGCCGGTCGTTGGCGCCGATCAAAATTCCTCAACCACATTAGCCAATTATTCCATCCGCTTGAAAGATGATCCCGGTCTCACGACGTTCATGTATTGGGCTGCGCCGCACAACGCCAGCTATTGGACACAGCCCGATGAGCGAACATTAGATGATGCAAATGTTCATCGATCGTTGGGTTGGACCGAACAAGACAACGTGCTTGCTGCAACCGTGGCTGGCAAATCGATCACTCTCCCAGGCGACTTGCATCGTTCCAAGTGGCTTGCGATCAACAGTTACAATGGCAACGAGGTCTTTTCGTTGGAAGAAGCATTGGTGAGGCCATCCGGCGCCTTGCGACTAAAGCCAAGTGTCGCACCAGCAACTCCTATCGAAGGGCTCGTCGAATTGCCCAAAGTGCCAGCGATCAAGCTTAATGACAGTTCCACTTCAATTGTCAATCCTGAAGACATAACTAGGTTTGAAACGATTGCTTCAGCGATACAAGTTTATAGTGGTAGGCTCCGACAGTCTCCCCTGTTTGCCAAAAAGGCTGATGGCAAGCCGTCGGAATTAAGCTGGCGCGTGCATATTCTGCCCTACATGGATAAGAAGCCACTCTTTGACACGTTTGCCTTAGATGAACCGTGGAATAGCGAAAAGAATCTCGCCGCTGCAGCGAATATGCCTGCTATCTACGGAACCGCAGCGAATAATCAGAAGACAGACGTCTGCTTGTTGGCTGGCAAACAATGCCTTCTAGGAACGCCGCAAGACGTCGCCTTCGGGGAATCGGCTAACAACACAATCATGTTGGCACAAGTATCAGAGAAGAGGAGGGTTCCATGGACCAAGCCTGCCGATCTTGAATGGAATGAGTCATTTAAGGTTTCGAATTGGGTGGAAGATCATCCATTTCGACTGGTGGTTCTTGGCAATCGAAAAGTGATCCCATTCTCATCCAAGTTGCCGAATGCGGTTTTTAATGCTTTGGCTACTACGAGCACTTCCGAACTGATTGATGCGGGAACCGTCGCGAGATTATCCTACCATTTAATGGGGCAACCGATTGTTCCTATAGCTAATCGAGAGGTCTCTGCCATGAAACGGATGCAAGAAATAGCGAGAGCAATCGAAAAGTACGAATTGAACTATCGTTCCTATCCTCCAGGGAAAGGAACGGGTCAATCAGCTACTCAAGACATTCCGCTTGAAAACTACTGTTTAAGTTGGCGAGTTCACCTGTTGCCACAATTGGGCCACCAGGAGTTATTCAATCGATTCCGACTGACTGAGCCGTGGGATAGTCCCCACAATTTGCAACTAATCTCGGAGATGCCCGACGTGTTTCGAGACGAAGATGATCCGGCTAGCTCCTCAACTACTCGTATTCAAGTGGTGATGGGCTCAGGTACTCCTTACCCGGACATTGGAGAAGCACCGACTCAAGCGTCCATCAAAGACAGCAAGTCATCGACACTTATGTTCTTGCGTGTACCGGCTGAGCTTGCAGTACCATGGACGCAGCCTGCCGACTTTCGAGTCAATCTGCCGACAGACGATTTGAGCCGACTCCGTTCGCCGGAAGGTCTCCTGTACATGACGTACGACGGCGGCTTTCATCAACTCGGCTCGAACTTCGATACAACGGTCATGCAGTCACTAATTCGTCCCGACGATGCGAGCGCATTCAAGGGAGATTTGATGATGAAATGATTCATCACCTTTTTTGCAGTAACTTAATGCGAGTTGGATTGCAGGTTGCTGCGTAAGGGCGTGTCAGGAATGCCCATATACGTTCGCTAAACATCCAGTATCGACTAGAACAACACGCTCTCGCGCAGCGGGCTGGTATTACCAGCCCGAAAGCGCGAGGTGAGGGATGGCCCTGTTCTAGTTCCGGCCTAAGTTGCGCGATCCGGTCATGCGTTCCTGCAACTTTTTCAGATGGAACACTTCATCGTGGCGAATACTTGGTCGTTGACGGTTTTGGATTAATGATCGCATCTGCTTCCGGGAGATCTGTCGCTCGGCAATTCTCTGCGTCCCAAAGAATTGGCTTCTGCAGTCGCAATGCAAGAACTCCCAACATGCCGATCTCCGTGATTCTCGCACCGATCTCAAAAGGTGAATAAGTTTTCGCATCGCCCGCACAGGCAAGCACCCATTCAAACATATGTGAATTATTGACCTTGCTCCACCGTGGTCGACTACCTTTGGCAGCCTTGGCAGGATCCCATTTCAGAGCTTCTGCATCGATGCGAGGTTGAGTCTTGGGGATCTTTGCTATTTCCGGATGATCGGATCCGCGAAACTCGCTGTCGCCTTTGAGTCGCACTGCGCAGCCGGTATTCCACAACCCCGCCGACAATGTTCCTTCGCTGCCCACGATGAGACATCCCATTGTGTCGGCAGATCCCTGCATCACATCGCTGGGCGGAAGATTGTTGTCACCGGAGTAGAAAATGAGCTTCACCGGCCCTCGATTCCCCTTCGCCGCGAACTCAATGTTAACGGTGCAGCGTGTTGCAAAGGATTCATGTCCTAGATCTTCTCCCGTCGCTTCGATCCGCGTTGGAGCATCCAGTTCGAGTGCACGATACGCAAGCTGAAAACCGTGACAGCAAAAGTCAGCCAGCGAGCCGCCGCCGAAATCATACCACCCCCGCCATTTGCCAGGATGGTAGATGTCATTGTTGTATTGTCTCGCAGGTGCCGTGCCGAGCCAGAAGTTCCAGTCGAGTCCCTCTGGAATCGGATCGCTCATGGACGGCCGATTCACTCCATTCGGCCAGCTATGAGCCGGATGCCAAACGTGTACTTCCGTGATGTTACCGAGCAGCCCCGATTGAATGACTTCGAAGCTGCGGCGAAATCCCTCTGTCGAACACCCCTGATTGCCCGTTTGAGTCGCCAGCTTCGGATAACTCAGAGCAAGTTTCTCTAACGCACGACATTCTGCTACGGAATGAGCCAGTGGCTTTTCGCAATAGACATGTTTTCCGGCCTTCAACGCCGCTTCGCAGATGGGCACATGCCAGTGATCTGGCGTCGCGATGATCACGGCATCGACTCCAGATTCTTTGTCAAGCAAATCACGATAGTCGTGATAGGCCCGAGCCCTGTCGCTTGTCAACGTCGCAAATGGCGACAATCTTTTGATCCAGCTTGTTAAGTTCTGGAATCAGATAGCCTCGCATCTGGCCTCCCATCCCAATACAGGCGAACGAGAGTTTTTCACCAGACGACTGACTTGCCAAAAGTTCTGAAGGCAAAATCATCGGCAACCCAACCGTTGCTGCAGTGGCTTGAACAAATTTTCGGCGAGAGACTTCGTGGAACATGATTACCTAGTTCATTGAATCGAATGGATGGAAAGGATTGACGACATTTTACTCGCAAGCGAGTCTACTATCGGTTGACTTGTCAATTTTAGGTAACACCGCCGGAGCGCGCGTTTTGAAGTTGCGCTATTTTGGATTTAGGGGCAACGCCCAGTTCGTTTGCCTAGCCCAGCCTAAAGGGCTGGGACCGCGTTTCAATAGGGATTTACGAGGGCCAACGGCCCGACCATTTGCTCTTTGCTGGCATCCGAAACATCACAAACTGCCGGACCTTCGGCCCTAAGGTTGCCTTTTTCTTAACACCCAGCCCTTCAGGCTGGGCTAGGCAAACGTAAGGCCTTTGGCCCGAAAAATCCGTTGCTACGCAACTTCAAAAAGCGCGAGCTGACTTTTTGGATCGGACGATTATATCTACTTGGCAGTCCACAATGGATCGTGTTTGCCTTTGCCCGGCATTGCACTTGTTAGAGACAGGTTCGGCAGCACCACGATCAAACAATAAGCTCCTCAAGCGGCCCTGCATGGGAGCAACCATTTTGCTTGAGCACCAGATCTTCGTTGCCGTAATACTCGATGGGGTTGCCATAGGCATTGAGAAGAGTCGTCCACCAATCGCCAATCGTGCGGCAGCCCTTATCCCCATATTTCGGGTAACGCAAATAAGATGATTATCGCTCGAATCCGAGAGGAAGATGATCATGGTGTTGTCCAGCATGTTTCCATCCCCCTCAGGGACTGCTCTCAGTTTGTTGGCCATCGTGGCTAGAAGCTCTGAATGATGTTCGCAAATGATATTGCGATACTCTTCCTGACTTCGTGTGCCTTCGTTGTGCCCAATGCCATGGTTATCTTCGTCGATACCTAGCCGTTTGTACGTCATGTCCACATTGTCCAAGCGAATGGTGACGACGTTTGTAAGGCCTGCAATCAATGAGGCTGTAGCCAAATCAAACTGTGCTTCTTGACGAACCTCCTCAACCGTAGAAGTGAATTTGTCAGAGTACCCCGGCGCGTTGGCCTCGATTTGCTTTTTCATACTCGACAATTTGCTATGGCGTACCTGAAGTTCTTCGAAAGCGTTGAGATAGGCATCCATCTTGCCATGTTCCGATGCGGGAATCGCGTTTGTAACCTTCTTGATATCATCTACCATGAAATCGAGAAGATTCCTTTGCAGTTTGAAGCTCTTTTCCGCTTGGCTGTTGGACGAAACAGCAGAGCCAAACAGTTGTGCGTAGGCGATGTCGGGAGACCCTTGGAAAGGAAGCTCTTGCCCTGGCCCGACAGCGGAGATCCCGGGATACATGGTCCCACCGTAGTCGTTGCTTAACGCCTTTCCTTTGATCGCTAGTCCTAGATGATTGAAGGGGGCTGGATTGAGTTTAGCCAATTCGGCGTCGGCAGTAGCTCTGATCACCGCACCTGCATCAAATTCACC
>JALOQS010000156.1 GCA_025459355.1 Pirellula sp.
TTGAAATAGCAACCAATGAGCAACGCCGAATCGGTCTTGAGTTACATGATGGAACACAACAAGAATTGTCGGGGTTATCTTTGTTTGCGAGCTCTCTCAAGGAAACGATTGGTAACTCGGCAAAGAGTACCGCCGACGATAGAAAAATCTTTACCTTTGATGAACCCGACTATGAACGCCTCGTCAGCATTTCCGATTTGATCTCCAAGCGACTTCTGGAAACCAATCAACATGTTCGCGACTTAGCTCACGGAATCATGCCCATTCAAGTTGACGCAGAGGGGCTTCGTTCTGCGTTGGCCGATCTCGCAAACTTCATCAATTCCAACGATAAGATTGTTTGCCATTTCGTTTGCAAAGAGGATGTCGTGATACCAGACAATACCACGGCAACACATTTATATCGAATTGCCCAGGAAGCGATCAACAATGCCATTCGCCACGGCGAAGCGGATCAAATCAGGGTTGCGCTAATGACAAAGGATCAGCTCATATCTCTAGAAGTGTCCGACAATGGAATCGGTTTCAAGAAAAATCTCGCTGCTCACGAGGAACTAACATCCAAGGGTATGGGAATGCGAACTATGGAATACCGCGCGAGTTTAATTGGCGGACACATCCTCACGTCGCAAAGCCCTGAAGGTGGAGTCACCGTTCGATGCGAACTATCAATAAAGGATCTACGATAATGTCAATGCGTTCGTTAAATCCGTATCGAATACTGATTGTTGATGATCACGCGATGGTACGAGAGGGGCTCCGATTGCGAATTTCAGCCTTTCCGGATCTTGAGGTATGCGGCGAAGCATCGTCCGAAGACGAAGCGATGGACCTCATAAAGCAAGAGAGCCCGCAACTGGTAATCGTCTACATATCTTTGAAACAGGGGCATGGCATTGAGCTCCTAAAACGAGCCAAAGCAAGCTGCCCCAACATAAAGCTGCTTGTCGTTTCTGGATTCCAAGAATCGCTTTACGCAGAAAGAGCATTGCGAGCCGGAGCGCTCGGCTATCTCAACAAACAGGATTCGGGAGAAAAGGTTATCGATGCCATTCGAACCGTTTTAAGAGGCGAGCGTTATCTAAATCCTGACACCACACAGAGACTCGTATCGCAGGCCTTAGGCGCGCGGTCCGAATCCGCCAATCCGGTTGATCAACTGACCGATCGAGAACTGGAAATCTTTCGCATGATCGGCCAAGGGCAAACCAGCGGAGCCATCGCAAATGCGCTTCTATTGAGCAACCATACCATCGATAGTCATCGCGAGAACATCAAACGAAAGCTAGGACTCAAAAACGCAGCAGAACTGAATCGGCAGGCCGTGCAGTTCCTTTTAGAAAACGGCTAACGAGGCAGGAAACGGAATCTTCGAGGCTAGGAATCGCCGGCTGCCGGACAATATCTAGCGGAGTTGGCCAAGAATTTGCTACGCTCACTCGAAAACGACTTTGAGTCGCCGAATTGGCAGCTGGAAATGAAAACTATGGCAGAGGATTACTACAAAGTTTTGGGTGTTGAACGCAGTGCAAGCAGCGATGAAATCACAAAGGCTTATAGAAAGCTTGCTAGAAAACACCATCCTGATTTAAACCCCGATGACAAGAGCGCGAAGAGCCGATTCCAAGAGATTCAGTCCGCGTATGACTGTTTGAATGATCCCGAAAAACGTGCCAAATACGATCAATTCGGATCGAATTACGAGCAGTTTGCTGGAGGTGCTGGGGCTGGTCCATATGGGGCTGGTCCGTATGGCGGTGGGGGGCAAAGTTTTGACTTTGGAGACATATTTGGAGGTGGGCAAGTCGACTTGGGCAGCATTTTCGGAAATATGGGGGGTGGTGCCCGATCTCGAAGAACTCCACGTGGCTCCGACGTTTCCGCAGAAATCTCGGTCCCGATCAAAACCATGATTTCCGGGGGCGAAACACAGATTTCTCTCAATTTGAACGGTAAGACCGATTCGATTTCGGTTAAAATTCCGGCCGGGATTTCGCCTGGCAAGAAAATCCGGCTTCGAGGTCGAGGACAATCCGTCCTGGGTGGAAAGCCGGGAGATTTGCTTCTCACGGTGCATCCGGAGGCCAATCCCCATTACAAGTTGGCGGGATTGAATTTGGAATTGCGGCTCCCTATTACGCTGGAAGAAGCGATTAAGGGTGCCAAGGTGGACGTCCAGACACCGAACGGAACGATAGCACTCACCGTTCCACCGATGAGCAGCAGTGGAAAGCGGCTTCGACTCAAAGGCCAAGGTTTCCGGACTTCGGATGGGTCGACAGGGGATATGATCGTTGAATTATTGATCAAACTTCCCGATAATGTCAGGCCAGAGGTTGTTGATCAGTTGGCAGAATTGTTCACCTCGTATCAGCGGCCGGTTCGGGAGGGAGTACAATTGTAACGAAAGCGGTCTCGCTGCCTCGGAGCTTGTTTGGTCGAGGCGAGAGACTCTATCAATGGAAGTACCATGTCAGTAGCTAGTCCTCATGACCAGACGTTGGACGCAGATAGTCCGCTAGCCATTCCGCAGCGACCGGAGCTGGCTGGGGCGTCGCCTGCTGAGATGGAGTTGCTAGAGGGGGATATCAGTTCCAGTCGCCAGGCCAACAATCTGCTGCAGACTCGACTCCGGACGGCAGCGTTTGCGTTAGGGTTTGGTTTCCTGATTTTCACGATTTGGTCTTTGATTCAGTTGTTGTGGGACTTTCCTTCGAATCCTGGCACCACGACGCTTGGCGTCGAGCTCGTGACGACATTTGTGTTGATGGGGGTCGCGTGGTGGCTATCCAGTTTAAACCAGGCGTCAGCCAATTGTCTGCGATGGAGTGAGTTTCTGATTTTCTCTGCTCCCGCAGCATCGCTTCTAGTGATGCACTATCGCAATGTTGTTTTTTTGGCTGCCAACTACTCGTTCATCCCGCACATATCCATGTCGGGATGGTTGATTTTGATCTTCACTTATAACATCTTCGTGCCCCGAAGTTGGCGAGTGGTCATGACGGTTTGTTTGGTGATGGCTTCGGCGCCGATTGTCGCAACAGCCGTTGCTGCAATGATGCACGAAGAGATTCGGCGCAGTTTGATGTTCGATCCCTCTTGCATCATCGAAATGGTTCTCATTTTGACCGCGACCTTGTCTGCGTGTTTGCTGGGGCTTCGCATGATTGCCTACCTCAGGGGCAAAGTGGATGAGGCGAAAGAGCTCGGTCGATACCATTTGAGAGAAAAACTGGGTTCCGGTGGCATGGGTGATGTTTATCTAGCGGAGCATCGCTTAATGAAGCGGCCGTGTGCGATAAAAGTCATTCGGCCTGAAAAGGCGGGTGATCCGCGATCGATTGCTAGGTTCGAGCGAGAAGTGCGTTCGACCTCTCGATTGAATCACTGGAACAACGTATCCATTTTTGACTACGGCCGAACACCAGATGGCAAGTTTTACTATGTCATGGAGTATTTGACTGGTTTAAGTCTGCAGCAATTGGTAAAGAAGCGTGGACCACTGTCACCGGGGCGGGCCGTTTATTTGCTGAATCAAGTTTGCAATGCACTCAATGAGGCACACAGCATTGGGTTATTGCATCGTGACATCAAGCCCGCGAACTTGATGGTGACCGAACTTGGTGGTGCGTTCGACATGATCAAGCTGCTAGATTTCGGTCTCGTCAAATCGATCGATCCCTCGATTCAAAATGGCGAGGACACCGATTTAACGATGGCTGGTTCGCTCACAGGTTCTCCTCTTTATATGTCGCCCGAACAAGCGATGGGAAACGTGGCACCTGACCAGCGATCCGATATCTATTCCGTCGGAGGGGTGGCCCATTTTATGTTGACTGGTAAGCCGCCCTTCGATGCTGGCCCGACGTTAAAGATTTTGCTTGCCCATCTTCATGAACCTCCCAAGGCACCTTCGGTTGAACGAGACAACGGACTAATTCCTCCATCCCTCGCTTTCGACGAGCTTGTTCTTAAGTGTTTAGACAAGAACCCCGATAACCGATTCCAATCGGCTAAAGAATTGCAATCTGCATTACAACAACTGCCTGAGTACCACGATTGGGACGCCAATAAAGCAGAGAGTTGGTGGACCAGCAATTGCAGCCACTACCAGCTTCAGAACGGATAGCCAATTGGATTCGGAACAAATTCGATTAGAAGCCGATTTGCGAGGAATTGTTGACGGGGAGGTGTACTGTAGTCCGTTATTTACGCAGATGTACGCCACGGACGCCTCTCTTTACGAGATACCGCCTCACGCTGTAGTGAGACCTCGTAACGAAGAAGATGTCTCGCAGTGCGTCAAATACGCAGCGGAGAATTCGATACCTCTATTCCCTCGTGGCGGGGGGACTGGTCAAGCGGGACAGTCGCTGGGGCCTGGTATCGTGCTCGATTTTTCTCGGTTCATGCGTCGAGTCATTCATATTGACCGTGAATCGATGACGATTCGAGTTCAACCTGGCTTAACGCTGGCGGAGCTCAATCGAAGCTTGGCCAAACATCGACTCGTCTTCGGTGCAGACCCTGTTACGAGGTCCGTGACCACCATTGGTAGCGTGGTGGCAATCGATTCCATCGGAAGCCATTACCTTACTTACGGGACAGCCTGCGACTCCGTTTTGGAAGCTAACGCAGTTTTAGCCAACGGCGACAAAGTGCTTTTGAGCAAGCAGCGATGGCGTGCCCCCGATACCGGCAATTCCACGCTCGACAAGATAACAGCAGGCGTTGGAGAAGTATTGGCGTCGCATCGCACAACAACCAAAGGGCCACCATGGCGCGGGGTTGCCAGAGGCTGTGGATATCGCATTGAAACCAGCAACGCGGAATACGTCGATCTCGCCAAACTGCAATCGGGGGCCGAGGGAACGCTCTCCATTCTTACGGATCTAAAGTTAAAGGTCCGCCCTATGCCAGAAGCCCGCGGTGTCGTGCTTCTGTTTTTTGAGCGTTTAGAGTTAGCGGTCAAAGCGGCAGCCGAGGCTCGTCGCGACAAAGTTGCAGCCTGCGATCTTATGGATCGAAGACTCATCGAATTGGCTCGCGATATCGACTCTCGTTACGAAGCCCTCTTGCCACGAGGAGCGGAAGCATGCCTACTTATTGAACATCATGGTGACGAAGCTCCAGATGTTCGAAGCCGACTTACGACTTTGGTGCAACGAATTGTTCGTCGGTCTCCATCTACCAAACAATCGCGTATTATTCTCGATGATAACGAACGTGATTTCATATGGAAACTGAGTCGGCGAGTGATTCCACGCCTCTATCGAATCAAGGGGAACGCTAGGCCCATCCCGTTCGTAGAAGACATTTCCATACCGCCAGACCGATTACCCGAGTTCCTCGTGGAGGTACAGAATACACTCAAAGCGGAGCGTGTCACCAGCGCGCTGTTCTCGCATGCCGCACACGGTCATATCCATTTAAGACCGTTTCTCGATCCGCATTCCGAAGAAGATGTGCTGAAAATGCAGCGGATTGCGGACCGGCTTTTTGAAAAGGTCATCGAGTATCGCGGGGTTATCTCAGGGGAACATGCTGTAGGTCTAAGCCGCAGTTCTTACGTCCGCCAGCAATTGGGCGATCTGTTTCCCGTCTGTCGCTCTATCAAAGACCTCTTTGATCCTCGTGGAATACTCAACCCAGGCAAATTGATAACCGATTCGCCGCAGAAAATTACCGATAACTTGCGGCCGTTGACTTCCATCGATGCCAGCGTTGATCATGCCAACGTTGCTAGATCAGGAATCGCTCTGGAGACGGGATCTCATGTGGCACGCGATGCATCCGAGGCAGATGCGCTATCAGGACCACGGCAACCGCGAAAGAGCTCCTTCTTGCCAATTCTAACTTGGAGCCCCACGGAAAGTTTGGCCGCTGTCTCGGACGCTTGCAATGGATGCGGTCGTTGCCGATCCACCGCCCCCAACGAACGCATGTGCCCCATGTTTCGAGCGGGCCGAAATGAAGAGGCTTCACCCCGTGCCAAAGCCAATCTCATGCGAGGTTTGTTGGATGGGCGAATCCCTGCCGTGCTCTTGGAAAGTGACGAACTAAAGCGAATCTCCGACTCCTGTTTTCACTGCCATCAATGTCGAATTGAATGCCCTGCCTCCGTTGATATTCCCAAACTCGTTATGGAGTTCAAAGCGCAGTACGCGGCAACCAACGGTTTATCGTTGAGCGACAAACTTCTCGGCCGACTCGACCTGCTGAGTTCTGTTGCCTCGAGAAGCCCGTGGCTCGCCAACTGGGCTATCGAAAATCGCTACGCACGTTGGCTATTGGAAAAATCGACGGGAATCTCTCAGGGGCGACGCCTCCCATTGATTGCCAAACAACCGTTCATGAGATGGGCAGCTCGCAATCGACTCACTAGGCCCAATCGCGCGGGAGGACGAAAGGTCCTCTTTCTAGTTGATCACTATGCCAACTGGAACAATCCGCAATTAGGCATGGCGTTTGTCGCCGTCATGCAAAAGCAAAATGTCGATGTCTTTGTCCCAACATGGCAATCTGTCACTTGGATGACACGTCTCGCCATGGGTGACGTTGAACGAGTTCGCAAAGCCATCGCTCCACAAATACGACTGCTGGCTGAAGCGGTTAGGCAAGGGTACGAGATTGTAAGCACCGAACCAACAGCCATCTTGTGTTTAAAAAACGAGTACGTTCATATCATCGATAATGACGATGCACGCCTGGTCGCCGATCACTCCTGGGAGGCGGGGCATTATCTTTGGAAAATGCACCAGCAGAACGAATTGGAGCTCGATCTCAAGCCACTATCTTTGTCCGTGGTATACCACACGCCATGTCACCTCAAAGCCATTGACAATGAGCACACCGGCCTTAATTTGCTGGGGCTCATTCCAGGCGTGACGGTGCAGAATGCCGATGCGGGATGCAGTGGGATGGCGGGGACGTTCGGATTATTGAGACGAAACTACCGAACTTCGCTCCGAGTTGGTTGGGATCTCGTCAGTACCATGCAACAGACAACAGCCCAAATCGGCAGCACGGAATGTTCTGCGTGCAAATTGCAAATGGAGCAAGGGACCGATAAGCCTACCATTCACCCCATCGCCTTGTTAGCCTATGCCTACGGCAAACTTCCCTCTGTTGGCGAGTGGATTTCAAGACGGAACGAGGGACTTTCCGTTCAATAGGGCCTCTTTTGGTTGTCCTTTACCTCTTTCGTTACACGAGTGCCCTTCAGTTGACCGGCCCAATGTTTTTCAAATCAGACATCTTGGTTATACTTTTGGCAGACGATAGACCATCGCAGAATAGAAAGATGTAGTTTGGAATGTTGACCCCTAAAATTGTGACCGCGCCAGCCAGTAGAGAAACGCCTTGCTCTGCTAGTGGTCGAAGCCGCATGGGAAGCTTGGCAGGTATACGTATCGCAGCAACCGGTTCCTATGTTCCAGACCAAGTCGTCACCAACGACGATCTAGCTGAACTCGGTTGCGACAGCGAATGGATCGTAGCCAGAACAGGAATCTTGGAACGACGCAAGGCATCCGAAACTCAAGCGACAAGCGATCTCGCGTGGCACGCCGCCATAGATTGCCTCCAGAATGCCAACGTTAGTCCTAGTGAAATCGACTTGTTGATTTGCGCGACCATCACGCCAGATTTTCTCACCCCCAGTACCGCTTGCTTACTGCAAAATCGACTTGGCTGCATCGCGCCCGCTTTCGACATCAATGCTGCGTGTGCGGGCTTTATGGTTGGCATGGTCACTGCCGCTCAGTTTATCGCAGCTGGGACCGCTCGCAATGCATTAGTGATCGGTAGTGACTTGATGAGTCGCACCATAGATCAAACGGATGTGCGAACTTACCCTCTTTTCGGAGATGGGGCAGGCGCAGCTTTATTACAACCCTGTGCGCCCGAGCCCATGAATGGCTTAATTCGGTTTTGTATTGGCTCCGAGGGAACCAGCGAACCACTCTGCATTCCCGGCGGCGGCTCCCGAGAACCGTTGACACCAGATGCTATCGCATCGGGCAAACAATTTCTAAAAATGGATGGACGATCCGTTTTCAAGTGGGCTGTTCGGGTCGTTGAGGATAGTCTTACTGATGTGCTCGAATCAGCAGATGTTTCCGCCGACGACATTAGTCTAGTCATACTGCATCAAGCGAATATTCGCATACTGGATGCGGCCCTCACCAAACTGAACATCCCCCGTGAACGAATGTTCGTAAACTTGGATCGCTACGGCAACACTTCAGCAGCTAGCGTGCCTTTGGCTTTGGATCAAGCGAACAAAGAAGGACGATTGCAGCGTGGCGATTTAGTTCTACTGTGTGGATTCGGGGCAGGTCTCTCCTGGGGAACTAGCTTGATTCGCTGGTAATGCTGAATGATTTAAAGCGGTATGTTCGAGTGTCGGTCGCAACCGATTTCGTCTGTTACTCGGTGGCGAGCATCTACTCCTTATTCAGGTTTTGCTTTCCACTGTTGCTGGCATGTTCTATAATCAACTTGGCTTCAGGCATGAGTTACTTACGTAGCTTGGGATTTTTTGCACAGATATCAACCCATTCGGACCGCCAAGATGTCGACCGCTTTAAAGAGAATTACGATTGCTGGGTACTTGCAAAACGAACGGAACGCTGGCTTTAAAAGCGAATACTACGACGGAGAGGTTTTCGCAATGGCTGGGGGATCACCGAACCATAGCCTCATAGCGGCCAATGTGAGTGGCGAAGCGAGACAGTTACTGAAAGCAGGTAGTTGCCAAGTTTTTAACAGTGATCTTCGGGTAAAAGTCTGTTCTACAGATTTGTATACCTACCCAGACGCTACGATCGTTTGTGGTGAGCTTCAGTTTGATGATGAAGTGCAAGATACGTTATTGAACCCGACGGTGCTTTTCGAGGTGTTACCGGAATCGACGGAAAGGTATGACCGAG
>JALOQS010000157.1 GCA_025459355.1 Pirellula sp.
CCAATCACCAATCACCAATCACCAATCACCAATCACCAATCACCAATCACCAATCACCAATCACCAATCACCAATCACCAAGCACCAAGCACCAAGCACTAAGCACTATTCTTTATATCGTCGTTCGTAACGCTTGACCTAATGGCCATCGCATGGCGAGTACCGCAGAAACCCAACTGGCTAATAGTCCTATCGCCACAATGCTGACCAGCATTGCCGCAGTACCCAAAAACCCGGTCGCTTGCTGACCTCCCAAAATCGCCGGTACGGCCGCGAACCCTGCCGCTGCCCCACCAATAACCATGCCACGAAACAACTGCCACGCGTTCTCTAACGCTAACAACCAAGTTAATCGCTCTCTGGTAAATCCAATCGCCCTCATTGCGGCTAATTCGCTTCGTCGCTCCATCGCACTTCGCAATTGTGATATCCCAAGACCAATCGTGCCAAGCAAAAGGCCTAGCGTACCTAACAATTGGAACGCGGATAAATATGTGTTCTGAACCGCCAACAGTTGCTCAAGCACCGAGGCACTCGATACCAAACTCAACCCAGGATCTTGCCAGCCTTTTTCCATAAGATTTCTCACCAACTCGACATCTGTTGACTCTGGCACCTTAACCAAAAACGATCGATAACCGCTGACTGACGGAAAGACCCTCTGAAAATTCTTCTCGCCTACAATGAGACTCCCTTGCAGTATCGTATTCTGCAATACTCCAACCGTCTCAAACCAAAGAGGCTTGTCATCGAACTCGAATTTAAACGTCTCGCCTACGTACCCTCCTAAATGCAACGCCCATAATGCGGTGTTCTGATCCAACACGACAGGAATGGGTCGCTCGCGTTCACCGGTCCCCTCTGCCTCTAGCGACGCCCACGGAGATGCGGAATCAACCGAATCGCCTGACTCCACCGACTGGGTCTGGAACCACGCGAACTCGGATCGACCCTCCACCCCTCGGTCAATCTCTTTGATCCTGGCTGAAATCCCTAACACTTGTGGCTCATCTGCTTGATAGAGATTATTGCAACTCGCATCGTCCCCACCTCGCATTCTCATCGATACGATTTTCGTTAACTCTAACCCCGCAGCCTCGTCTCCCAACGCATCACGCCTCGTCTTGGCATTGCCAATCTCATCGTAGATGGGACTCTGACTCCGCCCCATCAACTGAAATCCACCTAGACCCGGCGCCGTGGGACTCGCTTGAAAGAGACTCATGGACAAAATCAAAAACGAAGCGATCGCGACCAAACCAATAGCCAGAATGCTCCGCGTCGGCGCTCGCTTGGCATTGCTGGCCGCAAGCTCGATCGGACTGGCAATGTTTCGCGCTCCTGTTGGATGAACCTGCAATCGATGCCAAATCCATAAAAGCCCCGCGCCTAGCAGAAACATGCCTCCACCGACGAACGCACCCGCTTGCGCCTGCCCCTGCAGATTGCGGCCAACGAACAAAACCGCGATAGCCAATCCCAAACACGCCCCCGCGCCGTATATCTTGTACGGCTTGCGCTGCCGTGCAGACACCTGCTCTTCGACCCGCCCCTTTAACAACGTGGCAATCTCGACCTTTTGCAATCTTCGCGTGGCAAAATAAATAGCAACCATCGCTGCCGCTGTGCTCGAAACCCACCCTATCAACAAACTCAACGGGGAAACGTAAAACTCCAAGAACGAAACCGTAACCGCCCCTACCCACCAAGTCCGCAACAACATCACCATACAATAGGCGTATAGCACTCCGCCTATTAAACCAATTGCTGCACCTGTGGCCGACAGAATGGCCCCCTCATACAACAAGAGGCTTCTGACTTTACTCCGCTGCCATCCAATAGCCGCCAGCACACCCCATTGATTGGCTCGCCTTTCTATGGACAACCGAAAGAACAAAATGACCAGCAACAACGCGGAGGCGATCAAGAAAAAACTCAATGATAGAAACAACGCATCAAAAGGGGTCGTCCCTCCCGATCGCTTAAGTTGCCTCTCTCGCAGCGGTATGTCTCGCCACCCCAGTGCCGCTATCTCCTCGATGGCAGTCGATTTCACTGCTTCAGCAATCTCCTTCGATTGACTTTCCGAAGCGATAGGGTAGCGAATGCTGGTCACATTACCGAATCGAGAACCAAACTTGTCTTTTCCAAGATCGTAAGAGATGAAAAGCTTGGGGGTTAACCCGTGAGCATCCCAGTAATCGTCATCCACAGGGGCTCTGGGTCTGGTCAGTGGGAACGGCGTATCCCAATCATTGATCGATTCGGAATCTGTTATACCGGGTACCTCCGGGGTCCAATGAACATCGTTAAATGGAGTCGGAGCCGATTCCCAAATGACTCGCTTTCTTACCACTTTCGGTTCCGTTAACGGCGCTATGGCAACAATCGTAACTTCAAACGAATCTTCAACCTCTTCCCCCTCGACCGTTTCCGCGAGAAAGTAATCGATCTTGAGCCGATCCCCAACCGCAGCCCCCAATTGATTCGCGAGCCAAGAGTTGATGACGACCCAGCTATTCCCCTCATAGCTGGATTCGCTCAGCGTTCCTGAATCGAACCCCGAACTCTTCTTTAACATCTCCAGCAATAGCTTGGATTCGGTAGCACTAATGATGCTGTAGGGCACGCTTTGCCGAACATCGCTCTTTGGGGCCGAAGCGTCATTAGGTTCAGCCCGATCAGATTCCGTCTGCTGGGGTTGACCTAGCTGCGTTTTCCCTCGTTGAGAAATCTCAACACCATTGGCCAAGTAGGTCATGACACGAACAGGTGCGTGCACCCGAGTTGCCGAGACGACGGCGTCCGAGAGGGTGTCTCCCAACAACATTTGATCGGTGGTCAAATGGGTATAGGCGTCGACCACTTTATCGCTTTGGTCTTCTGCCCCGATTTGGATCGTGTCCAACCTTAGGCCCAAATCGTTTAGCTGTGGTGCAATGGCTGTCATTAGATCTGCGCCGGTTTGTTTGTCTTCATCGCCAGTCGCAAAGATACAGTTGATTTGCTCGCCAATTCCTAATGCGGTCCGCAGCGCGATTCGGTCCGCGAAGGCGTTTAGCACGGGACGCTGATCGCTGCGCAACGAAAACCTGGCTAAACCGCTATCGGGCAATATCTCGATGACTTTCCACCGGGGAAGATAAACCGTATCGATGTCTCGCTTTCCTAATGTGCTGTCAGCTGGCACGACCGATTGGGCGGGGACACTGATCGTCAAAAAGTCACCGACCGCCACGTGCAACACCTTGGCCAGTGAATCGTTGATGACAATCTCTTCTCCTGCGGGCATCCTAGTGGGCTTTACGGAACTCATCTCCCAAAATTCAGAATCAACCCCGATAACGCTCATCTCATTGGATCGGTAGACAGGAGCGTTGGCATCCGGCTTTTGTTCCGTTCTTATTGAGGCCTGCTGTAACAAAAGAGCCAACGCATACGGCCCCTTTAACTGCGATCGGTCAATAATCGACTCGTTGAACCAGCGAGGAGCCAGAAGCACTCGATCTATTTTCCCGATTCGGTCCATGGCCATGAAACGCAGCGACCCGCGTACGCTATCGCCAACAATCAACGCTCCCACAATAACCGTTGCCGCAATCGCTACGCCGATGATAACTGGAAATAACAAGCTCCGAAAATGAGACAGTGATTGGATCGCGAG
The DNA here is from genome assembly GCA_025459355.1 of Pirellula sp. Classification (GTDB taxonomy): domain Bacteria; phylum Planctomycetota; class Planctomycetia; order Pirellulales; family Pirellulaceae; genus JBKCUI01. The sequence continues at coordinate 3,665 of JALOQS010000157.1, forward strand.
TCGGATCATAAGTAAACACTATGCCAGTGCGAGGAAATGTCTCTAGGTCGCTACATAGAGATGATAAACGATCATAACGCGACGCGTAAGCGAGGGAAATCCCCGTGATTCTGTCCCGCCGCCCCCGTAGGACGGTTCTCCAGGACCGTCCGAAACCATGCTTAAGCCACAAGAAGTAGTCTTTAGTCTGTAGTCCTTAGTCTTTAGCCAATCCTCGATGGTTGTAGCCGATCTCGCCAAGAGATTGGACGGATTTACGATTGGCGATTTAAGATTGCCGATTGCCGATTTCAGATTGGCCAGTTCCTCGTAGCCGATCTCGCCAGAGATTGGACGGATTTACGATTGGCGATTTAAGATTGCCGATTGGCCATCCCTCGTGACCGATCGCACCATCCAATGGCTGGATTTAAATTCAATTTTCAATCGCCAATCATCAATCTTCAATCGTTAGATACCGCTGGCTTGTCCAGCGGAGTTTCCTGCTTTTCGCTAGACAGACGAGCCCCCCCCTCTTCGTCCGGCGGCTTCGCCGCCGGACGAAGAGGGGGACTGGCGTTCGATCTAGCGAAAAGCGGAAATATCCCCTCGGCGAGCGAGGGGCATTTTCAATAAGACTCGCATCGCGCAGCGATGCGAATAATAGCGGTGAGGCGCGAGCCGCCCGGTAAGCCGGAGCGAAGCGATGCGGCGCTTTTCGGTTAGGTAGATTAACGACAAAGATGATGGGCGATTGGGAGGGAACGCCCTACCGGAGGGCTTGCGCCCGTGCCGCTAGTATTCGCATTGCGTTGCGATTGAGCATCCCTCTCTGATGGGGCGGTTGGAATTAACGTTGTTTGGTCACTCTTGACCGACGTGAGGTTGATTTGAACGGGCCTGGAGACCCGTTCTACGACCCGTTCTACGGTGGATAGGCATCGAATGTCGACTAAGCACCAAGCACTAAGCACTAAGCACTAAGCACTAAGCACTAAGCACTAAGCACTAAGCACTAAGCACTAAGCACTAAGCACTAAGCACTAAGCAAAGCGGCCTACGGCGCTGGTTGAAAATAGGGAGCTAGCTCTTTGTTGGAAACATCGATCCACATCATGTGTCTCCAAAATACGATCGGAACCTGCTCGGATGATTTATCTATGTTCATCGATCCCGGCGCATCGCCTAATCCGTCGCGAGACGTAAATGACTCCGGTTGAGGCCGTGTGCTGACAACCAATAGATGATCGACGTGTCGCACCTCACGTTCCAATAATTGCAACGCTTTCGCAAGCGTCGACTCGGGGCCCGATTTTGCTGTGCCAAGCCGCTCGTGCAAGGCGTGGGTTTGTGTTCGTGTCTGCACGCGCAAAGCCAGCGTCTCGGATTGATCGGCGATGGTCACGGTGAGAACGGCATGATTGGACGCGCATACGTGCTGCGCAATGGTTGCCACAAACTCGACGGCTACATCTTCGTCGTGATGATCGTTGACATCGCTGGCACCAGACGTTTTTTCGCTGCTGCCGTTTTGCTTGCGTGGACGCGGGGGCAAATCGAGCAATATCACGTACTCTCGTGTCTCGGTTCGCTGAAACTGCTTTACCATCAATTCACCCAAGCGGGCCGACGATCGCCAGTGGATCAAACGGGGACTATCCCCAGGCCGATAACTGCGGAGGCCAAAAAACTCTCCTTCGTCTGATACCGATTTCGCTTGCCGATGTCTCGCACCGGATCGTTTGGTTTCAAACAAATCGGTCCAGCCAGGCAAAAGCTTTCCCAACGCCGGTTGAACGATAATCGAGTCAGCACCCGTCGGTGGCAAGATCCCTTTCATGAGCCCCAATGGGAACCGGGTTGTGATGTCCATCCCAAGTAACTGGTACTCGCCGCGCTTCGGTGCACGGCATTGATATCGCTGCACGCGCATCGACTGAGGCGGCACAGAGGGAAACAATAGTCCAATCGTTTGCGCCGAGCCACTTACCAACGACAAATGTGTTTGCGGCGTTATCCGCTCCTCCACAACGACCCACCACGCCCCAAGAAAACGTTTAGGATTAACGACTATGACCTCGACGTCAAACGGCTTTCTAGCCTGCATGTTCCGTGGCAGTTTGCGACGTGCGGAAATGCCATAAATACTCCGAGCGCTGACTCGCCATTGAATCAACAAAAACCCCAACATCGTACCGGCCAAAATCACAAGCAAATTGACATTGCGAACCACGGCCCCCAGAATCACAAACCCAATCATAAAGGAAAACTGCCACCCCTCGCGCGTTAAACGAGTGGTAACGGGCGTCGCGATTCGTCGCATCAATCGAAATTGACGAAACGGACTTAATAGAAAATGCCAAACCGAGCGATTCGACTTATCCGGAGCTCCGTTGTTGTCAGCGGAACGGCTCACGGCATCCGGTTGCGATTCCTCTACCGGTCCGTTGTCGCGGTTTTCGAGAACAGTCGATTGGGATTCAGGCATCGATGTTTCGCTTCATTAATGTTAGGGAACATGCACGGGAAAGACCCGAACGCAAATCCGAAACGGATGACTTAAACGGGGACGTTAACATTGCGTAAACATCGCTCGATAATGGATTCAACGGTCGCTTTTTCACTGCCGGCTGTGAAACCGCGTGGCAAGACCCGATGGGACAGGACAGGGATTGCTAAGCTTTTAACATCATCGGGAGTGACATAGTTTCTGCCCGACAGAAACGCGAGTGCCTGCGAAGCACGGTAAAACGCCAGCGCCCCACGCGTGCTTACCCCGACCTGAATCTCATTGCTTTGCCGCGTCTGTTCGACGATGTCTTGCAGATAATCAACAATCGAGTCATCCAGCGTGACTTGTCGAACCTGCTGCTGAAGCCCCTTGACCTCTGAGATCGAAACGACCGATGCCAATCCATCAACCGGTTCTCCCTGCTGATGGGATCGAAGTATGTTTCGCTCCGCATCTCTAGCGGGATAACCGACATCGATTCGCATGATGAATCGATCCAGTTGGCTTTCGGGCAAAACATAGGTGCCTTCGAATTCAAACGGGTTCTGCGTCGCGATGACCAGAAACGGATCGGGCAATGGATAACTTTTGCCATCCACGCTCGCTTGACGCTCACTCATCGCCTCGAGCAGAGCACTCTGCGTACGCGGCGGAGCACGATTGATTTCATCTCCCAGAACCACATTTGCAAAGATGGGGCCAGGCGAGAATTTGAACTCCCCTTCATGATAAATGCTGCTGCCGATAATGTCGCTCGGCAAAAGATCGGGAGTAAACTGCACCCGCGTAAACTTGCCTGCAATACTTTTAGCGATCGCCTTGGCCAACAACGTCTTGCCAACCCCAGGCACATCTTCGAGCAGCAAATGCTCCCCTGCCAACAATGCGACCAAAATCCTTCGTACAACGTCCCGCTTTCCTAATACAACGGATTCGATATTGCGTTCTAAGCGTTCAAGAACTGGATTCGTATGGGATGCCATTCCGACTTTCTGTTCAAATTGACCCGAAACCAACCGGCCCGAGACAGCGGGCCTGCAAGCCTTTTTCGCGATGAGCCCAACATCTAGTTTCCCAAAATGTTGTCTCAACGCCCTACCAAAGATGAGAAGTTTAAAGAGGAGTTCGCTCCCACATCTTAAGAACAAAGCAAAGGAATTGTAGCGGATTTGTCTATCCGTGCGTAGCAGGGGCCCCCTCGAATCCACATTCGATCTTCATCCACCGTAGAACGGGTCTCCAGGCCCGTTCAGCCGTAAAATGGGCACTCCTGCGCGTTTATCCCTAACCATAGAATGGGCACTCTTGCCCGTTCAAAGCTCCCCCCTCGGTCACGAGTGACCAATCTACGTCATCTTCACCCGCCCCTTTGGGGAGGGTCGAGCTTTCAGCTCGGGGAGGGGTGGCTCCATCGCATTGCGATGCGAGTCGCATTCACAATGCCCCCGGCTTGCCCGGGGGATCGTTCCGTTTTTCGCTAGATCAAACGCCAATCCCCGCCCCCCCTTCTTCGTCCGGCGGCGTAGTCGCCGGACGAAGAAGGAAAGCGCGGGGCACTTATCTATCTAGCGAAAAGCGTGAGAAGGTAGCTCGAGCGCTGGAATCTATGGGTTTCCTCTGCGAAAAATCTACGTTTCATGCTTAACACGCCATTCACAAGCTTGATATACTTTGACGGCACACATCAGCACGATACTCCCGGTGCCACACGCGGGGGATCGCTCCTGAACCCTTGTTACAATCCTTCGCCACACTCGTTACTCCCCACAGGACTCCTTATGAATATCGCCTTGCTCGCACAAATGGCACTCGATATCCGCTCGATCGTGATGATCGCTCTGCTGATTTTTGCTGTCCTCATCGGTCTGGTCGCGATGGTTGTCTTTTGGAGCTTCGGTAGCCTATGGCTGCAAGCGAAAACGAGCGGCGCCGATGTCTCAATGGGTAGCTTGGTCGGAATGTATTTCCGACAAGTTCGATCGCAAGTCATCGTGAACGCAAAGATCATGGCAGCGCAAGCCGGACTGGATATCAATCGACGCACCGGCATCAGCACCCAACGGCTCGAAGCTCACTATCTCGCCGAAGGTAACGTGATGAACGTAACCAACGCCATCATCGCTGCCCAACGGGCCGGGATCGATCTAGATTTCGATCGTGCCGCTGCGATCGACTTGGCAGGTCGCGATGTTCTCGAAGCGGTCAAAACCTCCGTGCATCCTCGCGTGATCGATTGCCCTGACCAAAAGCATGGTAGCTCGTTCTTGTCCGCTATCGCCATGAACGGTATCGAACTAAAAGTCAAAGCGCGTGTGACGGTCCGTACCAACCTGGACCAACTCATCGGCGGTGCCACCGAAGAAACCGTTATCGCTCGGGTCGGAGAAAGTATCATTAGCTCCATCGGTTCCTCCGAAAACCATTTACAAGTGCTCGAGAACCCGAACTTGATCACGCGAACCGTTCTCAAACGTGGCCTCGATAACCAAACCGCCTTCCGTATCGTCTCGATCGATATCGCTCACATCGAAGTGGGTCAGAACATCGGCGCACGGCTTCGGGCCGACCAAGCGGAAGCGGATGTGCGTATGGCACGCGCTCAAGCCGAACAGCGACGAGCCGAGGCTATCGCTCAAGAGCAAGTGATGAAGGCCAAAGTTGCCGAGAATCGGGCCAACCTCGTTTTGGCCGAAGCAGAAGTTCCCAAGGCGATGGCGAATGCGTTTATCGACGGTAATTTCCAAACGGTCTAAACTTACCGATCGGTTATATCGCACATGTGCGGAATTGCAGGAGGCGTTTGGGAACTAGGCAAGCCGGGGCTCAATTCCGCATCACTCAAACTCATGACCGATGCCCTGGTTCATCGCGGGCCAGACGATTCCGGCGAGTGGATCTGCCCGGCACAACCGTCCAGCCTCGTGCTTGACGGCTCTTCATCGCTCGGCGTCGCCTTGGGGTTTCGCCGACTCTCCATCATCGATTTGCAGCTCGGACATCAGCCGCTCGGAAACGAAGATGGCTCCGTCCAAATCGTCTTTAACGGAGAGATCTACAATTACAAAGAGCTGCGCCGAAGACTGGAGGGGGCTGGCCACAACTTTCAGACCCATTCCGATACAGAAACCATAGTCCACCTCTACGAAGACCTGGGGCCAAACTGTTTCGAGCATCTCAACGGAATGTTCGCGATCGCTCTCTTTGACGCTCGCAAGAATCGATTGGTGCTAGCCCGCGATCGATTGGGAAAAAAGCCGCTGTACTATACCGTGCGGGATGGCAAGCTGTACTTTGCGAGTGAGTTAAAGAGTTTGCTCCAAGCTCCCGGGCTCGAAAGACGAATAAACCCCAGCGCGATCGATCTCTATTTGACCTATCAATACATTCCCCATCCGGAGTCGATTTATGAGGGGATTCAGAAACTGCCACCTGGTCATTACGCCATTTTTCAAAATGGAGAGTTAACGGTTGAACCATTTTGGAAGATCGATTGGACCCGAGAAACACCCACCACTTGGCCTGAGGCGTCCAGTCGTCTACGAGAGTTGCTTACAGATTCGATTCGGCTGAGGCTGCGCAGCGATGTCCCAGTGGGAGCATTTTTGTCGGGGGGAATTGACTCCTCATTGGTGGTAGCCATTGCACAATCGATCCTTGAGAAGCCCATTCATACCTTTTCGATCGGATTTTCCGAGGCGGATTTTGATGAGACACAATACGCCCAGCAGGTGGCCGATTACGTGGGCACCAAGCATGAACGGTTTCAAGTAAACCCGGACGCGATCGACATTATTGACAAGCTAGCTTATCAGTACGACGAGCCATTCAGCGACTCATCTGCCGTGCCGACGTGGTACTTGAGCGAGTTAACCAAGCAGAATGTTACGGTCGCATTGAGTGGCGACGGAGGAGACGAGCTCTTTGGTGGTTATGAGCGATACCGAGCATTGATCTTAAGTCAAAGAATGCAGCGGTGGTTACCGACAGCTTGGTTGGCCCATTCGCGGTTGATCAAGATGTTACCGGATTCGTCATCGCAGCGATCGTTGTTTCGACGAGTAAGGCGATTTTGTGAAGCGTTAGGGCAATCTCCGCCTGATCGTTACATGAATTGGATTCAGATATTTGGAGAAGTGATGCGAGCGTCACTTTATCGAGACGAGTTTGTGGAGAGGTTACCTGCGCGAGATCCGGCGGACTTCTTGCGCGGAGCGTGGGCGAGATCGGGCAAGCGAGATTTATTGAGTTGCGCATCGAATGCCGATTTGCAGACTTATTTGCCGTGTGCGTTGATGACAAAGGTGGACATAGCATCCATGGCCCATTCGTTAGAAGCCAGGCAACCCTTTTTGGATTATCGGCTAGTGGAATGGGCGGCATCGTTGCCGAGTAGTTTTAAGCGGAGGGGTAGTCAAGGAAAGTACATTTTAAAGCGGACCTTCTTTGACATGATACCGGCTGAGATATGGAGTCGGCCCAAGATGGGATTTGGGGCTCCGATAGGCAAGTGGTTCAAGACGACATTGCGGGACCGGACGTATGATGCGTTATGTTCGAGCGACACACGGATCAACGTTTTCTTTCGCCCGGAGTCGGTCCGTCGATTAGTAGAGACGCACATGCGCGGTGAGGAGAATCAAGCGTACCGGTTATGGAATTTGCTCATGCTAGAGTTATGGATGCGACGCTGGAACCCAAGCATTTAGTATGCGGCGAAGCCGCGTGCTTGCCGCTGACGCGGGTGCTTAGTGCTTAGTGCTTAGTGCTTAGTCGACATTCGATGCCTATCCACCGTAGAACGGGTCGTAGAACGGGTCTCCAGGCCCGTTCGAGCCGTAGAAGGGGCACTCCTGCCCATTCCTTCACTACCCGTAGAGCGGGTCTCCAGGCCCGTTGCAAGCTCCTCGCGTCGGTAAAGAGTGACCAACTTACCATACCTCCACCCTCCCCATCGCAACGCGATGCGAGTCCCACTCGAAATGCCCCTCGCTCGCCGAGGGCATATTTCCGTTTTTCGCTAGATCAAATGCGAGCCCCTACCCCACTTCTTTATTCGGCGGCTTCGCCACCGAATAATGAAGATGGGGAATATGTGGTGCTCATCTATCTAAGGAAAAACAAGAACCTGCGCTGGACAAGCCAGCGGTATCTTAAAACGTTCGTCGAGATCCGGCGTACTACGAGTCCTCGTGCCAATCACCATGCCAGATGCCTGAGTTGGGGTTCCACTGCGGGTTGGGTGTTTTTCGATTTACTCGGAGTATAGCCGTATGGGAGCCGCGGGTTTCTATGACTTCGCGAGCGATCAAGTATGCTTCGTTTTCTGACACGAAACGATCTTCTGAATGAGTTATCGATCTGCGGCGTCGAATTACCCTGGATACGGAAAGGCGAGCTCCGCTGTCGGCGAGACCTTAAATGCTCTTTTTAGTCCGCTTATTCCGATTTTTCCTGATTTAACGGCCCCAATTCGAGGCGATCGGAAGCCCTGATGACAACAAATTCCAAAGCATTATCGAAGGCCCAAAAGTTCACTTTCCCTTTCGCATGATTACAATAGGTGCTGGATTACAGAATTTTATACACCGAGCCAGTGGGTATTGAAATCCATGGACGCTCCACAAATTTAAACCTCCGCCAATTCCATGTTCAGCCCCCTTTTCTCCACGTTGGCACTTATCTTCTTGTGGTTGGTCTCGAAGCTTCCGAGTCGCGTTCGCAAGATCTGGAGGGGTCACGACAATCCGTTTCCAGGGTCCTTTATGCGACTCGAAAAGCGAAGGGTTTTGTCTGTAAATGGAGCTTTTGCCTCCGGAACTCTGACCGTCGACATTACCGCAGGAGGGGTAGAAACGGCGAATCTGCGCCCCGAGCTAGATGCCTTGAGCAATCCTACTGGGAATTTTTTCCTCGATGAGAACGCCAATGGAACGTGGGATGGCGTCGGAGAAGTTCGCGATGCCTTTTCGAACTTGCGACAAGTCATCGTTAACGGCTTTACTGTAGCGGGAAGCGGCGCTGCGGGAGGGACCTTTAATTGGTTTGGGGATTTTTCTGCCGCTCCCTTAAACCTACCTGCCGTCGACGTCATCGACATCAATAATGTCGCTGTTGCAAACTTTGATGCGTCAAGCGACATCAACGCTAACGGCAATGTCGACATCAACGCAACCAGTACAACACTTAGCGGAACTCTCGATGTCCTTGGCGGGAACGACTTGACCGTCTCGAACACATCAAACAACTCGACGCTGCAACTTACTGGAACCGCGAACATCAATGTCGCGGACGACGTAACCTTCGCTGTAGGAAGCATTGATCAGGATGCTGGTTCCACCTTGGTCGCCTCGGACTTTATCAATCTTGACGCCAACTCGCTGATCACCATCGATGGGCAAATTCGTTCGACCGCTGGCTCGATCCTCGCCGATTCCGCAACCGACGACATCGTGATGGGAGCCAATGCCGAATTACGCGCTGAAGTGGGCGATGTAAAGCTGCAAGTCAGTACCGCCAACGGGGACATCGTCTCAGACAATATATCGGCCGGTCGTCATATCCTGCTTCGTTCAAACGGTGGGGACGTCACGATCAACGGCCCGGTCATCAGTAATACCGGGGCGAATGCAGCGGCCATTGATGGCCACATCGAAGTGTTTGCTGCGGATGCCATATCGGCAACGGGGGCGATAAATGCCGTGGATGGGGCGGTCTTGATTCGAAGCAACAACACTTTGAATCTTGGAGTAGGTGGCGACGTCAGCGCTCGAGTTGGGATGTACATTTTTTCTAATGACATCGATATAGCTTCGCAAGTCATTTCCCAAGATGACCTATTAATAAGCTCAGGGTCATTCTTGAGTGAACGACCATTCGATCTCGCTGCAACGGGTGGTCTTCAAGGAAATCGAGTCGGAATAATCGCTTCCACTGTTGGCCTGGTCGGGAATATCCAATCAACAAACTCAGTAGTCTTTCGTGCAAACGGGGCTGTTACCATGACTGGAACGATTCAGGCAGGGACTGACGTTTTCATTAACGGGGAATCCTCTGTCGCCCTCGGACGTATCATTGCAACAAACGCAGCGGTTCGCGCGGCAACTGGGAATATTACTGACAACAATGGGACCACGGTCAATCTGCAAGCAACCAATGTATTCTTGAACGCGACAACAGGAAGTGTCGGTGCTCCCGATGTTGGTAGTCCAGCTGACCAAAACCCAAATGCGATTGATGTTCAGGTCACTTCCTTGGCGGCGAGAGGACGGGACGGCATCTATGTTCAGCAAGCGACGGGCGATCTCGGGTACAGGTGGAGGAGTTGCTCCGACAGTATTTGTAGTTCCGTTTGCTCTGAATGCAGCCCCATCCCCTTTTCTCAGAAATTTCTCAACTTCAGTGGGCGCTTCAGGGGACCTATTTTCAAGCAATGGTCCAATCAGCGTTAAAGTGGACGCTGGACAATTGAATGTCACAGATGGACTTATCGTGGCAGATGGACGTGGGGTTTTCTCCTCGGGTGGGGACGTATTGCTCTGGGGCCAAAACGGCTTGAACGTTCAATCGGGTGTGACAAGCACTGTTGGTGACATCACGTTCCGATCCGATGGGACCGTCGATATCCAAGTCAATGGTACCTTACAAGCCGGTGATACGGGCTACATCAATAGCAGATCGTTGACGCACAACGGGATCATTGCCGCAACCAATGGTTTGCTGCTTCAGACAATAGATACTTTGAATTTGAACACAGCGGTGACGAGCACCAATGGTTCGATCGGCTTGATTTCCACTGCCGGCAGCGTCAACCAAAACGTAAGCGTGAATTCGGCCGCAGATTTTTATGTGGGCGCTGCGCAGAACTTTACGATGGGGCTAGGCACCACGGTGACCAGTACCGGTAACACCGTCATCAATACTGGCATCGATACGAATCTACTTCATATCACAGCGGCCAATATTGCAATCAACGCGCGTGGAGGCATTTTGGATTCAGGCCCGAATGTCAACCCTAGCCTTATCGCAAACTCCGCAATCCTAAACGCGGGTTCGCGCATTGGCACGGTCGTGAACCCTATCGAGACTCGTATCGGTACATTGACTTCGCGGAGTGGTTCCGGTGGCATCGTGATTCAAGAAATCGCCGCTGGAGGTGACTTGATCGTTGGTCCCGTAGCGGCGATCTCTGCCAACATCGCAAGCATCAAGGAAGTGAAATTCAACAGCACGAACCCAGGTGTTACTCTAACGGGGCAAACGACGAATGCCGTCGCGCAGCAAAACGTTGAATCGTTAGGTGCAGCCAATCTAGGTGTGGCCGCTGGGGTGCTGAATATCAATAGCAACATCGTAGCAAACGGCGTGAGTTTCACGGGCGTGGGTGTTACAAGTTCAGGAGGCAGTATCGTCAATGCGGGTAGTGGCACTGTTTTAGTCGATGGGACTGATGCTGCAATCAACTTGGCTGGGTTGATTACAACAAACAACGCCACAAGTAACGCAGTCATTATTCAAGATGCCACAACAGCATTATTGGGCAACATCACCACCGGTGCTGGCGGTACGACGACACTAGGGGGGGCAGGTGCTGACAACATCAGTGGTGCGGTGACTCAAACGGGCATCATCAACACTGGGTCTTTGGTAGGCAACACGGGAAGCTCTGTCACGCTCGGTGGCGCGAACAGGATAGCCA
>JALOQS010000437.1 GCA_025459355.1 Pirellula sp.
ATAAACCTCTACGTCCCGAGTATTGGTTCTCAAAGGTATCACGTCTCGTTCATCCGCAATCACATAGATCAGTTCAAACTTTTTACGCATTCCACCAATTGCCGAGTACGATTCACCTTGGTCGAGCCTCGCTTCTACGGAGATGCAGAAATGCTCGCCGGTTTTCAATCCAAAGCTGAGCATCGTGTGAGCGAGGAGTGTCGTCTCTTTGAAAGGCACAACAATAAAATCGACCGTCGTGACATCTCGCAACGGGAATCGTAGATCGTAGTGCCGCACGTCGTAATCCTCTTCCGTTCGATACCTACCATTGCGAACGTGACGAATCGTAATCTCGTTCCCATGGAATTCGGCGAAAGGGAGTATGGCTAAGTCTGGCCGCCAAACTCGACCAACGCTCTGAGCTGAAGTGCGCTCGGACCACAGCCCATTACGCCTCCTAAACAGCAAAGCGGTAACATAAACCTTGCTAAAGAGGCCATATGGTCAGTTTCGAATGCTGTTAAGGATCACAGGAGATAGAAGTTGAAAGCCTTGCCCGACGCACGCAATTCGGTAACAGATTCGCTCCTCCGACGTCAACATCGATCCGCGTTGTAAATCTTGTGCTGGTCAACCCGGAGGAGCGTAAAGTGGGCTCTCGCATCGAAAACCGTGGCTTTGTGTGAAAATGTTGACCCGAAGCGGCGAATCGGTTATGCTGCACGGGTCCGGATAGTTGCTTGACGAGGGACTTACAAAACTCGTTGGCATCCTAGCCCCTTAGTCCCACCCGTAACGACACCGTTCCCTCCCCGCCTCCCATCACTCTCCAGCCTGGAGTCTTGTTCAATGGCAATTGGACCAAAAACTCGCGTCACCTTCTGCGCAGTGGTTTGTTCAGCGATCCTTTGCTGCCATAACCTAATGAGTTGCTGTTCAGCTTCGGATGCCCCCGTTAGCTTCTCAAAAGACATCTATCCGATTCTGCGCGATAACTGCTTTGGTTGCCACCAGCCTGCCAAGCGGATGGGTGGGTATTTGATGACGGATGCGGCGTCATTGTTGTTGGCTGGCGAAAGTGGTTCACCCGCTGTTGTTCCTGGGAACTCCAAAGAAAGCCACCTGATTCACGAAATCGAAATTGTCGACGGAAAAGCGGAGATGCCCAAGAATGGTAAACCTCTAGCCGCATCCGAAATCGAGCTGATTAAGCGCTGGATTGATGAGGGTGCTGTCAACGACCAGACGGCAACTCAATCCACCTACTCGGAAGCAAATCCACCCAAGTATATTCGTCCGCCATTGATCAGCAGTCTTCGATTCTCACCCGATGGAAAAGAGCTTATCGCGACAGGTCTTCACGAAGCACTTGTCTTCGATGCTGCCAACTGGGGACTATCCAAAAGGTTGATCGGCCTCAGCCCCAGGCTCGAATCGATTGCGTATTCACCCGACGGAAAATGGATTGCTGTTGCGGCGGGAGAGCCGGGCGTTCGCGGTGAGCTTCAGATTTGGAATCGCGAAACCAAGACGCTTGAAAACAGCTTTATCATCGGCCCCGACACCTTGTTTGGTGTGAATTGGTCTCCTGATTCTCAATTGATCTCATTCGGATGTTCAGACAACTCAGTCCGGGCCGTCAATCTAGCTGGCGAACAAAAACTTTTTCAACGGACTCATGAAGATTGGCCTCGCGCGACTGTCTTTACACCTGCTGGCAAGCATCTTATCTCGGTCGCACGCGATATGACGGTCAAGCTTACGGAAGTTGAAACGGAACGCTTTATCGACAACATTACTTCCATCACGCCTGGGGCTTTGCGTGGTGGTGTTCAAGCGATTGCAAAACATCCGACACGGAATGAAATCGTCGTCGGCGGTGCAGATGGTACTCCAAAGATTTACCGCGTCTTTCGACAAACAGCCAGAGTGATCGGGGATGATGCGAATCTCATCCGTCAACTAGAGCCGATGCCCGGTCGCATATTTGATGTCGCGGTAAGTGATGACGGTCGATACTTGGCCGCCGCCGCAACCCTCGATAATCGTAGCATGATCCGTGTTTGGTCCTACGATGTAGAGGGGCAGATTCCCGATCCGATCAAACTCATTCAACAAAAAAATCCGGTTGAACGCTCCGAAGAAGAGAAGCAGGCGCTCGAAAAATACGTTACGCCTGTTCCGGCGATTTTGACGACATGGGATGTTCCCGAGACCGCGATCTACTCGATTGCAATTGACCAACAGGGAAGATTAGCGGCTGGCGGAGCTGACGGTCAAATTCGTGTTTGGTCTGTTGCCACCAAGGAGTCCTTACATCGTTTCGATGCTACTCCGCAGGGGGCAACGGTCCCAGCGGATACTAAATCGATTGCCGAAAGTCGCGCTGCGAGACTCACTCAAATCGCAACACTACAAGAACAAGAGCGACAGCACGATGATTGGCAAAAAAGGCTCCAATCGCTGCCGATTTCTAGTATTGAACAATTGACGATCGAGCCTAAGCAAATCGTCTTCGGTCAGTGGAATGAATCGGTGCAATGCCTTGTTACTAAGCTCAAGACGGGAGAGTTGCTCGATGTTACCGGTTTTTGCAGTTATGTGGTCGCCGGCTCGCAGGCTTGGTCGTCGCCACGCGGCTGGGTTCAACCACTCGAATCAGGCGAATCACGTCTTGAAGTGAAATTGGCTGATCATCGAATAGAGGTTCCGATCAGCGTTTCGATACGAGCTGATCAAAGCATGGACTTTATTCGAGATGTAAATCCGGTGCTTTCGAGACTTGGATGCAACTCGGGTACTTGCCATGGTGCTCAAGCGGGTAAGAGCGGATTCAAATTGTCCCTTCGTGGATACGACCCG
>JALOQS010000158.1 GCA_025459355.1 Pirellula sp.
TGCTCATTTCCTTTTGGGAATATCTTTACTCAATCTTTGGCTCGTTGCGCCCCGCGTCGAGACTACGTCCCGGCCGAATTTCTCCTTTAGGGAAACGCTATAAAATGTAAAGCAACTTTTTTGCTCAAGACGGACAAGAATTCCGGAAAGATTTTTTCTCTTGTGTCCTCCGCGACTCTGTGGCTTCAGTAAAAAAAGGCTCTTTTCCCTTGGAAAAGTGTTGTTCGCGTCGAGTTTTTTGGAGACGCTTCGCGCGAAAAAGTTTTTTGAAACACGGACACACCGGGACCAAAGAGATTTACGACGCGAGACCTTCGACGCCAACCCGATTTGGTTCCCATGGCACTGAACTCTTGCGAGTCCGACTACATAAAAATGGGCCCAACCCTGATCCATGTACCCTCTCGTATTGCCGAGTTGACGAGCGAGCTACTTGACGAATATGCTAAGTCAATCGACCTGTGCTATGATCCGAATCGTGGCTCTCGCTGTTTGTTCGAATGACGCCGTCTAAGTGGAAGAAAAACCCTGATAGGGCAGAAAGCGATGAAGTCGCAGAGTTGGACGAGGTACAAGATCAAAGACAGTGAAAAAGGCCCTGTGGTTTGGGAAGCAAAGCGGCTTCGCGTGGCATCGACCCGCACCGAATCGCCCAATGCGACTGGCCAAGCAGTTAGCGCTGTAGTAATAGGTTAGGTTGATTTCGCTGTTCGCGAATAACAGGCGGTTTCACAAACGCAGAAGGAATCCAGGTCTGGCCAACAGGCTCATCAATCGACAATAAAAAGGTTTACTTGGCGCGCTATGCCATCATTAGTTACGACTTCTTGCATGCGTATTGGACTACCCGGTAATTTACTATTTAAAACGTTCCGTGAAAGCGTTAACCTAAACCAACCAGTGGTCTCAACACGGTGCTGCTCGACGATTTCAACACCCGTTTCTTCAACCACTATTTTCGAATCAATTCTCAATCCGTCAATCCGTATCGTCTTTACTAATCCGTCTGCATTTGTCTTAACAATTACAGGAGGGGTGCAAACTAGCATACTGCTGTCAATTATCTCTACAGACGTGACGCGTGTTTCATCTATTCCTAAAAAATCTGTTGAAATTCGAAGTGGAGTTGAATCAACTGAAGTGGTCTCATCAATAGCCACTGTAATCTCATGCGTTGGTATCCAGTCGTCATAGGGCTTCGGGCCAGAGTAGGTCTCTGTAAAACGGGATACGCTCGCATGCGCGGAGTTTGGTAAAATCTCTATTCGCTCTATTTCGGTCAGATCGCCTCGGTTACCCCCAGCAAGTAGGCGTGCGGTTCGTGTTTTTCCGATGTCAACCACTGCTGGAATTGCGATGACCTCCGGACCGCCACGCACAGTATAGGTAATCAGCAATTGCAAGATTTCGCCATTATCAACTACAAATCGGACGTTAGTACTGCTTGGCCCCGGATTAGTAGCACTGACTTTCGCGATAAAACTGAGCGTTTCGCGAGTGTCAATCTGAATAGGTAAGCTTAAGTCCTCTCCGTTTCCAGATAAAATATTCGTGCAGTTGCATGATCTTAAAATTTTTGCAATCGAACGATTTGCTCTAGATTCATTGGTTATTGAAAAATGGACCGAAAAATCTGACCCCGAACCTACCTCGCCTCCGTTGAGTAAGGGATCTGACAAAACCAGGGTGGGTTTCCTAAGAGGCAGCATCAGGGAAATGACCGCGCAAACCATCATTGCACCAACAATTTTCCAGCGATTGGAAAAGAAGAATCTTCCCAGCATGGTGTCACCGCTTTCGTTGGGATTTTCTAAAGTATGTGGTGATCACCAATGCAATAGCCGAAAGGACGCCAAGCACGATCCAATTATAATAAGCGATTACAGAATTTGGTTTCCCTGCCATCCGCTCTGACAACACTGCAATCGCCTCGATTTCTGTTGAGATTGGTTCACCTAATGCCCCTTCGTCGCTTGTCACATAATAGCAGCGTGCCTGCTTATCTTCATTTCGACTAGCTTCGCGTACGATTACATTTTTTGGAAAAAAGTGATTTATGCGATCATTGATATCGACTGGACTATTGAAGTCCGAATACCGAAACTTCATTTCTTGAGATAGGGCACCACCTCCCGAGCTTGCAAATAGCCTTCCGCTTATCCAAGTAGGAAAAAAAAGCCCAATGTCGAGTTCCTTGAACTCTTCAACTACAAGCTCCTGTGTTAGTATATCCCCAGGCTTGGAGCAAAAACTGACCTGCTTGCAAATCGCGAATCCATGAGCTGGATCCAGGTAGACCTCAGTCCTCAATTCGTCACAAAACGCACTGCCACTTTGGAAGGGAGGGGGCAAGCTTAAGGAAATCTTGTACTTCCCTTCGACTAAATTCAGCGAAGGCGGATTATTTGAGCGTCCACACAGCTCGCGTAGTGTTAAATCCTTGTCGATGGTCAAAAAGCGATAGGTCTGCAATATTCGCCAACGAAAGTTAAGCGAGGATGAAATCGGCTCATCAAGCCTGACTGCCTTGACAACGGTTGGGTCAGGGAATTCATCAAAAACCGAGGAATTATTTACGATCCTCTGAAAATATTTACCATTCCAGAGTTCATCCACTCGTCCTCCGTCGGATTGAAAGCTGACAGTCTCTTCGTACCATGGTGTCACGCTGCTCTCGAAACGCTCAACAGACTCATCACCTGCATTGCTCGTCGTCTTAACCTCCCACTTGCATTTTAGTGATTCAAATGAAGCCAGGGCGCTCTCATGTCTTTCAATCACCTCGTTAAGTGTTAAGCCATTTTGTGCATTAGAGGTTAAACCGTGCGACAATGAGAACGCCACGATCCCAACAAAGGTGACTACGCGAAAGGTAAACAATCTATCTACTCCATTGTGTTAAAGAAGACGCCCCAATTAGCTTACCAAATGGGACGAGTTGCCAAGACAAGCTTCTATCTAACATCCAGACAGTGTTGAAATCCCACAGGAAGCACCACCCAGCCAGCAGGTCCCACCCTTGCATGTTCAGCCTGAGGCGCAGTACCACGGCGCATACCAAGATGTCGTGGTGCAACCGGCACCAATCGTTGATGTGCCATTGCAGCTATTCAGAAACGGGCCAATTCCACCAGTACAGGTACTTGCACCAGAACACGTAAAGGTTCCGGTGCATACTTCCCACCAACCTGCTTTAGATAAACATGTTAGGCATACCATGAGCAACGCTACCTACAAGAATCTTAAAAAATACTTAATCATTTCCAACTCCACTTGTAAACGAGCCAAACAAAAAACACCCGTCTTTTTTGTTGTCCCGGACGGTCCCCATGTAGTAATGCAACATTTTTGCTCGAGGCGGACAAGAATTCTGGAAAGATTTTTTCTCTTGTGTCCTCCGCGACTCTGTGGCTTCAGTAACAAAAGCCTCTTTTCCCTTTGAAAAGTGTTGTTCGCGTCGAGTTTTGCGAGGACGCTTCGGGCGGATAAGTTTTTTTGAAACACAGGGACCACTTAGACACATAGAGCAAAAAGATTTACGACGCGAGACCTTCGACGCCAACCCGATTTGGTTCCCATGGCACTGAACTCTTGCGAGTCCGAGGACATAAAAACTGACCCAACCCTGATCCATGTACCCTCTCGTATTGCCGAGTTGACGAGCAAGCTACTTGACGAATATGCTAAGTCAATCGACCTGAGCTATGATCCGATCGTGGCTCTCCCTGTTTGTTCGAATGACGCCGTCTAAGTGGAAGAAAAACCCTGATAGGGCAGAAAGATCGAACGCAGAAAAATGAGTCTCGAATCTTTCTGCGTTCGATTTTTCTGCCAATACAAAAAGGTACTGTTTGGTCCGTCTAATTGACTCTTTGAAGTCGCGTGTTATCGCGTGTTAGCAATGCACTCGCGAGCCATCTTCTGCCTCGTTTGGAACAGGCAAAAACCCCCGTCCCCTTTTCGTCGGACCCCCTTTTCGTAGTCCGCGGGGGCGCCTGAAACAAGGTCCGTAAGCATGGTCGCGTTACAACATCATCTCGCCATAAACAGGCTACCTTCCCCAAAAACCGGAGTTCGTGAGACAAAACCCCGTTAAAATTCCTAAACAATATTCACCGGAAAACAAAACGAAGCCCTGTTGACAGGGGTTTAAGGCGATTTTAAACTCCATTGAAACTTCTGGAACGATTGAGACTCGTTCTGACGGATCCATGGACTGGAACCACGACCCTTAAGCCCTAAAGAGGACAAGCCCATGTCTGCTCTCTCACCAACCCATGATCAAGACCTAAGCCCCACATTGGAACGGATTCGACTCGGTGACCACAGCGGATTCGACGAGATCTACAACCACTTCATCGACGATGTGAGGCGAGGCTGCCGACGTCAACTTGGTTGGCAGGATCGCTGTGAGCAATACGAAGATGACTTGGCACAGGAGGTTATGGTGACCTTATGGCAATCACTTAAATCGTTCTCCAATATCTGCGACCAGCGAGGAGATAGGACGTGCGATTTTATCTTCCTAGTTATTCGTCGGCTTATCTTCGAACAAGGGGTCAATAGGGGCAAGCATAACAAAAGGCAAAAACGGCAGAGGAGCGTACCATTACCGGTTCTCTACGCCGAGCTAACTCGCAGTCATGATACGGGAAACGACCAGGACGCAATCGATGCTCGAGATGCGTTGCAAATCGCTTTGGATCGTGTCTCGGGATCGAAAATCCGAGAAATTATCATTCGAAAACTACGAGGCGAATCGAATCAAGAAATCGCCTTAGGCATGCAACTCTCTTCGCGGAGCATTCGACGACTGCTGGCTGATTCGAAGAGCCATCTCAAAGAGTTTGTAAACGCCTGATCTGTAGCATGGTTTTATCGGCGATTATTGCATCGTCCTTGATAATTTATGATAGTCGCTGATGGAGTGCGAAATGAAACTTTCGGTGATTGTTCCAGCCTACAATGAGGAGCGGACCATTTGCTTGCTCCTTCAACGACTCATGCAAGTTCGACAACCGGATTGGCAGATAATCGTCGTAGACGATGGGTCGACGGATAGGACTCGAGAGATTCTTCAAGAGGTGGCGAATCGAATGGAATTCGATTTGATTCTTCGAGATCAAAATGGCGGTAAGACTGCGGCCGTTCGGAGTGGGTTGGACGCGGCGGTCGGGGATTGGGTTTTGTTTCAAGATGCCGATTTAGAATACGATCCGTCGGATATTGGGCGACTGATGGCAGCGGTGGAAAACGCAACATCGGTTGTTTACGGTCGCCGTCCGAGTTACTGGAACAAACCATCACGATGGCTTTTCGCCTCAGGCGTATTGATGATCGATCTCGCATTTTGGATCGTTTATGGTCGGTTCGTGAGAGACCATGCTACCTGCTATAAGCTATTGCCGAGAGCTTTGATGACATCGTTTGATTTGCAATCGACTGGGTTCGAAGGATGCGTGGAAATCACTGCTAAGCTTATGAAGTCCAGAATACCGATTCAGCAGATTCCCATCTCGTACCAACCACGTTCGTCTCAAGAGGGCAAGAAACTTACGGCGATGTACGGAGTTCGGGCTTTACGTAGTTTGCTTTCGTGGAGAAAGTGGAAACCTGACAGATCTGCCATATCCAACAGGGATACGGAAAATGATTTAGTAAACCATGATGCGAGGCCAACGCGGATTCCGGGTGATTCAGCGAGCAAGATTGCTTTGATATTTTTTCTGATTGCTGTTTTGCTTATACCATCAGGAATCGCGGGTGAACGACTGGCTGACGATTTCAGTACGATTCATGTAAGTTCGCCGCACGGTCAATCGGAGTCTTATTACGAGTCACCGAGAATTCACTCTGCCATTGCACTCGGCTCCTCGTCCGCGCGGGGGATTGAGAAAGGCACTAGAGGCTAGGTATGAATCACGAAACGAGTTCGAGCGATTCTCTTGAGAATTCTGTTGATGGTTCATTGAGACCGAATTCGCGAGAGGAGTTGCCAGGCCCACCTCCCAAACAACGCAATCACACGACGATTGTTTTTGGTTGCACCGCGCTGGACACGATCCTCGTTTTGGTGATTGTGTTTGGGTGCACATTCTTGGCAGATTGGCGGGGACAGAATCGCGGGCCTTCACTTTGGTTTTATTCCAACCAAACAAACCAGATTGGAGCGGAGTATGATACGATCGCGCAAGCCATCCGAGAGGGACGCGGTTTTTCGGACGTGTTTCGTGAAAAGACAGGTCCGACTGCATGGATGCCACCGTTACTGGTTTACTTCACTGCTGGAGTCTATTGGCTGGCTGGTGACGATCGAGAAACCGTTGTTGAGGTCATTGTGCTATGCAATACGTTATCGATTCTACTGTGCAGTCTTATCTTTGTTGGTTTTGCCAGGTCGGTTGGAGCGCCACGGCTAGGTATTGCTTTACTAGTTGCAGGGCTGTCGGCGGACTTTTCGGAGCTATTTCTGCGGACTCATGATACATGGCTGATTTTGCTTTTGTTGTGTCTCATTTGGGTGGGGCTTCAGAGGGTGGGACACATGTCGCTGCAAGCCAAGATGCAGCCGCTGGTATGGGGATTTTTTGGAGGATTTGTCGCCTTAGCCAGTCCTATAGCTGGTTTCGCGTGGGCCGCTTCGACGGCGGTTCAGTGGTTTTTTCAAAAAGGTGCAGAGTCTCCTGTTCGATCGTTTCAGAGTTTCGTTAGCCGCCTGAGAGTGATCAGCCGACCGCTGATGTTGGCGGCTATTGGATCCATATTGGTGGTAACGCCATGGACGATTCGAAATCGTATCGCATTGGGAAAATGGATTCCTATCAAATCGAATGCCATGTATGAAGTTTGGCAATCGCAAGTCCTTGACGACGATGGTGTGTTAGACAAAGCATCCGCCTATCAGCATCCGTGGGGAAGCAATTCACCACAGCGTCAACGCTATGTCGAGGTGGGGGAGGTGATGTTCATACAGGAACGATCGGAACCCACTTGGAGATCTATTCGCGAGAACCCGCTTGGGTTCGTAGAGCGAGTCGCAAATCGCTTCTGCGCAGCCGCACTATACTACGTGCCGTTGGAACCTGAGAATGAAAGAATACTGTGGGCCAATCGCATCACCCGCGTCTATTTTCCGCTTCCCATCATCGCATTCGCATTGTTGTTGTGGTTTCACAAAGGGCCGCTGAACTCCGCCCAGTTGGCAACCATTTCCCTTTATCTTTTCTATTTGGGGCCGTATGTCATGGTGAGTTATTACGCTCGCTATGCAGCACCGTTGGTCATAATGAAAATGCTATTAGTTCTGCATGCCTACACGGCCATTGTCGGCGTCCTAAAAGAACGACAGGCCAAAGCAGTTCAGGTGAAATCTGTAACGAATCCTTTGTTGAATTCTAACGAGGTCTAATATGATCTGCATATCGATTGCCAGGATGCGAATGTGGATTTGCCATGAGAGTCGCAGGTCGCAGCAGCCAAGTCGGGGCGTGACACTCATCGAGTTGCTTGTGGTCATTGCGATTGTGTCGATGTTGGTAACACTCATGTTACCTGCCGTTCAATCGGCACGAGAAGCAGCACGCCGGATATCCTGTGCGAACAATATGAAGCAGCTTGGGCTGGCTTTGCAAATGCACGCAACAGCATTTGGAAGCTTCCCAGGGAACGGCGGCTACACACCCGATAGCAAGATCCGATCGGTGAATGGGACAGAGGTAGTGATCTCGACTTTTGATGTGCCTTACGGAATTCACTTTCAATGGGGGATAGGAAAACCTGGGGCTGCACCGAACCAACAGCCTGGGTCATGGGGGTATTCGATTTTACCGCAACTGGAGCAGGTGGCAGCTTATGAGCAGATCCAGTTTGGAATTCGTCAACCTATGTATTTATGCCCATCGCGAGCTAGACGGGATTCGCTACCGACCGTGGACGACTCTTGGGGACGCTTTGAATCAGGTGGATACGCGTGGGCACAAAGTGACTATGCAGCCAATGGAAAGGTAATGCAGAACTATCCCATTGCGATGCGTTTATCCGCTATAACGGACGGATCATCGCAAACGTTAATCCTCGGAGAAAAAGCATACGATTGGGCGGTCCACGGTCCCACGAGTTGGTATTGGGATGAACCCATTTTTTCTGGAGGTAGCAAAGGAACGGCTCGCGCGGGGGTGGCCATCATTCCCGACGCTCGCAATATCGCGTTCAAAGACAATTGGGGTTCGGCCCATGTCGGCGGCGCCATGTTTGCTAGAGCTGATGGATCGACGAGCTTCCTGACTGCAGCGGTCGACCACCGTGTTATGAGGGCGGGGCTAACCCCTCAGGGGCAAGAAATCGAGTCCAACGAGTTACCATAAGGACACCAACTCATGATCAAGACACTTTGTGGTTTAATCTGCATTTGCTCGATGTCAAACGTGATCGGTTTTGCGGAAACGTTGGAGATCGACTTTCGCAAAGTCGCGACCGATCCGTTAGCAGACTATACCCCTGCGAGCAGTCCTGGGGACAAAAGCGTCATTACTCGCGAAGGATTGCGAGTGCAGCAGGTTTCAGATCGGAAAGGCACCACCGATCCACCTCGGGAAATTGGTGTGAAAATGTTGATTAGTGCGTCAGGAGACTTTCGTGCAGAGCTGGACTGGGAAGCTAAGAAAATCGAATCCCCCACAGAGGGTTGGGGGCAAGGTGTGATATTCACAATCGAATTGGATGACCCAGAGATTACGGAATTGCAGATGGGGTTTATCGCTTCTCCAAGAATGAAAGCGGAGGTGCGTGCTGCATACAAAGGGGTTCGAGTTAAGAATCCGATTTACAGGTCGTTTCCCAATCCGTTTCAATCGGGCGTTTTCGTAATCGAACGCAAAGGGGGAGAGGCCATTTTCTCCGTGATTCAAGATGGGGTGACAACGGAGTTAACGCGTCTGAAATGTCCGACGTCGGACATGAGATACGCATCGGTCTGGTGTACACGCTTGCCCAAAGGGAATACCGCGAGTGATTATTTATTTCGGACGCTCCGCGTATCAAGTGATTCTTTCTTTGCATTCCAATCCTCTCGCGGACCGCGCTGGGCATGGTGGCAAATCGCACTGCTCGTTCAAGCAGCGTGCTTAATCGTCCTGATTGGATTCAAGATAACCCGCAAATAACATTGGTCTGGCGAAGGGGCTCATGGTTTGTCCTTTTTCTAACTGAAGCCTGACCAGTGCGAACCGGCGACTCGATCCCTCGCATGCGATTGGATCCTAGGGGGCTTGGCGTTCTAATTGCTAATGCTTCGGGTTTGTTAACTGGCGTTCCATCCCTTGCTCGCGCTGCGGGCTGGTATTGGAACTATCCCTTGCTCGCGCTGCGGGCTGGTATTGGAACTATCCCTCTGCTCGCGCTGGCGGGCTGTTATAGATAACCCTTCAGCACGTACTGCTACGCTTAAACACTGAACCGCACCGTGGCCTTTGCTTCGCTACCCACCAATACGCTTGACATGGCTTCCCATGATCCATCGTCGAGCCGTTGCAATGCCACATCCGCTTGTTCGAGT
>JALOQS010000012.1 GCA_025459355.1 Pirellula sp.
GACTGCAGCTGTCGGCGCCTCCCCCTCCAGATCACTTTCCAACAGAAGCCTCCCGCCCTCAATCTAAAACCCGTAGCCTCGCCCGTGCTGAGATAGGTGGATTGTTCTCGATACTTGGAACAGCAATCACAGTCTCGTGAAGAACAGATTTGGTTTGACGAATTTGCTAGCTCATCATAGCAAGTCGTCACGTCCAAGCGGCGTTTAAAACAGCTCGGCGTTCCTTACCACACGCAATAGAACCTTTGCATTTGTTGCAGTTTCGGTTTCGTGTTCCATCTGGTATATTTTCTACTACAACCTAATCCACCCGCTCTCGGGCCCAGGTAAACATTACATCAAAACGGTCAATGAGCTTTTACAATCGCGAGTCCCATGAAGTTCCCCAACCAATTTCGACAGTTCTTTCCTACCGAAGCTGTCAAACAGGTCTCCCAATTTATCGGCAACCCTAAACTGGCCGAAGCCTTGAGAGATGCCGCAGAAAAAGCTGGCTTCAAAGATACCTTTACTAACTCAAGCCTGCAGCCAATCCAGCAAGTTTTCGAAAATGCATCGCGTTGGATGGAGAACTTCTCCAAGCAATTCACCGAAGGATCGTCTCACGATTTCGCAGGTCAAGGGATCAATGCGACAGGCGAACTGTTCTCATCCCGCTGGCTTGGTGTGCCACTTGCACCACAACAGTCATGGATGCTCGCGGGCTCGATTCGTGGGACAATAGATTCCACCAACCTGTCTCAAGAGTTGACTCGCGTGGTTCTTAGCAAGACGGGTGCCCAAGAAGTTATCTTCGTTAATTCGTTGGCCGCAGGGCTAGAGACGGTCGCATCGTCCGCGAGTCGAATCGAAAGCCAGGCCACTTGGATTTTACCTCGCCAATATTGCATTCGGATACCACGTTTTGGCGACTCGTCCGTAGCCAGCGTTCGTGACATCCTGGATGACGCCCGCGTTAACGTCGTTGAAGTTGGTACCAATCAAGACTGCGATGTCGAAGAGGTAAACAAAGCTGTTGGCGATGGTTCCGCATTCGCCGTCTCACTCTCCATTGATGGTCAAACGATTTCTCATCAACCCGGTGATGGCACGATCTCAACTCGAAACGCGTTGCGTGTTGCAAAAGAAAAGAACAACCTGCAACTGGTAGAACTGGCTCTCGATGGCTCAATGCTCGATCTTCACAGTAAACTCGGTGTCGGTAAGTGCCTTAGAAAACTTTGGGATGATGGCATCGATATCGCCATAGTGCCCTGTGAGTTTTTAATCGGCTCATCTGAGGGATGCATGATTCTGTTTCGTGACCATTCTGCCATCGCAGGGGCGGCCCGCGAACGGGTCAATAGAAATGGCGTTGAGCTAGCAATCGCTTCGAAGATGCTGCTGTTGTCTCTGCTGCGCACCTCAAGCTCGTACGAAGAATGGGAACAAACGGAACTCGGCCAAATCCTGGCAACAAGCTCTCAGAATCTTCTTCATCGTGCACAGCGGATGGCAACTCAGTTGAACGGTAGCCCTTTTGCGAAATCGGCCGAGGCGTATTCTAGAGCTTGCCGATTGGGCGCAGGTGTTTGGGCCTCCGCACAACTAGAAAGCGGTTGCGTGCGAATCTATCCTAAAACGGGCGATGCAAAAGAACTAGCTGCCCGTCTCCAAACAGGCCAGCGACCTATTTGGTGCAACGTCTCCTCCGATTACGTAGAGATCGTGCTGCGAACCATGAGTCCAGACGATGATTTAGAACTTATTCAACGATTGTCCGAAACTCGCCCCGAGGCAGACGTTCGAACCGATAGTGAATCATGAACAAAAACAGCGAACATGCTGTCCTCGTAGACTAGCCGAAAATGTTCTGTGTCGTGCTCTTTTTGCCCCAGCAGCCGACGCACCGGAGCCGTTTGCTTGACCAGAATTGCATCAGGATCATACTCGACCAATACGTCGCGCCAATTCGGGCTTGCATGATAGAACGCATCGTGTTTGGGTAGAACATCGTCTCGGTACGCAACTTCGTATCGCCCGTCCAAGCTAACTCGGATATTGGGGTGACATATCCAGCTGACGTATGCTCCTGCTGTAAAGGGAGTGATCAGATTGCCTTTGAATTCCGATCGCTTCAGAAATTCAACCGCCTCGACCGGATAGACCATGGATGATTCTGTATGTTTACTCGGAATCTCGCATCGCCAAGCAGAGTGTTGAACGAAAAAAAGAAGCGACGCTATGCCCGTAATCCAACACATGCGAATGGCCGTCGTACGATAATTTTGAAGAATGGCCAGCCAACTGCGTCCAAACTCTGTTGCCGTCAACCACCCCGGCATATAGATCATCCAAGCAATCGCAAACAAGGAACCATGCCGAATATGCTTTAACGCCATGTAAGCGGCGAGGCAACAAAAAAACCAACCTCTTAGCCTCTGCCATTGCCGCGTTTTTGCTGCGTATCCTAAACCGATCGCCATAAATGCAAAGGACGCAATGCTTATGACCGTATCGGGCATCTGCCACAGTGGTTGCCACTCCAGCATCGTGGGGCGTGGCATAAGTATCGCATGCCAAAGGTAGATTGGATAACGAACACCCCACGGGTTAATCATGACTCCAACAACAAGAAATCCTGCGATAACAAAATGGTGCCAAAATCGCTCCAGGAATTCCCGTAGCTGAAACGAGTTTCGGTTTAATGAAAAATAGACTAGCCAGCGTTCGATCACGTGCAAACCCAACATGGCCACGCCCACGACAAACCCCGCATGCATGTTTAGCCAGACGACATACATAATCATCCATGCGAACACCCACGAGCGACGCTCTCTCCAATCGCTCTGTTGCAATAGTACTTGGATGGCCATAAACACCAACGTGATCAGCTGAGCACGGAGCGTCGCGAACCCCACCCAAGCCAAAGGAAAGGCTATCGGCAAGCAAAGTCCAATGACGAGTGGATTGGCTCCGTTGTTTCTCGCCGCTCTGTAAATACAAAGGCCTAGCAAAGCGATAAGAATCAACCTCGCGATCGCCATGCCGTCCAATCCTAGCGGACTTGCACCAGCGACTAAATAAAGAAAGACCCCGGTGCCCCATTCATGATGAACGGCAGGCGAAACCGTCGGTGTAAACGCAAAACGATCCTCGAGCGGCAGCGTTCCATGTTCGAATAGCTCGCGTGCTAACGCCATCTCGTGAAACGCGTCGTGAGTCACGTCGTTAAGTCGCGAAACATAAGCCAAGAATCCAGCCGCGACCGCGAGCAGCACTGTCGAGATCAATACTGCGTCTCGTCCCAATCCAATCCTCAGGTTTTGCCGCAAATTCATACTGACCTTATCGAACGTATTCGGCAGCTTGGTTAATTCACGGGAATTAGGCGAGAGAAAATAAACCGCTCGCTGGCTCGACGATACTCAAAACAGCGATTATTCAGTTGGCTAGCAAAGAACATATTTGTGAGATTTTGTCGATTTTCGCTCAAGATTGACCTGGAGACGTTCTTTCGTCGTTTTCTAGACTCTCGGTCAGCCCAACACGAATCCAGGTCCCGACCTGTCCCACGAAACACCCAATAAGCACTGCACGGATGTCAGATCGCATTGGGTAAACACCAATCACCGCACGGAGGCGTTGATGTACTTGCTGAGGAAAATTTGTATCGTGCTCGTAGCAACCTTTTGCGTTGCTGCCTGTATTGCGACCTCCCATGCACAAATCGTGGGAGCCCCTCCTCGCTACATGAGCGCGACACCGAATTTCACGGTGTATGCGAACGATGCGGACTGGGCGAAAGAGGTATCCACGGCAGCGGAATCGTTCCGAAAAGCCTTAGCAATTCATTGGACGGGAAACGAACTCCCACAATGGTCCAAGCCTTGTATTCTGTTCGTTCAAGACAACCCGCGCGCATTAGCCAGTGGCGAAACAAATTATACGCTAGTCAACGGTGCGGTCATTAACTTTAAGATGACCGTACGTGGTACTCGCGAACGGATCATCGATTCCGTTTTGCCCCATGAAGTGACCCATACCATTATCGCCAGTCATTTCGCGCCCTATGGTCGACCAGTTCCACGATGGGCTGACGAAGGCATGTGCACAACAGTCGAGCATGAGGCTGAACGGCGAAAACACGACCAGTTGCTAATCAAGTTTTTAATGGATGGAAAAGGCTTAAGATTTGCAACACTTTTCTTGCTTGAAGATTACCCAGCCGATCCGCTTCCGCTCTACGCACAGGGCTACAGCTTAACCAGTTTTCTTATCGCGCAAGGTGGCGAGCAAGGTCCCAGAACCTTTATTCGTTTTCTTGAAGCAGGCATGAAGAACAATGACTGGGTTGCTGCAACTAACGAGGTATACGGCTATCCCCTCGTAGGTAAATTACAAACCGCTTGGAACGATTGGGTCAACGCTGGTGGACGAGACGTTTCGAGATTTACCGCTTCGGCACGAGGATTCGGTAACGCCTCGCTGGTAGCTCAACTCACAAACAACAACGGCCTTGCTAACATCGCATCGGCGCAGCCAGTTGTTCCAGCTATTTCGGGAGCCTCATCAGATAATGGCATGGTTCGAACGGCTAGTGCCGAGGTACCTCGCCTTAACCAAGCTGGAGGATGGAACAAGGATGGTGGAAGCTATTACTTGAACGAGCTACGCAGCCGTGAAGCGAGCGGTGACAATGCCAATCCTTCACTCGCTTCGGCAGGTATCAACAGCCCAACTGGTTTAAAGATCGCAGACGCAAGTGAGAACACAAACACGAATGTTCCAACCAATCCAGCGCCCAACCAATTTGTACCGTTAACCACCATTCCGCCACAAATGCCGAACGCAATTCAGCATTCTGTTAGCCAACCGAGACCGCTTCAAACTATGGGCGGCAGTTTGCAACGCTAGTTTTGCAACGTTATGCGTGAATGGGCGTTGATTTGCATTAAAACGGGTAGACCAGGAAAGCTGCGAAAGCTCCTGGTTTTTCCCCATTTTACCATTTAAAAAAATCTTTTCGGAACTGCGAATCTGCTATTGACTGGCATCCTATGCAGGACCTATTCCCCTACCAGATAGATTTTGGTCTCCATACCGGAGCGGTGTTCAACAAGGGAATGACGAACACATGTTTCCGTATGGACTGTCGATCATTGTTGAAATGAGACGAGCGTTTTTTAAACAAAAGCGATAAAGGAGTGTCGCGTTGAAACACATAACCCCCCTCCGGACATTACGGCTCTTAACCGCCTTGTCGGCGGTCCCTTCGCCCGTCTATGTTCCATTGCTTGTTGGCCTCGCCACACCAATGGTCGCGACATCGACGGTCCTAGCTCAGAGCCAACCAACCGGTGGTTTGCCTCCGTTGCCAGCATCGAATGCAGCTACTAGCTCAGAGAAGCCTGGTACAGCGGATCCTAATCAATCCACCAAGGGAGCGCTAGCCGCTCCGAACCTTTTACCCCCAAGTGGTACCAATGGAGCATTGCCTCCACTGCCTGGTTTGAATTTGCCTACGCAACAAATGTCGGCCAATCCAAAGAGAGATCAAGCGGCTGCGTTAACAGCGCAAGCCAAGCTCGCTTTGGACAAGGGCGATGTGGTAACAGCTCGGCGATTAGTCGATCAGGCCAAGTCGTTAGGGGTATCCGATGCAGAATTTGCACCGGGCTCAACGCGACCCTGGCAACTCGAACTGGCAGTAAAGAGCCGAGAGACCATGGCTGGCAACGCTGGCGTCATGCCTGCCAGTGCTGTGCAAGCAGCCGGCGGTTTGCCACCCAATCTTCAGCCTGTGCAAACTGGTGTGTATCAACCACAGAAAGATGGATCGCGAGTTGCCGCTGCTAGCGGCGAACTAAGCTCCTACGATTCTGAGTCTAACGGAGCCGATCTCTATCGCGAGGGCTTGAGCGCCCTGGCTACGGGAAACAACGATGCCGCAATGGCAAAGTTCCGTGCTGCTTACCAAAAGAAGCAGGATCTCGATCCACCGACGTTCACCCAGCTCAAAGACAAGATGGCGATGCTGCAAGTCAGTGCGCGTCAAAGCGGAGCTCCCGAGGAAATCGGTGCTGTTGCGACCGCAAATCAAGAGGAACTGCGCAAGAGACAACGTCTCTTCAGCGAAGTTACTGGCGAGATAGCGGATGCAGAACGATTGGCGACTCAAAACAAGCCACTCGAAGCACTCGATAAACTCCGAAGCTTGCGAGTTCGGATCCAGCAATCCGAGGCTTCGAATGAATATAAAAAATCTTTGTTGACCAGCGTTGACCAAGTTAACGGCAACATCGAGAAGTGGGTCGAGCAAAACAAGGTTGCGATTCAACTCGACCAGACCAACAAGCAAACTGAAGATCGAATGAGGGTCGAAGCTGACGCTCTAGTCAAGTCCGATCTACAAGTCTCCTCGTTGGTGGATCAATACAACACGTTGATCGATCAACGCCGATTTGATGAAGCGGTCGAAGTGGCGAGACGAGTATCTGAGCTACGGCCTGGGTCCGAGATCGCTGCTGTGATGACAGCCAAGTCGAAGATGCAGGCGAACAACAATGAGTATGAACTCATTCGCGAACGCAAAGAGTATGGTCTTATGAACATGCTCATGAGCACGGAGGCCTCTTCTGTCCCTGGGGATGATCGCAAGATCATGACCTTTACCGATCCCAAGGATTGGGAAGA
This sequence comes from Pirellula sp., assembly GCA_025459355.1. Taxonomy (GTDB): domain Bacteria; phylum Planctomycetota; class Planctomycetia; order Pirellulales; family Pirellulaceae; genus JBKCUI01. Next base: position 6,676 of record JALOQS010000012.1, read on the forward strand.
GTTATCCCGCAAGCGATTGAGATCGCAGAGTGAGTCTAGGATGTTGCCATCGGAGCGTCGCATTTATGACGCTTTAGAGGAATCATTCTCTGGCTCGTTTGACAAGCGACCTTTGGTTGACGTTATGCGAACTCTGAGCGAGATGTTCGGCATTCCGATCGACATCGACGAGCAATCGATTGCAACGGAGGGTTGGACAATTGACCAGCCCGTCTCAATCGATCTGCAAGGCAATTCGATCAAGATGAAGAGTGCTCTCAATCTCATGCTTGAGAAGTTAAATCTCAAATATGTGATCAAGAATGAGATGCTCATCATTCAAAGCAGTCGCTTTACCCAACCCGAGCTATATACGGAAACGTATTCGGTGAAGGATTTGGTTATTCCAATTCCAAACTTTGTGACCGACTACAACTCTGGTCTTGCCGGTGCACTCCAAGCAGCCTACCAAGCTCAAACGAGCTTCGCGAGTGCTACCGTCGCGGGGCAAGGTTCCGCGTCTGGTCTTGCAGCAGCACGGCCGGTTAGCGTCGATCCGCGAAGCGAAGTCCTCACGCAATTGGCCGCCATGCCTGGCATGAACGGTCCGATGGCTGGGCAAGGGTTCGGCGGACCTGTTCCGGGTCTATCACCGAACATCTATGGTGCTGGGCCGCAAGCTGTGTTCCCTGGAACTCCACAAGGGTTCGGTGGATCGCCGTTGGCAAACTTCCCTGAGTTGATCAATCTGATCGAGACGGTTGTGACTCCCGATGCATGGGAATCCAATTCAGGTTCCAGCTCAATGATTCAACACCAGCAAACGTTGAGTTTGATCGTTCGGGCTCCACAGGAAACTCATGAGGCTCTGGCGGATCTGCTTAAGAGCTTGCGAGCCCTGCAGAACCTGCAAGTGACGATCGAAGTTCGGTTCATCCAACTCCAAGACACCTTCTTCGAGCGAATTGGTATCGATTTTGATATCAAGAAGGATGACAACGTACGACGGTTGCCGAATGACGACAGTGGACCTGCGGTTGCGGTTGGTTTGAGTGCAGCGAACTCTGCAACTGGACCAATCTTCACAGGCGACTTGGACATCGGACTGAACAACACCTACGCCGTTAACCCACCGTTCGGTGCACCTGACATCGGGCAAGCGACTACGTTTGGTTTGGCGATCTTGAGCGATCTCGAGTTGTTCTTCTTCTTGGAAGCATCTCAAGGTAACAGCCGCCAGAACGTGCTCAATGCACCGAAGGTTACGATGTTCGACGGACAAATCGCGAGTATCAACGACTCCGCGCAACGACCGTTCGTAATCTCCTTCGAACCGGTGGTAGGTGACTTTGCGGTTGCTCAAAAGCCGATCGTTGTTGTGCTCAACGAAGGTACTCAAATGAACGTACAATCGGTCGTGTCACAAGATCGACGATTCGTTCGAATGACCTTGGTGCCACAGTTTACACGATTGGAAAACACCGAACGTCAGTTCACCTTTACCGGTCGACGATCGACGAACACTGGTACCAGCATCATCAATCCGGGCACCGGTTTGCCAACAGGCAACCGTAACGATGAGGACGAAGTGATCGAAGGTACGACGGTTCAGCAACCAACGATTGGTATCACCCAAATCCAAACGACGGTCAACGTTCCAGACGGTGGTACAATCCTCTTGGGTGGTATCAAGCGACTATCGGAAGGCCGAGTGGAGCGGGGTGCCCCGATCTTGAGCAAGATCCCTTATCTCAATCGATTGTTCAAGAACAATGCGATCGGTCGAGAAACCAGTACTCTGATGATGACCGTGTCACCACGAATCATCATTCCAGAGGAAGAAGAAGAGAAGGTTGTTGGATCGGCACCGACCCCATAAGTTAGGTTGCCACGGCATCTGCTCTATCGGATGCAGAACAGATACAAGAAGCGAGTCAGAAATGGCTCGCTTTTTTTGTTTGGTGTACTTTGCACTTTTTTGCGTTCGCGGGTTATCGAACGCGAAGATGGTCGAGCTTAGGTTTTGGTGGGAACAAAGACGGTTACAACCAGTTCGACTCGATAGCGAGAATCGGCCAGTGGAGGGTGCGTGCACGCGCGAGTGGGTGCGGAACCGTGAGGGAGCCAGTTGTCCCAAAGCTCGTTGAATAGAGCCAGATCTTCGGCATAAGGCAAGTACACGAGCACTTGCACGAGTTGGTCGTGAGAGGTGCCGATTTCTGCGCACCTCGCGGCCGTTTGGTGCAGGACCGCTTGGAATTGAGCGATTGGGGAATCATCCGGATTATCCGGGACCTCAACGAAAAAGCCTAGGTTTCCGACGACAACTGCGTCGGACCAACGTTTTGTGACGCCAAAGCGGATCGGTGTTTGCACGGATCACCAATGCTCAATTCAGAGAAAGAATCTCGCGACTAGCACACGGTGAACTGCGACAGAGGCAAATTCACCAAACGAGTACTACGAAGCGATAATGCCGCGAAAACGACGAATTTAGCTCAGCTTCCAAGCCTTAATCAATTGTTCGGCCCCGGGGGTCAAACGGCGGACTTTGTCCGCGATGACGAGCTTTTCTTGCTTGCTCGACTTTTCAGACTTCTTGTGGAGAAGAGCGAGTTTCTTTGCACGAGTTCGGCGACGACGAATTTCTCGTTGACGTTCGGTTCCAGCCATAGTCAGTTCAAATCCTACAAATTGCGGCGAATTGTCTTTAAAACGGAAGGAAAATAGTAACCGCTGGACTGAAATTCGTCAATGTTTGTTATCAATGCTTGCTTCGACCTATGATGTTCGGCAAAAATCTGGCAAGATGTGCGACTTTCCGGGAGATCCGATTCTCTCGTTTGGATGTCAAATTGTCACTCGCACTCGGCTCGTAACTGCTTCAATCCATGAAAAAAGCCACCGCTGTCGTCCTTGCCGCTGGGAAAGGAACTCGCATGAAAAGCGACCTTCCCAAGGTACTTTTTCCTGTTCTGGGCCGTCCCATGATTCACTGGGTGCTCGATGCGTTGGGGAAAGCTGGAGTGGAACGAATTATTGTGGTGGTCGGCTATCGCGATGATCTCGTTCGTCAAGAATTGACAGGGCGGGAGGGTGTCGAGTTTGCTTTGCAGGCCGAGCAGCTTGGGACGGGGCACGCCGTACAGATGTGCAAACCGCTCCTTCGCGACGGGGACGACCGATTGGTTATGGTTGTCGCCGGGGATTCGCCGCTTATCCAGTCGTCATCGGTATCACGGGTTATCAAAGAGTTTTACTCGGGGAATTGGGACTGCTTGTTGGGAACGTTGATCAAGGACAATCCGTTTGGACTGGGGCGTATCGTACGGGGAGCCGACGGTAAGTTTGAGAGAATTGTTGAACAAAAGGATGCGACAGACTCCGAAAAAGAGATCTGCGAAGTCAACATGAGCACCTACGCATTCGATCGAGATTCGTTACTCTGGGCGTTGGATCGGCTGGGCAACAACAATTCGCAGCGTGAATACTACTTGACCGATTGTCCTGCTTTGTTGTTAAAGGATGGCAAGCGAGTGGAGGCCAAGCCGTTGCTGGAGCAATGCGAATCGCTCAGCATCAATACGATTGACGAACTAGCGATGGTAGAATCCAAGATGAAAGAGATGGGCTACAAATGCGAGAACTAAAGATTTTCAGCGGTCGCGCGAATCCGCAGTTAGCGCGGGACATTTGTGCCTTTTTGCATCTCGATCTAGGCTCCGTATCGCTCGGAAAATTTCCGGACGGCGAGAATTTTTGCAAAATTGAAGAGGATGTTCGCGGACGGGATGTTTATTTGGTGCAGCCAACGTGCCCTCCCGTGAACGACAATTTGATGGAATTGCTCATCATGATTGATTCATGCAAACGAGCGAGCGCGGCTAGAATCACAGCGGTGATACCCTACTACGGTTATGCGCGTCAGGACCGCAAAGACGAAGGGCGTACGCCAATTACAGCGAAACTCGTCGCCAACGTCATCACCCGAGCTGGCGCGGATCGAGTCTTAACGATGGATTTGCACGCTCCCCAGATCCAAGGCTTTTTTGATGTGCCCGTCGATCACTTGTACGCGGGGCCGGTGCTGACCAGTTATTTCCAAAGTCGTTCTTTGGATCCAAACGAAATCGTCGTAGTGAGTCCTGATGAGGGAAGCATCAAGCGAGCGATCGGACACTCAAAGCGAATCGGTGGTAAGCTGGCGATTGTCGACAAGGTTCGCGACAATGCCTTGCAGGTGCAACAGAAGAACATCATCGGTGGTCCTGTTGAGGGGAAAATCTGCTTGATGTTCGATGACATGATCAGCACGGGTGGCTCGATCTGCGGAGCGGCCAGATTGGTACGCGATGCTGGGGCAAAAGAAATCCATTTGGCGGCCACTCACGGCGTACTCTGCGGTCCAGCGATCGACAACATTCGCAAAGCGCCGATCGATTCCCTGGTCATTACCAATACGATCCCGTTGCCGCCAGAGAAGCGATTGGATTCCATCCACGTATTAACGGTTGCACCGCTGTTAGCAGAAGCTATTCGGCGCATCCATTCCAATCGTTCCATCAGCCAGATGTTTTCGGATGGCGATAACTCCGTCGGATAAGCCTCAATCCAAAAGTCAAAGTGTGCAAAGCGGATTCGCAGTTGATGCCAATTCGCAGCGATTCCCCCATCGAGCGGTTTGGGGTTATTCCGCGCTCGCTTGTTTTTTTTACTGGCTGTCCCTACCTCCATGCAGCCAGCCGTGGGCAGCCTATGTTTCCGCGTTCTTTTTCGCCGCTTTGGTTGGACTTCCCTTCCCGTTTTCTCGGCGCGACTACGTTCGTATTTGGATAGTTTCGTGCGTTACGTGGCTGGCGTTGTTGCAGGGGATTCGACTGGCTTTCTGGCCATTGTATTTAGGCTGGATCGCACTCAGTCTCTACGTCGCGGTTTACATACCGCTCGCGATCGTGATTTCGCGCTGGCTCGTTTACAAGACCAATGCGGCGATTCCATTCTCGATTGCCGTCGCGTGGACCGCGACCGAGTTAGGTAGAGCTTACGTTTTAACTGGCTTTTCCGCGTGCATGCTCGGGCACTCCCAAACGCCATGGCCCCACATGTTGCCGATTGCTGCCATGTTCGGTGCGTACGGCGTCAGCTTTATGGTGATGTTGACCGGCGCGACGTTGGGTGCGATCGTCATCACCTTGTTGCGAAACAGATGGTATGCGAATCAGACGGGAGACAACACAGCGAAGCCATTTGAAAGCTGGTCCAATATCATAGCTTTGCTGTTTTGCGTGAGTTGGATCTTTTGGTCCATGTGGTCACTGAATTCTTATGATCGGCGACTAAGTTCGAATGCTCCCATTAAGCCACTGGGGAAATTCCTGCTTATACAATCCAACATGCCCACGATGTTTGATGTTTCGCAGACGCAGTTAGCGGAATCTTGGATTAGGTATGCCGAGCTCACGCAACAGGGGATCATAGAGAATCGAGAGGCGAAACTGGACGCGATCTTGTGGCCCGAAAGCGCTTACGGCGTGGGAGCAAGCTGGATGGAGTGGGATGGGAAAAGTGTTCTTTCCCCCGAGATGAGTCTCGATGAAACGCGAGAGAGGAAAAAAGAGTTCGATGAATCGTATGTCGAACAGGCAAACTCACTGTTTCGCAGCTTGGGGCCGAATCCACCACCACTGATAGCCGGAGGGGGCGTCATCACGGTGCGAGAATCGGGAGTTCGGGTTCTTAACGCCGCTCTTCTCGTTGCTCCGAACGAGAGCCAGCCAGAATATTACGGCAAACGTCATTTGGTCATGTTTGGCGAATACATTCCGATTCTCTATCACTTTCCGAATTTACAAGCTGCGTTTGGAATTGGACCAACGGGTGCGGGGGAGCGTTTCGAATGCTGGAGATTAGCATCGGGAACGTATGTTGCTCCGAGCGTTTGTTTCGAAGATGTGGTACCTCACTTTATTCAAAACCAGGTTCATGAACTGGAGCAGCAAAACCGTTCACCCGATCTGCTTGTAAATCTTACCAATGACGCTTGGTTTCGCGGTTCGAGTATCCTGGACCATCACTTGAACAATGCCATTCTGGTGGCCGTCGAGAATCGCAGGCCGGTGTTGATTGCAGCCAATTCTGGTATCACCGCGTGGATTGATGGGAGTGGTCGAGTTCAAAAGCGATTGGATCGTTTCGAAGAGGGCTTCTTCATCGCCGAGCCGATTCCCGATGGCCGAAAAGGATTGTGGCAAACCTCGGGAGATCGTCCCGTGAAGTGGATTTTGCTCCTTTATTTGTCTCGTGGTCTGTTGCCGCTGATTGCATGGGCGATTGCTCGTCGCAACAATTCCTTGTAGTGAGCTCTCATCACGAATCGCTTTTGAAAGGACCGTAGCTTGATACCAGCCAACATCATTGCCAAGAAAAGGGACGGTGGCAAACTTTCGACGGATGAGATTCGGTTTATGGTGCAAGGCTACGCGCGAGGCGAAATTCCTGACTACCAAATGTCGGCTTTTGCGATGACTATCTTCTTGCGCAAAATGGCTCGTGACGAAGTCTTTGATTTGACTGAAGCGATGGTGGAGTCAGGAGAACGCTTGAATCGAGGAACAGCTCCGAGAGTCGACAAGCATTCGACGGGAGGCTTGGGTGATAAGACATCACTCATCATCGCACCGCTTTTGGCACTAGAGGGTTACCACGTCCCCATGATTAGTGGTCGCGGATTAGGAATCACGGGTGGTACGCTCGATAAGCTCGAAGCGATACCGGGCTTCAGAACCAATTTAACGAATCAAGAAATAGAGGCTCAATTACAGACGACGGGATGTGTCATTACGGGGTCGACTGAGACGATAGCCCCGGCCGACCGAAAGCTATACGCATTGCGAGACGTTACAGCGACCGTACCATCGTTAGCATTGATTGTGTCGAGCATCATGTCGAAGAAGATTGCCGAGAATCTCGACTCGTTAGTGTTGGATGTCAAAGTAGGGAGCGGCAGCTTTCAATCGGATATGGCTCAAGCGGAATTGCTTTTGCGAGAGCTCGTATTCGTCGGTGTTCAGTTCGGGATCAAAACAACCGGCATCATTTCGAACATGGATCAGCCTCTGGGGCAAATGATAGGCAATGCCGTCGAAGTCATCGAATCGATCGATGTTCTAAAGGGGGGCGGCCCGCGGTCGGTTCGCGAACTTTCCATTGAGTTAACAGCCCGAGCGATTGCGCAGATACAAACCACCGAATCGCGAGAGTCGATCAAGAATCGCTTAGTTGAGCACCTAGCAAACGGCACTGCGTTTGAAAAGTTTGAACAGATGGTAGCCGCGCAAGGGGGCAAGATCCCCGAGGTGTTTCGTGTCGAGAAAAAACGGGTTGTTTCCTCCGATCGCGAGGGTGTATTGACCGAGATCGATGGTAGCCAGATCGGATATTCCGTTATTGAAATGAATGGCGGGCGACGAATTGCGGGGCAGTCGATCAATCATGGAGTTGGAATCAAATGGCTCGCACCGTTGGGGACGGTTTTGTGTGTCGGCGATCCGATCGCGGAATTGTATTGTGATTCCGAGATAGAAGCCGAGAGAGCGGCAGGAATGATCGTATCAGCGTGCCAATTCGACACGAAGAGCACGAAAGAATTCCCGCCTCTTTGGTATTGATTGGGGATTCGAACAAAGTGCTAAACGAAGAAGATAAGGTTGCCAGTGATGAGTCTTCGGAGCCAGCGAAGCGTTCTGGTCAATTCTCGTTAGTAACCTTGCTATGGTGTATGCTGGGATGGATTTTGCTTTTGGCTTACGCGAAGACGACTGGACAGCGGGGGCCTATCCAAGCGTCGGTGTTTATGGCTATGGGTTTGGGAGTCGGCGTCTTAGCGGGGTTGATCGCGGGACGCATGACAGACCGAGTTTATTGGTCATCGCTGATTTCGATTCTGGCCTATTTAGCCGTTGCCGGAGGCAGCTTAAAGGACCCCGGAGTCTTCTACGGCTGGGGGGTAGTCGGGTCGATTTGGGGAGCGATTTTCCCAAACCGAAAACCTAAGCATTGGTTGCCGCGATTGCTACTTTTTTCGGCAATTGGTGGTGCCGGCATGTTGGAAAGCAATCTAGTCATCAATCGGTTCGTAAGCTCAGAGGGGTGGTTCGATGTTGGAGCAGCGATGTTGATTGGCTCCGTGCTCGGCCCCATGTCCAAGGCGGCGAACATATTTCTTAACGAAGGTAAAAATCTAAAACTTGTATTGGTTGGTTGCCTTGTTGCAAGCGTTTTGATTGGCAATTGGTTGGTTCCGATTTTGGGAGGGGTCAACCGATAGGCCCATGCGAGAGAGCTATTTTTCAGATGCCTCGCACTAAGTTATGCTTCTACGCGTGGCACGGTGTACAATTAATGTAGTTCCATCACAGGCTATTTGTGAGCGGTCCTATTGTATCGATTGTGCCGGAGTGATCCGGTGGTCGTTATCACCCAAGCTATCTGTCGTGACACAAAACAACCCATCCGCTGTGCTAACCGCTAAGGCAACCACAACACAAATCGTCGTGCTGTATGACGGTCAGTGCAATTTTTGCACAAGCCAGGTCAAGAATTTGGCGAGACTCGATGGGCGAGATCGAATGCGGTTTGTTTCGTTGCACGATCCGGTCGTTGCCAGGGATTATCCTGACCTCAGCTTTGACCAATTGATGGAACAGATGTGGGTCATTGCCTATGACGGACGCCGATTTGGTGGAGCCGATGCGATTCGCTACCTTTCCCGTCAACTGCCCATGTTATGGCCAATCGCTCCCGTGATGCACATTCCGGGAACGATGCCTCTCTGGAGATATCTGTACCGACAGATCGCCAAACGGCGGTACAAGATTGCAGGTCGCAACTGTGATGAGGGGGGGACGTGTTCCCTTCACCAATAAGCCTGCGGAGGGCGAAAGCTTGCGGAAGGGCACGCCTAAGGACAATCTACGCCTAAGGACAATCTACGCCTAAGGACAATCTACGCCTAAGGACAATCTACGCCTAAGCACAATGACAGACGTTTCTTGGATACAATCGGTTTGTTTCGAACATGGATTCCCGTTGTTTGGGATCGTTAGGGCGGTCGAGGCACCGCGTTACCAGCGATTTCTGGAATGGTTGGAGCGTGGGCACAATGGGAGCATGGCCTATTTGGAGAATCGCAAAGCGGCCTACGCACATCCCTCTGGAGTGCTAGACGGTTGTCAGTCGCTCATCATGCTCGGCATGCCGTACGATTCCCATCCAGAGACGTTACCGAACAAGTCAAAGCGGATGCAGGATGACTCGGGCGCATCAATTAGTTCCATTCCCGATAAGCCGGATAAGCCGGATTCGCACATCGGTCATTATGCGGTAGGTTCACGAGATTATCACGACATCATCCGTGAAAGGCTCAACGCCATTTGTTCCATTTTAAAACAACGAATGAGTGGCAGTTACCGAGGCGTAGTGGATACGGCTCCGTTATTGGAGCGAGAGTTTGCAGAGTTAGCTGGCTTGGGCTGGGTGGGCAAGAATACGCTTTTGCTCAATCGAGAGTGGGGCAGCTACTTTTTTCTGGCGGCGATTTTGACTGATGTCCAGCTGGAGGCGTCCAACCACATCGAGAGTGATCATTGCGGCAACTGCACCGCGTGTTTAGATGCCTGTCCTACCGGCGCGTTTCCGGAGCCGCGAGTATTAGATGCGACGCGCTGCATTAGCTATCTCACCATCGAACATCGCGGGGAGAGCGACGAGTCCGTGCGATCAAAGATGGGAGACTGGATTTTTGGTTGTGACGTTTGCCAGATTGTATGTCCCTGGAATCGCAAAAGACCGGATGCCGGCATGCCTTGGTTTGAGCCAGAGAATCTCGAAACCAAGACCCGTTTGGAACATTGGCTCGGGCTGGATGAGTTGACATTTCGTCAACTATACCGCAACACGCCGTTCTTTCGAACCAAGCTAATAGGCATGCAACGCAACGCGATTATTGCGGCGGCCAATCGCAATCGAGTGGATTTGCTAGAGACGATCGAGTCATTCTGTTCGCACGAAGACGCTGTTCTGCGAAGCACGGCAGAGTGGGCCGTAAAATGCCTCAAGGGATGGATTGCCATTCCGGCAAACCATCCCTTTGAGAGCGCCCCCTAACTCGTTCACAGCTTTCGCTGTTCGCTTGAAAATCAAATTGTTTTCGTTGTTGTCCTGCTATTCATCCGAGTGTTACGTTGTCGTTCGACGCTAATCTTTGTTTTGATTAGTATCTTCTACCTGATCCGATCGCTTGAGTGCGACGATCGGGAGGAATCACTTCGGATTCGGGGACGGCTGGGACTGGTTCGCGAGGTTGAGTCTCGCGATCCACGGATGGTTGTTTGATTGGGCGGGATAGTGGTTCAGCGTTTCCGGTGAACTGCTCGAATTCTCCTTGGCTGACAACTCGTGGTCGGCTAGCACCAGGCGACATGAATCGAGCGGCATCACGTTCGCGGGCTCTTTCGTGAGCATCCCAGTAAGCCTTTTCTGGCCAGAGATCTTCTTCCATAAGAATGTTGTTGTATTCCAACAGCGAGCCCTTGAGCATGTGCATTTCCACCAAGGCTTTGTTGTATTCGGCCAAGGTTCGGAAGTAGAGTTGTCCCGCTTGAGCACGCAGCTGTTGAGCACGCAATAGTTCATCGGCTGGGTTTGACTGACCATTGGAAGCACCGGAGGTGAATTGTGCGTCCGTAGCGGCCACCCAGTCTTCAGCATTGTTGTAAGCCTGGTAGTTGACGATCATTTGCGAGTGCAATCCCTCGATCTCTTGCCACTTGTCTGTGAGTTGAGCCACGAGAGCCATTTCCTTGTCTTCCAAAACGCGATTGGCTTTGGCTAGATCGAGGCGTCGACCAGCAACGTCGGTCAAAGCACGTCGCGAGCCGACCGCTTGAGGGATAACATCCAATCGAATGCCACCTTCTTGGTAGTTACCCTCGAGCAATTCTTCCCATGCACTAGCATTGGGTCCAGTTGGGAACGGTGGGTTAGACCCATCGTTATCGAGCCATCGGCTACCGACTCCCACAGCTCGGGCGAGGAGTGTAAGGTTTACTTCAGGAAGCAATTGGTTCTTCGAGGAGATGAGTTCGAGTTCTTTTTGCTTTACGAACCACTTTGCGGAACGGATATCGACATTTCTGGTCAGCGCTTCGCCAACAATGGTATCCCAGTCAAAGTACGCTCGGGCCACCGCTGGCTTATCGCTAGGACGGATCAATCGTCCATCTGTCGCCGACCAGCCCATCAAGAATCGCAAGGCTTGTTCACGACCGAGCAGTCCAGGATCGTTTCCGGAGCCGCCCACCAACGAGCTTAGAACTTGAGCTTCCGCTTGGTTTAGTTGTACGCCGGCTTGAGCCTTGGCATTGGCAGCCGCCCCTTGCAGATACTTTTGGTTTGCAATTTTGTAGGCAACAGCCGCAGCGTCGCGAGCGGTTTTCGCCGTTTCGAATGTCCAGTACGCAGCGTAAAGGTCCCAGTAGGCGAACTCAACATCGCGTGCCAAGTTGCGGATACGTTCTTCGTACTGAGTGAGCGAAATATCTTCGTTGATACGGGCCAAAACGACTGGAATTCGGTTGACCAACGCACCTCGGCCTCGCATCAATGGGTGTTGAACTTGGAATTCGATCGATTGTGTAAAGTCGCTCGGAGTCACTCGGCCTGCGCCCAGTTGACCTTGAACGAGGTTTGGAATGTTGTTGTTGGAGTACACGGTTTGGGAGCGGAGCGTCACCACACCGCCGGTTGCCATTCGCTTTGACAAAGCCATTTGGCCCGTGCCGTCTCGACCTTGGAAGAATTGAGGATTGAGAGGAACGCCAGGAACGACGTTTCGTGGGCGATCGGTCGTGTTGTACGACATAAAGGCACTGTACTGAGCATCGAATTCGGAGAGCGCATCTTCGACGCCGCCAACTTGGTTAGCGCGAACAGCACCTCGGGCGAGGATTCGATTACCATTACCGTCTACGACGAGAGGTTGTGAGTTAGTCGTGTTAGCCGTTAAGGCTGGGTCGTAGATCGACGCGACTTGCGGGCTCGGAGTGGATAGGATGAATGCGGACATGTCCGCGTTTTGTCGCAAGGTCCCAGGCAGCGTCCGAACAATTTGCGTATTGTTAAGTGCGTAGGAAATGCACTCTTCGAGAGTTAAATCCGTGAACTCAAAGTTGAGATTGTCCAGACTGATGGGCGGCAGGGACTGAGTCACTTCTGCGATCGGTTCACGTTGAAGATCAGGGTACTCAATTTTGTGCACGCGATCGATGTAATGCGCGAGCTCGCCCCGTTCACCGATAAAGAATGGTTGCGTAGGTGCACATCCGGTCAGCAAAGTGCTGCCGATTTGCAAACCAACAATCCATTTAATAAGGTTACGTTTCATGGAGGTACCATCTTTCGCCGTTCAAATCTCATCTCGTACTTCCGTACGTGAACACACGTTCCGTTCTACCACCACGATAGATCGAAGGTATGCAAGAGATTTGGTGCTTTGGTTAGGTGCCCCCCTAACATGGTCAACGCCATCTGTTACCAGACTTTATTGGCCACGAAGGAGTTATCGGCGGGAGGTTTGGTAAACTTTGACGATTGTGCAAACTTTTCCGAAAAAGATGGTTAGGGTTGATCGATGGGGAAGTTTGGTTTAGTTTCGGGTCATGCAAACTCCAAATCACAAAATGCTATCAATGCGGGCTGCTTGGCGAGTTGCGTCTTGGCTGATTGCAGCTTGGATCGCAGGCAATACATGGTTTCTGCCGTTATTGGGCCAGCAGGAGATTCCGTCGCCGGCGAAGCTGGGCAATACAGTCGCTGCTCAGAACGGGGCGAGTGGCACTGGAAACGGGCCGACGGTCGATCAAAAACCGGTCACTGAGGAAGCGGCCGTTACGGTCGAGTCAGTCCAAGCGACGTTGAATCAGTTGAATGCCTCGGTCGAACTGGACGCCAACCTCAAACCGCAATTGGTCGCAGCCTACGAAAGTTTGCTAGCGGAGTTAAAGGAGCGAGCTGAGAACGAAAAGTTTTATAAAGAGTTGGTCGCAGCGTACGAAGCGGCTCCGAACGCCACGTCGGAGGCGAAGCGACGTAAGGAGAGCCCCAACTATCCAAGCATTTTCGAATCCAGCTTTTTGCCCAACGCAACGATTGAACAATTGCAAGCGTTTCAAACCGAGTTGCAAACGTTGTTGCAAACGGCATCGGATCGTAAAGCCAGCGTCGAAGCGGCACTGGTGACTCGCGAGTCGAAGAAGAAAGAGATCCCCAAGCTACTATCTGACGCCAAAGCGGCCGTCACAAAACTGGGTGAAGAGATCAACGCGCCCGCACCGGAAGGGGTCGATCCACGTTTAAGAGAAGCGACACAATTGGTTCAAAAGACTCGTTTGATCAAGCTGAATGAGCGAGTCCGGAGATTGGAACAGGAGCAAAGGACTTATGACGCAGAAAGCGAGTTGTTGACGCTCAGAAAAGAAAACTCAGCGACGGAGCAGAAACACTATCAAGCGAAGCTCAAAGAAGTCATTGCAGAGCTGAGTCAGCGGAGGGAAAGCCGAGTCATTCAGCACAAACGCATGGCGTTGGTTTTCGCAGAGCGAGCTGATCCACGATTAAAGGCGGAGGCTGAGAAACTCTTGCAGCGCTGTGACAGCTGGTTAAATCTAATCCGTAGTTCTGCGGGAGTTCAATTAGCGGCCGATGCGACGGAGGCCGACTACAAACGCTGGGATGAGCGTTTCCGCATCATGAACAACAAGATCGCTCCTCAAAGCGCGACCCAGTTCACCAATTTTAACAGCATCGTTGGATTCATGCTTCGCAAACAGCGAGCGGAGTTGCCTGATCCTACCAAGCTTCGGTACCGATTAGCAGAGTATCAACAGCAAATGCTGGCCGCACAAACGCTGATCCTCGAACTGGAGGACTGGAATGCAGCGGCCTTGGTCGACTCAAAGGTCACGGTCCCCGAGTATGAACAACAACTCAGCGATCGACTGCTCGACATCAGTGTTGAGGAACAGCGACGTTTACTGATGGCGATGGAGAAGCAGATTGTTGATGGCTACCGAGTCGACGTGAATAGCCACTTCGATAGCCTGTTTAACTTGGCCGTACTAACGGAAGAGCACATCACGCAGGTCAACAATTATCGAACGTTTATCGATGAGCATGTGCTCTGGATACGATCGAGCGATCAATTCGCTAAATCGGATGCGTTGCAAGTTTGGCCGACCGTGACATGGTTGTTAGGCTACCCGAATTGGCAGGAAGTAGGGCAGTCATTGATGCAGGATGTTCGCAAGCGGATGTGGTTGTATCTTTTTGTGATGGTCGTGGTGACCGCAGTCGCACTGAATCTGCGTAGGATTAAGCGGGAGTATAGCAAACAAGGTGAGCTGGCGACTCAACCGAATGTGACCTCTTTTCTACCGACGTTACGAGCCATTAGTGGTGTTGTCCTCATGGCCAGCCTTGTACCGGTTGCCTTATTGTTCGTCGGATACAGGCTGTATCAAGTGGACCAGGGGGAGCCATTCACCTATGCAGTCGGGATGGGATTGATGGTGGCGGCTCGATATTATTTGCCGCTTGAATTGCTTCGGAGAATTTGTGCATCAAAGGGGCTGGGTGAAGCTCATTTTGGTTGGCCGACGCAAGCAACGTTTTTGTTGAGAAGAAATGCGAGATGGTTGATTCAGATTGCGATTCCAGCGATTGCGGTTGTCGCCATCATAACCGAGTACGGTGAAGCGCGTTACGAGACATCGCTGGGCAGGCTCGCCTATTCGTTAGCTTTAGCAGCCTACAGCATTTTTCTGTTTGTCACCATGCATCCGAGCAAAGGGGTGTTTAATGAGTACCTCAGTGCGCACGCTGGTGGTTGGATCGATCGATTTCGATACTTCTGGTACGGATTGTTTGGCATGGCACCTTTGGCGTTGATACTTCTGAGTTTGATGGGGTATCACTACACGGCAGTGCGACTCTCAATGCACCTTCATACCACATTTATAGCCCTGTGTGGAATTCTGCTTTGCTATAGCGTGATTCGACGTTGGTTGCTCTTAAGGCGAAGGCAAATTTTGTTGGTACAAGCGAGACAACGCATTGAGGATGCCACCAAGAAGGGAAGCAATGAAACCGGTTTGGAGACGATTGCCGTCGATCGAGAATTGAATTTGGCGGAAATCAACGCACAAACCATGCGATTAGTCGGGAGCACCCTGTTGTTCGCTTCGGTGGCAGCGGTAGCCTTTATTTGGGCGTCCGTGTTGCCGGCTGTTGGTGTTTTGAATTCCATTCCGCTCGGATGGTCGGTTGAGGGAGCAACGCCTGGCGACCGCATACCGGTAACTCTAGCCAATCTTTTGGTCGCGATACCGGTGGCCATCATGACTGTGGTCGCCGCACGGAATCTGCCAGGGTTGCTCGAGATCGCATTGCTACAACATTTGCCGATTGAGAATGCGGTTCGCTATGCCATCTCCACCATCTCTCGTTATGCCATTTTGTTTCTTGGCATCATCATGACCTTTTCCTATCTCGGAGTTCGATGGACTAACATACAGTGGTTGGTCGCAGCGTTAGGGGTGGGGTTGGGATTCGGATTGCAAGAGATCTTTGCCAACTTCGTATCAGGGTTGATACTGTTGTTTGAGCAGCCCGTTCGGGTCGGCGACGTCATCACACTCGATAACACCACGGGCACCGTATCCAAGATAAGAATGCGAGCCACGACGGTGGTCAATTTTGATCGACAAGAATTCATTATCCCTAACAAGGATCTCATTACCGGAAGACTACTCAATTGGACCTTAACCGACAAAACCAGTCGATTGGTCATCACCATCGGAATCTCTCATAGTTCAGATCCTGTCAAAGCTTGCCAGCTTGTCGAGGAAGCGTGCAATGAGCATGACAACGTATTGAAAGATCCCATCCCGAGAGCTTTTTTTGAACTGATGGGAGAGAGCAGTCTTCAGATAACGGCGCGATTGTTCTTGGATGATTTGAATCTGCGACTACCGACACAGCACGAGTTGTTGGTTGCAATCCGAGAGAAATTCCATCGCGAGAAAATTGACGTTTCCTATCCTCAGCGGGATCTACACATTCGCTCGATCGGGCCGGACGTAATGTCCCTTTTTGAGGGACGTAGCCAGGGAGCTAGCCAGAACGATCGGTCTAGCCAGAGCGAGCGGTCTAGCCAGAGCGAGCCAGCTAGCCAGAGCGAGCGAGAGGGTCGCGAACCTTAATGTTTCCGAGTAGCTAGATTAGTCAGCCAGATCCTTCAGTTTTGCATAGTATTCCGCCGCCAGGAAAAAGGAACCGGTGCAAACGACCAGTTCATCGGGGTTCGCGGTTTTTAGCGCGAAGTCTAAAGCCTCGGTTGGGGCGGGAGCCGAAAAGATTTCGACATTTGGGAAACGATGCTTCATCGATTCGGCAATGGTTTCTAGTTGTTCGAGAGGAACGAATCTTGGGTTGGTCGTGTATTGCGTGAGAACGATTTTGTCCGCAGCCCCCATCAATATCTCCAACATGGCTTCGTACTCTTTGTCCTTGGAGCAGGAGAATACGAAACACGCGTGACGAGAGCCGTACGTTTCTTTAATAGTTGTGGTCAATGAACCTATGGAAGCAACATTGTGAGCCGTATCGAGAATCAGTTTGGGTTGGGAACGAACTTGTTGAATTCGGCAGGGCACTTGCGTGTTTCTTAGAGCGGACCGGATTGCGGTTTCAGGGATAGCCCAGCCGAGTTCGTTTAGTTTTTGGCAGCACGCGATAGCGATGGCCCCGTTATCGGATTGATGACGTCCGGGCATCCCGATGTGAATTTTTGACAAAGGTTTAATGCCTGAAGTGTTGAATGGAGAGAGATACTCCATGTTCCACGATGCCGAGTCACTCGGGATATTCAATACGAGAGGATTTGAGGGGGGAGCACTAACACAATCGAAATCGCGGCCCAGTTCCCAGAGTTGACATTTCCGATCCGTCGTCGCAGCTCGGATTACTTGGCGAGCATCTGGATGACGAGCACCGGCGATAGTATGTTGATTCGGCTTGATAATCCCAGCTTTTTCGGTCGCGATTTCCGTGATGGTATGTCCCAGTTGAGCTTGGTGGTCAAAGCTGATGGAGGTGATGACCGAGACGAGACTTTGGCATACGTTAGTCGAATCCAGTCGTCCCCCCAATCCGACTTCCATCACGTTGAGGTCCGTTTTCGCTTCTCGAAAGATCAGCCAAGCCATAGCGGTTGTGAGCTCAAAGAACGTGGGCCCTTCGGAGTCAGAAAAGTTTTCGGGGGCGGCAGCCGCTCGGACCGCATCCACGGCTTGGCATAGCCGTTCCGGCTCGATTGCCTGGCCGTTCAGCACAAAGCGTTCTTCTAGGTGGACAAGGTGTGGCGAAGTGTACAGCCCGACTTGGTAGCCGGCCGCTCGGGCCGCCTCAGCGATTAGCCACGACGTAGAGCCTTTGCCTTTGGAGCCGGCCACGTGAACGATAGGTGCGGCGTGTTGAGGATTGCCCAGAATTTCAAGCAAACGCTCCATTCTCGCCAGACGGTAAGTCCGTTGATTGTAGGGTTGATTTGTCGTTTTTTCGAAATTGACGCGGTCTAGGAGAAAGCGAACGGCATCGGCATATAATCGGTCAGATCGGTCCATTTGACTCGTTTGGTTGACGTAACTAGCTCAGCTTGGTTGTTCGTGCTGGGGTTTGAAAGGCTTACCCCAGTAGGCCGATACAGGCCTCATAACTGCCAAGTTAGGATCAAAGTTAGATTATTTCTGCCGTGCTATCTTCTTCAATAGGTAGGTCGCTTGTAGTCACCAAGGAACCCATTTATAGTTCTGATCTTGTTCGGATTGCAGGGTTTCGTTCAGGGATGAACCGGAACGAAGAGAGACACGTACGTCGCTCTATTCCGGCCCGATCTGCTTTTTGAGCACGTGTCGCCGTCCTTTTCCCAGCGAAATACTTATTCATGTCAACTCAGACTCCAACTCCAGCCCCCGCCGCCGTAAGTACCGATGTGATCGTCGAGACCCGAAATCTCGGGAAAATTTACCGAGATTTTTGGGGCCGAAAAAAGGTCCAAGCACTGAAGAGTTTGGATATCGAGATCCGACGAGGGGAGATTTTTGGGTTGCTGGGGCCCAATGGTTCGGGAAAATCGACCACGATCAAGCTCATGCTAGGCTTGCTTTTTCCAACTTCCGGTCGTGCTTTCGTGTTTGGCAAAGAGGCGACCGATGTGGCTAAAAACGAACGAATTGGTTATCTGCCAGAAGAATCGTACCTCTACAAATTTCTAAATGCCGAGGAAACGCTTGATTTTTACGGGCGTCTTTTTGACATGCCGGCGAGCGTTCGGCGGGAACGGGCCGCAGAGCTTATTCAACGAGTTGGTTTGCAACGGCATCGTCGGCGTCAATTGCGAGAGTATTCCAAAGGGATGACTCGCCGAATCGGCTTGGCCCAAGCGTTGATCAACGAGCCAGAGTTCTTGGTGCTCGACGAACCTACAACAGGTTTGGACCCAATCGGAACCAAAGAAATGAAGGACCTGATTCTCAAGCTGAGAGACGAAGGAAAGACGATTTTGTTGTGTTCGCACCAATTGGCGGATGTCCAAGACGTGTGTGATCGGGTTGCGATTTTGCACCAAGGAGAACTCAAGGAGGCTGGTCGGGTCGATGCCTTGCTCAAGGTTCAGGACGTCACCCAGATTCATGCGAAAGGTTTATCGGAAGAGGCCAAATCGAAGATTCGAGAGATCATTCAACAGTCCAATTCCGAGCTGTTGAAAATGGATAATCCGACCACCACGATGGAAGAGTTGTTCTTGGATATTGTTCAACAAAGTGAGCAGCGACCGGGAGCACGGTCTGTTGGAGCGTCGAATTAGGTCAGGTTGCTAAAACTGATTGAACACTTAAGAATCACCGTAGAATCGAATCAATATGCGTTTAGAGCCGAATCAATTTTGGACATACTGGGAGTGGGCGTTTGACCAACGAGGGTTTTTGTATGGGGGAATTTTGGCCCTCATCTTGGCCGTACTCGGTTTCCTGGTTGGATACATCGTGGCGACCATCAAACACGGACCTGCCGAAGGTTTCTTGGTGGTTGCGAAGATCATTGGACAATTGTTTACCGCCGACTTGCCCAAGATGTCGCCTCGGCGAATTTTTGCGATGGCAAAGCTTTCCTTCAAAGAAGCCCTTCGAAGCCGTGTTTTAGTCGTGGTGGCGGTGTTCGTTGTCGCGATCATGTTTGCGGGATGGTTTATCGATCCGAAATCCGACAACCCCGCCCAGTTGTACATTCCGACCGTTTTGTTTTTGACCAATATGCTCGTGCTGCTCATGGGATTGTTCCTGAGCACCTTTAGTATCCCCCGCGACATTTCGAGCAAGATCATCTACACGATGGTGACCAAACCGGTCCGTCCCACCGAGATTTTCTTGGGTCGGGTCTTCGGGATGATTGCCGTTGGAACGTTAACCGTTTCCATCTTCGGGTTGCTCAGCTATGTGTTCATCACACGTGGTTTGCAACACACCCACGAGATCGAGGTGATGCCGACCGACACGGTTGCGGGCCAGACCACCACCTACCGATTGCACTCTCACACCTTCACTTTGGATGAACAAGGTGAGGGGGTGACGGATGTCGTAAAAGGTCACCGACATATCGTCAAGAAAGTCGGGGACAAACTGGTCGTGTCCTCGCAAATCGGAGATCTTGAAGCCAGAAATCCCATCTACGGAAAGCTTCGGTTCACGGGACGAGATGGTGAAGATAGCGAGGGTATCAATGTCGGTAGCATCTCGGAGTATTTGAAGTATGTCGAGGGAGACACGCTGTCGAGTGCCATTTTCACCTTTACAAACGTGCCTAAAGATTTGTTCGAAAACTCCGTGACGTTCGACATGACTTTGGATGCATTTCGAACTTACAAAGGGGACATCGTAACTCCCGTCGGAGGGATTTATTTCTTTAGATCGTTGGACGGGGCTGTTGAGACCGAACGCTTTGGCTTTAAGGTTAAAGAAGGGGTCATCGATCAAAAAACCATCGCGTTGGATCTAAAGTCTGTGGATGGCAAGGACATCAACTTCTTCACGGACATCGCTCCGGAAGGAAGCTTTGAACTGGTAATCCGATGCACAGACCGCGGCCAGTATCTCGGGATGGCTCAAGCGGATTTGTATTTGAGAGCAAAGGAAAAGTCATTCGAATGGAACTTCACCAAAGGCTTCATCAGCATTTGGTTGCAAATGTGTATTGTGATTTGCTTTGGCGTTATGTTCTCCACGTTCTTGTCGGGCCCGGTTGCGATTGTGGCGACATTGTCCGTTATCGTGTTAGGAATGTTTGGCTGGTTCTTGGATGATTTGACTAGCGGCGAGCTACCCGGTGGCGGGCCAGTTGAAGCTTTGATTCGATTGCCTTTGCAGAGTGGATCAGTATCGGAATTGGACCTTGGAAGCCCTGTGGTCGAGAACACGATCCGAGCCATCGATAAAGGTATATTGTTCTCGGTCGGTCTTCTCAAGAATGCGTTGCCCAATCTTTACGATCTCGGCACCACCGAGTTTGTAACGTATGGCGTGAATCTATTCGAAGGGTTGTTGGCGAGACATCTAACCATCGCGTTCGGATACTTTGTCATGACCTCTATAATTTCTTATTTCTTCCTTAAGACTCGCGAGATGGCAGGTTAATAGCAATGAACAAGAGTCTGAGACGAAAAGTCATCTACGTTTGCTGCATCGTTGGACTGTTGCTGCCACTTTACGCCTTGGGGCAGCCAAAGAATGGTTCCATATCGCAACTGAGAAACAAGTACAGGATTGGTCAAACCTATCTTGGCCAACCTGATCCAGCCAGCGAAGGCATGCGTTTAGCGACGCTAGGCATGCGAGGCATTGCCGCATCGATCCTTTGGCTCAAGGCCGACTATTACAAAGAAAATAAGTATTACGATCGGTTCGCGGCGACCCTTAAGCAGATATCGTTGCTCCAGCCGCACTTCATAAGCGTTTGGCAACACCAAGCTCACAACTTGAGCTACAACGTAGCCCCTATCTTCGATGATTACCGGCTTCGCTACGCGTGGGTCAAAAAGGGAATCGACTATCTCGTCACTGGGACTAAGTACAACGAGAAGAAACCAATCTTGATGTACGATCTCGGGCATTATGTCGGGCATAAGCTCGGCAAGGCGGACGAGCACCTGCAATATCGGTCCATGTTCCGCAAAGACAAGGAGTTCCACGACTTCTTCATCAAAGAGGGGTTGGCTGGTTTCGAAACCAAAGGACTCGGCTACGATCAAAACCCAGACAATTGGCGAGTGGGTCGATTGTGGTTTGACGGCGCAGTCAGTTCGTTTCAACGGGGCAACCGGATCGCCAAAACGCCACACCTTTTGTACAGCTACGGTCCTCTTTGGATCATGTACTATGGCGAAGCGATGCAAGAGGAAGGGGTTCTAAACGAGAGCACGTTGCTCGCGTGGGACGAGGCGGGACGCCTGTGGAAAGAGTACGGGATGACCGACATTCCTTGGAATGGCGAAGGTTACATTCGTCTCGGAGAAATTGAGAGCAGCACTGAGATTGCCAGAGGCATTCGCAAAAAATTTGACGAAGCCTCTGCTGAACAGCAGAAAGCCATTCGAGAGCGACGTCTAGCCAAGTTGCCAGACGAACTAAAGGAAGCATTCGAGTGGGAAGATGCTGATATCAGCTCATCGGAGCAATTCGATCGGAGAAAGCAGGCTAGGGATATCGTAACACCTTCTTTACAAGAGGTGGTAGCCGAGTGCCCCAAAGCGATTCAGCCAGATCTCTTGAGAATGATTAACGATATCACGCTTCTTGAGGAACGTCTCCGAATCACGAACATTTACCGATCCAACGTAAACTACGATTACTGGCAGGAGCGTGCCGAAGCAGAGCAAATGCCCCGAACGGTCGAAGCTCGTCGAACGATGTTTGAAGCGACGAAGATGATCAACCTCGGCGATCCAGAAGCGGCAATTCGCAATTTTGAAACTTCATTTGGTCTGTGGAACAAAACGCTGCGGCGATTCCCAAGATTTGCCAAAGAGGAGGTCGCAGACGATGTTCTGAAAGGAATCAAGCGTTACAAGCGTCTACTGGAGACCGAACTCGACGACAGTTTCCCTTTAAAATGGTTAGTCGACTATCGAGAAACGATTGATGTCGGGACAGTGGGAGCCGAAAGCAACCCAGAAATGGAAGAGAGCTTCAAGATTTGGTCTGAGGAGCAAAAGAAGCTTGATGCACTAGAGGAGTCCGGCGAACCGCAACCCGCCACGTCCACTCCGACCCCGACTGATCCGCCGGTCACCACTGATCCACCGGTCACCACTGATCCACCGGTCACCACTGATCCACCGGTCACCACTGATCCACCGGTCACCACTGATCCACCGGTCACC
>JALOQS010000159.1 GCA_025459355.1 Pirellula sp.
AAAGGAGCCGGTTTTGTCGCGAACTCTCCCGGTTTCCCGGTTGCGAGCGGCTTAACCAAGCTCACCATCGATGCTGGGGTCCATTCCCCTTCCGAGGCGGGAACCGTGATGGAGCCATCTGGTAGCAAACCGATTCCATCGGGGTTTCTGAATCCTGTGGCAATAACCTTAGCCGTCAATCCATCAGCCGAAATCTGCAAAACACCTTGATTCCCCGAAGCGGTATAGAATCTGCCATCCTGATCTCGCGCCAGTCCACATATGTAGTCGTGGCCATTGGGTGATGTCTCAAATGCATTAGAAAAGCACTCGTAGCGATCGATGAGCTTGTCTCCATTGAAATCGTGCAAACGAGTGATTTGATTGCGTCCCAGCACATAGATTTCATCCTTATGAACGACCACGCCTAGAGCATGGTGCAGTCCCGCCGCTATGCGTTGCCAAGATGCTTTAGTGTTATTGTTGCCAGGCTTATGTGTTACCCCTTCGACGCGGAACACATCACCTTGCATGGTGGCAACGATGGCGGTTCCATCGCTGAGGAAATCATGATCACCGATGGCCATGGATGCTCGCCATGGATTGTCAAACGGAATCTCAATCGTATCGACCACGTATCCTGAGCCGGTACCGAGCTTGATGTCGGTTTCCAATATCTGTGGATTTCGAGCTGATCCACCGCGTAGCCATGCAGGATTCGGGAATTCCGATTTCGGAATAACGTTTCGTGTAATGACGCCTGACTTTTCCTGCACGAAGTCAATATAGACTGTTCCTGCTGCTTCGAACTCAAAGAGTACTTGTTCCTCATGGATGAAGTAGCCTAGATAGCGAACTGGTTGCTTGGAGCTGAGACCTAAAATCGACAATGCGGAATCGGTTTGATTGGGTTTTGCAATTTCTTTCCCAACGATGCGAACGCCGTCCATGAAGCCGTGGCGAACGTCCGAGTAAGAAACGAATCCACCTTGCCAGAAGAAATCATATTGCAAGCGATCGGAGTCGTAACAAGCAGACCAAGCGAGATCCTTTCCAAAGCGAAAGCAGACGGCCCTGTTGATGGTTTTGGTTGGGTGGACCAGCACATTGCACTGAACGAGATTTGGCTCGACAAGATTCCATTCGCTTCCACGCCAAGAGTCTTCGTTTTGGCTACCCCAGTGACCAAATTTTTCACCATCCAATCCTGTGAATTCTTGAATGAGATCGATCTCGGCAGGTTGAGACAGAAAGTAACGAGCCTGCTTGCTGTAAAAGTCGTAGAGTCGGTTTTGATTGATCGGTTCTTTCCAGCCAGGGCGTAGTTCAGGATAGATTGGCCCGAGTTCAAAAGGGAAGCTCGCTGGTTCGTGTCGCACCGCATTGCGAATCATCGACTCGACATGGGATCGATCTAGTGCCGCGTTCGTCCCTAAATCTAGTAAGAACCGAACCAGATCCGCTTGTTTGCTCGCGTCGAGCGATTCGAACAAACCGTTAGGCATCAGGGATAGCGATTCCTTTTGCTCTTCGATCGAATCGCGAGCAAACGATTGAATGGCACCCGTGGCGGGATCTTTCACGGCGATCGCATCTGCGGTCGATTGATTGCTGTCGATGTAGCCAGTGATCACCGAACCGTCGTCGAGCATCAATTTCCAAGGTCGATAGCTTGGCTCAACTTTGAGGTTAGGCCAAAAAAGCCGCCTTGGCGTTGGTGTAGATTTTAAGGCCACGAGTGGCGTCCCCCTGCCTTTGAGCGGCATCGAGCAGCGTTTGGATTCGGCTCTGGCGTTCCGATTCGGAGGGGAGGTCATCATTGCTGAATCCCTGATTGACCCCCAGGCAGAGAATCGCGGCGATTGCCAGCCAAACTCTTTTTAGGAAAAAAGACTCTTGGACAAGCAGTCTCGTGCTGCATTGATATTGTGCTTGCATTTGGCCAATTCTTACCATAGGAGCAAAACGTGGAGAGGGATCGTTCCAGCTCATTCTAGTCAAGTTTCACAACATTTTGTTCTGTTTACAGAGCTCGTGAAAATGAAAGTCAAAATTCCTGTCCTCGTCCTCGTCGCAGCGCTCTGCACATTCTGGATTACTGCTGGGCTTGGTTCACGATGCGTTGGGCAGGAAAGATCCGCTCCGACAATGGACGATCTCTTTGGGTCGATCGAGGAAGACGAAGAATCGGAATATGTACCATCGTCCAGTAAACTCAATCTGCCCGAAAATCTAACTGAAGTCGCAATCGAAATTGATGAGAGCGAACAAGACGAGTTGGCTGCGTGGGTGAAGTGGTTAGTTCTGAAGAATTTACCACCGCACTACGAAGACTTGCGCAAATGGGATCAAACCAAAGAGATCGTGAGCGGCCTCAATGTTCGCTGGGAAGATGGCAAGATAAAAACCAATCGGCGACGTAAGACGGTTAAGCATGGCACCTGGCAGCGGCACATTATTGACTTCATCGATCCACAAGCGAAGTTGGCCATCGTCATCAACAAGATCGACTTTTCACAGCCGGGTCAGATTGGTTTTGCCATGAAACTGGAGATGCCTCTCGCCCTGTATTCGCAACTCAAGCAGTATCAGCGAGGCTTTCAGTGGTACTCGATTTCGGTTAAAGCCGACGCAACTGTGTCTTTGGAGATTGATTGCACGGTGAAGATTTATGTTAATGCGGCCAAGCTTCCACCCGATGTGCGGTTTGATCCGGTTGTCGAACGAGCCAGTATTAGTTTGTTGCGATTCGAAGTTCATCGCATCAGCCACATTGGTGGAGACGCTGCGGAGTTTATGGGCAATCAGCTTCGTGGGTTGCTCGATAAGAAGCTTGAGGAGTACGATGAGAAGCTGGCGGAGAAAATGAACAAGCAAATCGCCAAGCAAAAGGATCGACTGTCTTTGTCTCTCAGTGATTGGATGCAAAAGAAATCTGGTCAGAAGTCGCAGCAATAGCCGCAGGGACGCTACCCCACGGTTCACGGCCGACAACCGCACTCTAACGCGTCCGTGGCGAATTAGAATGCCCTGTCCTTATGCCTCCAATTATCATCGACATCAACGCCAAAAAACGGCACTGGTATGCGATCTATCTCGGAATCGAGTACAACTATAGAGACTTACACCCATTACCGTATCGCAAAAAAACTGTGTCGCAATTGAGTTGGAGGATTTGTGGGATTCAATGGCTTTCCGAAATCGACGTTACCGTTTCTGACTAATTTGGAGCAGAACAACCGGCGTGAGTGGTTTGCAGAACACAAGGAGCAGTACGAAGAGTCGGTGCTCAATCCTGCTTTGCTGTTTATCGAAGCGATCAAGGGGCCGCTTGCCAAAGTCGCTCCTAAACTCACTGCCATCGCGGCCAAGTCTGGTGGTTCGCTGATGCGAATTTACAAAGACACTCGGTTCTCCAAGGATAAGACACCTTACAAGACCAACATTGGTATCCAGTTTCGTCACGAGGCTGGTAAAGACGTTCATGCACCTGGGGTTTATGTTCACATTGCTCGTGACGAGATCTTTTGCGGAGTGGGACTGTGGAGACCTGATGGACCGGTCCTGCAGCAGATTCGCGAATTCATCGATGGCAATGCTGAGGATTGGAAAGCAGGCTTTCATAACAAGTCGTTCCGCCGAACCTTTACCATTTATGATGACAGCTTGAAGACCATGCCTCGCGGTTACTCGTCTGATCATCCCAGTGCGAGTGATCTCAAGCTAAAGAGTTTTCTCGGAATGGTGCCACTTCATGTAAAAGAGATACAGTCCCCGGAGCTAGTCGATCGAGTGATCGAACTTACCAAGATTGCTCGGCCCATGATGAAAACGCTATGCGACGCCGTGAACCAACCCTACTAAAGTCGCACAATTGCCCTCGAATGTAAAAAACAGTGGGGGGCTCGAACCAGGAGAGTCGCTGACGATCAACCCCTAGTCTGTTTCTCCGATTTCTTCGGTTTTCATCCCGTAATTAGTCAAGCCTGTAGCTGTAGAGCGAGCGAATGCGACACCTTCCGGTTGGCTTGCAAGTGGTTTTCCTAATATCGCTGAGCAATTACAATAGCTAAGCAACGTTGATCTCTGCTCCGCGCAAAAGACATTGATTGATGAAGTTCTATGTTCCAAGTGAACAGCACAGTACTCCTTAGGAAAATCGGATGTTATCGAACAAGCACTATGCCATGCTTTCGTTAGTCAGTGTGGCTATCGCATGCTTACTTGTGCAGGCTACTGCGATCGCGCAGTTTGGTGTCGACTTCGCCCAAGGTGGATTTAATGGGGTGTCTGGTGGAGCACCCATGCTGACTGCCTCTGGTGTCATTGTGCAACCCGAGGGTGATCAGCCTGCGATCTTGGTGATACAAGCATCGCTGGAACCCGACCTCTATACCTATTCGATTACTCAACAACGAGGTGGGCCAGTTCCCACAAAGCTAAAGCTCGATAAGTCCGATAAGTTCGTCGTTGGGGAGTTTCTTCCCGTGGATGAGCCTAAGTCAGCAATTGAACCAGTGTTCGATAATATGCTGGTGGAGAAGCATATAGGAGTCGTCGTATGGTATGCACCCTTGCTATTAGCCGATGGGGTGTCCATCGAAGATCTTCAGATCAAGGGCAAGATCAACGCTCAAATCTGCGACCCGAGCAATTGTTTCCCGCCTCGCGATTTTCCGTTTGTAGCGACCCTAGGCAAGTCGCCCGTTACGCTTCCTAAGGTCAAACCACTCGACCCAAGTAAGATGGCACCGTCAAAGCCCAAGGAGTCTGACAGTAATCCATCCAACGCGAATAGTTCCAACGACGAGAGTGCGTCTACCCCCGGCCTCGAAAATCCACCAGCGGCTCAGACTAGTCCTTTGGAGTACGATCTCGAACAACTCGCGCCGCAATCGAAAGCATTGTCGAGCGATTCATCTCTGTTGCTGATGATGGGAGCGGCTCTATTGGCGGGTCTGATCCTTAACTTTATGCCATGTGTGCTACCCGTTATCGGACTCAAGCTATTGTCATTCTTAGAACAGGGAGGAGGTAATCCACGTCGTGTCTTGGCGCTGAACTTATGGTATTCTCTCGGCATCATCAGTGTCTTTTGGGTTCTGGCTGGGATCGCCGTCGCTGTACACGCGGGGCTCGGCAAGACGTTTGGTATTAATGAATTTGGTTGGGGGCAACAGTTCCGATACGATGGTTTCAACATCGCTTTGGTTTCGATCGTGTTTGTTATGGCATTGAGTTTTCTTGGGGTATGGGAGATTCCCATCCCGGGATTTGCTGGCAACAGAAATGCAAAAGGACTTGCACAAAAGGAAGGGGCTATCGGGGCGTTCGCAAAAGGTGTGATTACAACGGTTTTAGCCACGCCCTGCAGCGGACCTTTTCTTGGAACCGCAGTTGGTTTTGCACTTAAGTCGCCACCCCACGTTACGATAACGATTTTTACGATGATGGGGATTGGCATGGCTGCCCCTTACATTGTGGTTGCCTTTAGACCTAGCATGATGCGATTTCTTCCCAAGCCGGGACCGTGGATGGACACCTTTAAGCAGTTAATGGGTTTTGCTCTTATCGCAACGGTACTTTGGTTGATGTTACCAATCGATGCACCGTTGTTGCGTCCGACGCTAGTTCTACTGGCCGGGCTCGCTGCTGCCTGTTGGTGGATCGGTCGAACTCCCGCCTACGCCGAACGGATTGACAAACTAAAGGCTTGGGGGCTCGCCACAATTTTCTCGGCAGTTGTCGGCTGGTTTGCATTCGCTATGCCGCAGATAACAGACCCTTTGCCTTGGCGTGAATTCACGATGGCCAAGTTTGTGGGTGATGTAAATGCAGGGAAAACGGTGCTGGTGGAATTCACCGCCGATTGGTGTGCGACTTGTAAAACACTCAAGGCTGCTAGTCTTGACCGATCCAAAACCAAGGCGGTGATCGAACAAAACAAGGTTGTGGTATACGAGGTTGACATCGATCACATTTCGGACCAAGAACGCGAGTTTTTCACGCGAATGCAACCCAGTCAAGGCATCCCACTGGTCGCGATATTTCCCGCAGGCAAGAAGTACCAGCCGATCAGCTTTGGTGACGGCTATACTCAATCGCAGATTATTCAAGCATTAACGGAAGCCGGGCCATCGCAATCGGCCCATTGATGATGCTAAAAGCCGATGGAACATCGCGGGCGGTCAAGTGTAGGATAACGGCGATCGATTGCAACAACGCATGGAGGCAAAAAGAATCGGTAGCTCGGGGACGACTGCATCTTGGCGTTCCTGACACATTCAGCCCATTACCCTACCTATCCCTTCTACCTGAATGTACCATGGCAAAATCAAACTGTACGAGTGTGTTTCTAGCTTCTGATGGTTCAAGCCACTGGAGCATGACACAAACGCTGACAATAATGTTGGCACTTCTACTTACGTTTTTGTTTTCCTTATCCGCAAGCGCACATTCCGATGTACGCCCGAATATTCTGTTGATCTTTGCAGACGATCTGGGATACGGTGACTTGGGGTGTTTCGGTTCCGAAACGATTCGGACGCCGCATTTAGATCGATTGGCGGAAAAGGGGCGTAGATTCACCAGTTTTATGGTTGCCTCCCCAGTTTGTACCCCTTCGCGTGCGGCGCTACTGACCGGTTGTTATCCGAAACGCGTTGGCATGCACCAGCATGTTCTCTTTCCTGCTTCTAATAAAGGTCTGAACCCAACAGAACACACGATCGCCGATCATCTCAAATCGCAGGGATATGCGACCGCCTGTTTTGGCAAGTGGCATCTAGGGCATCATCCCGAAGTTCTCCCAACGGCTCAGGGGTTCGATACCTACTTTGGCATCCCCTACTCGAACGACATGAATTATCCCGACAACAATGATCGACCACAGGGCGGGCCTGCGGGCATGGATCTACTGTGGAACGACCCGGAGTCAGCGATTACTAAATGGAAGACCCCACTTTTTGAAAATGAGCAGTTGATCGAGTTGCCCGTAGATCAACGTGTCATAACAAGACGTTGCACCCAAAAGGGTATTGACTTTATCGAAGCCAATCGGGAGAAACCCTTTTTCCTCTATCTCCCTTACTCGATGCCGCATATTCCATTGTATGTGCCTGATGATGTACGCGATCCAGATCCAAAGAAAGCTTACATCAACACGGTCGAGCATATCGATACAGAAATCGGGCGGCTCCTGGAAACACTCGAGCAGCATGGGCTTGCACAGAACACCTATGTGATCTTTAGCTCCGACAACGGGCCATGGCTTCCCTTCAAACACCACGGAGGATCGGCCGGTCCTCTGCGCGATGGCAAGGGGACGACATTCGAAGGAGGCCAGCGTGTCCCGTGTATCATTCGTGGTCCGGGTATACCCGCAGGTACGGTTTGTCATGAGCTAATCGGAACAATTGATGTGTTACCGACGCTCGCTACGCTTATTCATTCCCCTTTACCTAATGATATCAAGATCGATGGTATGGACATGTCCGCACTCTGGTTGGGAGCAACTACCAAATCACCGCGAGAAGAGTTCGTGTATTATACTTCGCAGGGAGTGGTGGAGGGGCTCAGACAGGGCAAATGGAAGCTGCTCGTGAAGGAGCCTGCGAAAGCGAATCAACCGGGAAATGCATCAAATGATGCCCCGTCTAAACCGAAGCAACCTACAGTGATGTTATTCGATTTAGAACGGGACTTGAGCGAAAAGAACAATGTTGCCGCCGCTAATCCGGAGTTGGTCGCTCAACTTCGAGCACGTCTTGTAGCGTTGGATGCAGAAATCGCGATCAATAGTCGCGAGCCTTGGATAAAACCGTCTGACGGGCTCATGCCCAATTGATAGTTAGCCATGGCTTTATCGCTTTTAAGCATTAGTGCATCTGGATGTTTAATTGCCAAGAGTTGGCGATGCAATCGATTACTACCCGACGCGCAACGGCGAGATTCAGATGCTGGGGTATATCTTGAGGATTGGGGAGCATAGCATCGAGAACGATTTATCATAAGTTCCCGACAGTCCCTGGATCATCTACAACGGCGTTCGGCTTTGAGCTGGTCCTAAAAGCTTGGCAAGTAAACTTAAAGGCCAGCGAGCATCAACATTACTCGATAAGACTAGGAAGTTGTTATGTCAGGCAATAGATCGACTCACGCGCTTTACTCACGCTAGTGGCCCTTTTTTTCAGTCCTGGAATCTGACCAAGATCGGAGATTGGACCAATGTTATCACCAACGGAACCGCTCAAAAAAGAACCCACGGTCCGACCCACGAGCTCTTAACCGCCGGTGGACAAAATATCTCCACCGATGTCAAAGGCAACATCACGGTTCTTCCCTTAAACCTTACACCTCAAAGCTCACCGCTTGCTCTGATCTGGGACGTCGATAATAAGCTTCGAAGTGCCAATATCCGTGCCACCCACACGGTTTGTGTTAGTCATCACGGCGAAATCTATAGCGGCAGAAACATCGAACGCAGAAAAATACTGCACCCATTTTCTGCATTCGATCTTTTTGCCCTACAAGATTTATATTCTGCTTGATACGACGAATTTACAGCAGGGCATCTCCTCGCCGCGCGACCCAAACGAGAAGTAAGAAAACGTATCCGACGCGCGCGCGCATCGACTGGTGGAATAAACAGGTAGCCTCGCGCTGCGTCACAAATCCCAAGATCTTTCCGAAAAAGAATCCCACATTTCTTTTCAAAATCATTATTGACTTCACGATCATCGAACGCAAAAACTAAAAGTATCGTTGCTTGACGACGCGACCATTCTCTCCTTGTCGCACACATTCGCCAAAGCTATCCACAATCGTTGTCTTCGACAAAAGCCCAAAGTGGTGGAGCCATGCTCTCATGAAGAAATTCTGCAACGTCGCAAGTGAGCTCACCCAAATCAGCGACCCGAGTTCTACAATCGGATTTACTCGGGATTGAAAGACCAATATGCACCGCCCTCGCGTTGGTTATTCACCCATGACAAGGTAACCTGCCATGTTTCATTTCCTTATTTTGTTGATCTCAACGATCTGCCAAGCAGATAATCCTGGTACTTCAAATGCTAAGCAGCTAACGTTGTTTGCTGAGGAGTTTAAACGAAGTGAAAAATTTCAAGCCGCGCTGAGCAAAGTTTCCGACGGGTCCGTCGACGAGGACTTAATCCTGTCGATTTATACCATACTCAGTCAGACATCAGAAACCGAGTCTCATCGAATGCGAGGTTCAGTCGAAAACAAACTGTACTTGTCACCTGACGGCAAACAAGAAGCCGTTTATGACAGTAAGGGGAAGTTAGTTGACGACGGTTTCAACAATGGTAGCTACAACTACTTTCACCCGAAAAAAGAACCACTCTCACATTTTTTCTTTGATACAACACCTTGGCTTTTCTTCGGCCAATCCTCAAAAGATCCGACCTCCCGAATGGAACGCGCGGAAGCTTGGTGCGCTGACTTTTGCAGCGGCATTCTTAGGGCGAGACAGTTATCCGACAGAACTACGGAGAAAACAGATCGTATTTTATTACAGGAAGGAGGCAAGGAGACGGTCGCGTTATTCCTTTTAATACTCGAGGAAGGGAAAGTTGAAAATTTAGCTGAGGTACTGAACGATCGAGACGTGTCTGAACTAAGTGTAGTGAGGACAGTTGAGAAGATCGAAACAGGTCTGCGGAACATTTTGGTTTCCGGTGATGTCTTACCGAAAGAGGTCACGAATAAGGCTTCAGACAAGTGAATGAATTTGCAGTGCGCTAACCATGCAAAGACGGTTTATCGCATTATCGGGCGGAAACGCGTTGACTTCCAAACGAGCAACCATTGCTTACAATGCACTCGGGCAACGAACCACTTTGGCTCGTTTTCAAAGCACCGGGACCACTAATGTAGTGGCGACCACCGATTACATCTACGACTCGATAAACCGGCTTAGCAGCCTAACCCATAAGTGTTACGGGCCGAATTGTGGTCGTAGCCCGGGAGTTCGTATTGGGGGAAGGCCAAGCCGTGCAATCCACGCGGTGTGTGTTCCCACGCTTAGTCATCACGGCGAAATCTATAGCGGCAGAAACTCCGGTCTACGATAAAGCAACACCTCCAATCTGTGGCCAGAATTGGCTACATCTGGTAGCCGAAGTCGCCAAGACTTTGGACAGCGCGCCAGCAACACCTCCAATCCGTGGCCGGAATTGGCTAGTGCGCCTGTGAAGGCGATTGAACTGTTGGGTGAAAGTCCTGACCGGGGAAGACGTTACCTCCCCGTATCCGAGGGTAACTGCGTTTTCAACA
>JALOQS010000438.1 GCA_025459355.1 Pirellula sp.
CAGCAAAACCAAACTCCGCAAATTGGCATATTTTTTGGTGGTGCGGCCGAGACCTTGCTGAAACCATGGTCTATAGGGCAGCTATACAAAGACTACGACGGCAATGAAAAAGATTTTTTCACACCCGGTGTGCCCGCAAACTTTTTATCAGTAACACTCGCACACAACGTTGTTTGTAGTTGGTCATGTAAACACAGAGCAGCATGCGAAGGCTGGGACGTT
This sequence comes from Pirellula sp., assembly GCA_025459355.1. Taxonomy (GTDB): domain Bacteria; phylum Planctomycetota; class Planctomycetia; order Pirellulales; family Pirellulaceae; genus JBKCUI01. The sequence goes on from JALOQS010000438.1 coordinate 223, forward strand.
GATATTTTTGGTTATTCTCGAGGGGCAATTCTTGCTGTTGAGTTAGCGAACCGATTAAATTTCGAAGGTTGTGATTGTAACGATGATGGTAATGCTGACATCTTGCCGGTAAACATCAGATTCATGGGGCTAATCGACCCTGTTGAATTCGCGCTTTTCGGATTACCTGTGAGACACCCTTACGTGGCTCCTCCAAATATTCGATGGGCCATCCAGCACGGGTGCGATCCGCCTGATGCGCCCGTTTTTTGATTGAATTGGTATTTATGAAAAGAGGCCTCCCCCTGCACAATGTTGGTTAGCAGACTAACACCGCCCCCCTGCACAATGTTGGTTAGCAGACTAACACCGCAGGAAAGGAAGCCCCATGAAAGTACAAGTTAACGCAGGACAGCTGGTTCGTGCAATCGCAAGTCAACAAATTTCCGAAGTCGTGGAGCGAATCGCGAAAAAATTGGGAAGTGGCGTGACGGAACTGATCGAGCAGTTTGTTCAAAAGGCGCCTTCCGCAAAGGGAACTCTCGAGCTTGAGAACAGCCTTTTCGGTATCTTGCTGAATGCTGGCCGAGAATGGATGCAGTGGCTTTTCGATTATCTGGAGCCGGAACTCGAGCAGCTGCCTGGGACAGTCCAACACCGTGGTGCAAGCTATCGTCGCTTGGCTGAGAAGACGCGGCGAGCTGATGTACTGACTCGTTTTGGCAAAGTCGAGCTGATCCGCAGTGGCTATCGACGTGGTCGATCTGGGAAGACGATTTTCCCCGTTGAATTGCTGTTGGGTATTGAGGACGGGTTTACGCCGGCTGCGGCCGATCGCGTGGGTAAGCAATTTGCGGCGACAGGCAGTTCTCAGGGAAGGACTTTGGAAGCGATCGAAGATCAGATGGGCGAACGTATCGGAGCGGAGAAGCTTCGCAAACTGGTCGGCTCGTTGGCGGAGAACCTTGAGCCGCTCCGCCAAGAGGCTCAAGTCGAGAAACTGAGTGCCTTGCTGTCCGCGGCTTCCAGTAGCGAGCAAAAGCCAGTCTTGTCGATCAGTCGCGACGGCGTGGCTCTGGGCTTGGCTCCTTGGGGCTGCTTCGAAATGGCAAGTGTGGCCACAGTCAGCGTGATGGCTGCAGGCAAACGAATGGGAACCGTATATCTGGGCTGTACGCCTGAGACCAATCAGAAGACACTTTCGGCTCAGTTGACAAGCTTGCTCACGGAGACGATTCGACGCTGTGGTCGCCAGCTTCCTGAAGTTGTTTACGTGACTGATGCAGGGAAGGTGGAAACGGCCTACTGGAAGGACACTCTGCGGAAGTTCTTCGTTGATGGGGAGCGGATCAAAATCACTCGCGTGGTTGACTACTACCATGCTTCGGAGCGATTGACCAGAATTGCCGAAGCGTTGAACTTCGGTAGTAAAGGATCGAAGCGTCACGCCTGGCTTGAACGAACTCGGAAAATGTTGCTGGAACCAGGTGGTCATGGTCGAGTGTTGCGTTCGATCGCAAAAATGCGTGAGATCTACGGCTACACTCGCAGGATGGCCACAGACGCTCATAACGCTGAAAAATACCTGCGTCGCTACCGACGCTTTATGAACTATGCGACGATGAAAGATAAGGGCTATCCGATTGGGAGCGGCGTAGTCGAATCGGCGTGCAAGCAAATCGTATGCGAGCGGATGAAACTTTCTGGGATGCGTTGGCATCGCGATGGTGCACAGCGAACCATGACTCTTCGCTGCATATTGTTGAGCGGCATTTGGGATACGGTGTTTAAGAAGTTTCTAGCAACAAAACCTACCGTCGACGATCTTATACTATTGGAAACGCTGTGATTCGCCTTTGCGGTAGCGCATCACGTGGATCGCACCCGTTGATTACGTGAATGCCGCAGTGTCTAGGGCCTACTCCCCAAATCATATTCATGCATTCAACTTTGACACGACATTTTTTACGAATCTCGCCTCCTGCAGTCACACATTCAGGTATTCCGTGTTGATTCTGGTAGCATTGACCATCTGACATGCGTTTGATTGCCCAGTTCATGCTAGATCGTATTGCTGGAGATAAACCGAACGGGTCCAACTTGGCTGATTCAAAATACCCACGATACAAACTCATCCCATCCACAAACCCCAGCGGATCGCGGCCGAGGAATCGTCCGGCGGTGGGGTCGTAGAGGCGCGCGCGGAAGTGGTAGAGGTTGAGGTCGGGGTCGTGTTCACGACCGGTGTAGGTGTAGCGGTTGTGGAGAGTGGTAGTTGCTTGCGGTGTGCCGGCGGGGTTGAAGATAGATAGAGCGCCGTAGGCCGTGTAGGCATAGCGTTCGGCGGTGTCGCCGGCTGAGTCGCTGAGGGCCGTGACCGAATATTGTTGGTTGCGATGAAAAAAGTGCCGAACCGAACCCGTCACCGTCTCTCGCAACAACGGTTCATCAATGTACGAACCATAGACATGGCGATACGTCGCACTAGCCAACGCCCCACCCCGCGGATAGTCGG
>JALOQS010000439.1 GCA_025459355.1 Pirellula sp.
GTCGTTGAGTTCACCGGACCAAAGCAACAAATTCATTCCGAATTTCATAATTCTCTTTCAAACGAAGGGAGGATAGGGTGCTACCAACGATGTGCTCATGATAAACGAATATACGAGCTCTGGATTGTGATGATCAGTATAAGCCGTCTGGGCTTCGTGGGTAAGTCGTCCACCGGGACCATTGAGATGTCTGGCGTCGCCTTGGAACGGAAACGCACGATAGCTCGATTAGAATTTCCAAGTCGATGATTGATTTTTGTTGAGCGGCAGCTTGAGCAGCTTGGCTCTTAGCAATTCGAACGGCAGATAGTTTTCTCTGAGAATCGCCTCGTGGAATTCTTTATAGGTCATTTTTCCTGTGTGGACGAGCTCGCGTTCGAGCGATCGTAATTGGAGCCCGCCGAGCATATAGGCAGCTTGATACAGCGGGCCGTAGTTCCCCATGACCGAGCGGCGAACTTCGGCTGCGGCAGCGCTGGGCTCATGCCCGACGCGTTCGGTGAGGTACTTTACGCATTCCTCGGCAGTCCATTTTCCGGATTGATAGTTTAAGGAGAAGATGATGCGGGCCGCGCGATGCCGTCTCCAAAATAGCATGCCGACGCGATCTTCCGGAGTCTTGCCAAAGTGCTTGTCCCAAAGAAGCATCTCCCAATACAGAGCCCACCCCTCCATCCAAAAAGGAGATTCGAAGAGTGCTCGATAAGGGCGATATCGCGCCAGGCTGTAGAACTGCATGTGGTGACCAGGAATCAATTCATGGTGAACCGTGGCGCGGCAAAAATGGATGTTGTTGCTACGGAGACTCATTAGTTTTTCTTCGTGGGTCATCGTGTTGGTCGGAAAGGACACGATGATATTGTCGCCACCCAAGAAATAGGGATTCACTCGCTGAGCCTCGGGGCTCATCATTTCGAGTCGCCAACCATGTTTGGCCATGTTAGGAACGGTTAATAGATCGTTTGCCTCAACGAATTGAATAGCCTCCCAAGCCAGATCGCGAATCATATCGGGTTGCTCACCCGGATCGACATAGCGAGACTTTACGAGATTCAAAGCCTTGCGTGCATCTCCTTCGCATCCGAGTTCATCAGCCGCTTTTTTGAACTCTTGTTCGCACCATTCGAGTTCGCGTTCACCAATCTTGATCAACTCATCGACCGTATAAGGAATCCAAGCGTGAGCCAGCGATTCAACCAGTGCTTCGTCGCCAATAGGCAAGCCGACGATCTTATCCTTGTCGTCTTGGCTAATGCCGGCCAATTTCTCTCGCACGGTTCGCCCATGGTCTTTGACTGCTTCCATGGCTGCGGTAAACGGCTTGCCCGCCCACCACATATACTTGGGGTCGTAGCCATCATAAAAGTTATGGGTATCGCGGGCGTATCTCGCAAATTGGTCCACTAATTCTGCAGCTCGAATGGCCGAGATCGCTTGCTTAGCCTGATCTTGAGTGTTTGACTCAGGTTTCGCGGACTTGTTGAGTTCGCTGGTGGCATCTTTTGCTGTTCTGGCAATTTGGTCAAGAAGCTCGGCAGCTTCTTCGGCCTCTAGCTTGATGCCGTGTTCTTTCGATGCAGAAAATCGTCCTAACAAACTAGCATAAGGGATAAGATTTAGTGCCTCGGCGTCTCGAAGTTTGTTTCGATTGTGCCAATAGGTCAAATGATCCACTTCTCGCGAGAGAAGCAACCAATCGATCTGGTCGTCGTATTGAAGCGACTTGAAATCCACACCATCTAGTTTCGAGCGCCAGCTCGCCAGCAAATTTTCGGTAAAGCTGTGGAGATAAGGATCGGTTGGGACTCGAAAACGTTTTCGAATGGTTTCTCGGTCGGCAGAGAATTGCGTGATCCATTCGGGCAATGTTTCCAAGCCGATGGCGGGTGGTGTGAGCTGTTTAGGTGTCTCAAACTCTTGAACCGGTTGTTGCGCCTGAGCAAGAGAAGTGATTAGCAGCCCGCAAAGGATTGATTTGGTTCGCGAAAATCTAAATCGGTGCATAGCAGCTTTCTAAGTTGGAATGACGGCTTTCATTTTTCGCAACCCTTCGGCCGCCACAACATTGGGATCTTGCTCCCAATACTTGCGATTGAAAAGCTCCAGTGACACGACACCGTTGAAACCGCTGGCCATAACTTGCTTTAAAACTTCGGTGACGGGTGCAATGCCGTCTCCGGGATAGACGCGATCGGAGTCGTTGATTTTGTCTCTCGGAATATCCGGATAATCTGAATTTTGTTTCCCGCCAGGAATTTGATATCTTCGAATTCCGAGCCACCTTTGTACAAGTGATAGATATCAGGCAGTATGCATGCGTCGGGGTGTTGAGCAGCGGCGGCAACGTAAAGCACTTGCGATAGCTTGGATAGATTTTTCGAGAATCCCCAAACTTCAATTTGAGGAACGCAACCGACTTGCGCACCGACCTTTAACAACTCTCTGTACCGAACCCCTGCATCATCGAGATTGATCATCGGAGAGTCTGCGTTGGAGGCACCCGCGGGCGGGGCTGCAATACGCTTTCCACCGAGATCGACCACCATTTGCATTTCGCGTTTGGCTTGCTCTAGTCCGCGTTGACGAGCA
>JALOQS010000440.1 GCA_025459355.1 Pirellula sp.
TTGGTCGGGGGAGGGCGTACGTCCAGCCTGGTTGTTTCTCTTTGATGTTTGTTGGCCAGAGCTTAGCCAACATTTAAGCGAGTATTCATGAAGCCCCGCGGCAGGATCGGGGAATCGGTATCTTCCATTAAGTTTTAGCTCATGAGCCTAAGGCTTCAGACGGGGCGCGGGGCTGGTTGCTTGAGTGGTGGGTTGGCCACTCGTGAGAGCATTATCAAATGGACAAGAGTGAAACGGGCAGGAGTGCCCATTCTATGTTTGAACGGGCCTGGAGACCCGGTCTACGTTTGGTAAGTATCCAATGCCGGCCCCCGATGGGCTCGTCCCATCGATGCCAAAGGTTCGCAGCTAGAAATAGGCCCACAACACGCATAAATAAACTGCCAACATTCAACAGACCCCGACGGGCTCGCCCCGTCCGGTGAATCAGGTTCCGTTGCTAGACATGCGTTTGAGGCTCGTCCATCTAGCGAAAAACAGGAAACTCCGCTGGACAAACCAGCGGTATCTAAAAGTCGATCGGGTCCGATCTCTACCTTGCTGAACTGAGAATAGCACGCGAGCAGAGCGAACCTCGGCACTCGCCCCTCCGGGCCGGAACGCGTGAATTCGCTAACAAGCGGATGCATTCAACGTATCGATACACCGGCCTCGGGCGAGCCATCCTACCTCGCTCGAAGTGAGTGATCCTTTTCATTCAAGCAATCCGTATGAGCCTTCACCTCACAACCATGACTATCGCAATCGGTCTCGTATTGCCCTAACCTCCACAGAGGTCTTTGCGATTGGCGCTATTATCTCGATGCTTATTTTGTTATTGGCTCCCGGTCAGCCCCATCCGCAGGACTACACCATTTTTGAAGAGATTCTTCTCGTTCTGACGACGAATTGGCTTACCACTATTGCAACCATTCTTGGGTTTGCCACTTTGCTGACCGGAGCATATCATGCGACAAGACGTGCTTCGCTTATTTTGAATCCTGGTAACAGTCGCTCATCCAAATCCTTCAAATAATGTCTACAGGTGAAACGCGACGAACAATCACATGCAGCGAAGTGGCGGATCAACGCGTCTCGATTTTAGAATCCAAAATTGCCGCCACTATCTGATGTGCGGCGTTAGATCGGAAGGAACTAGACGAGCGTATCGGCTCTAGAATGCCTCCCGCTTTCCGGGGGGATGGTTACGTTTTTCGCTAAATCGTGCGCCAGTCCTTCAACCCCTTCTTTACAAAGAGAGTGAGGGAGTGGGCTAGTTTATCTAGCGAAAAACAGGAAACTCCGCTGGACAAGCCAGCGGTATCTCAAAGTCGATCGGGTCCAATCTCTACTTTGCTGCAAATCGACATCCCATGTGTTACGATAGTGCACTGTCAGAGATGGTCTCTGACTGAGAATAACGCGTCACCAGAGCAGACGAAAGCCTCGATCATCCGCCCCAGACTTGTGTCGAGATCACCCCTCGCTCATCGGTCAATGCGTGGCGTTACCCGCACCAGGTAGTAGCCTCATGAGCAATGCCAAACCAGCTTCTTCCCGCCTGTATTCAATAGTTGCGGCTCTGATTGCGATCCTGCTCATCGCCGTTGTTTGTCTGTTTGGCGTTGTAGGCTGGGGATTGATGACGGGACACATTGCCGACACAAAGGTGCTGCCTGGAGATAAGCTTCAGCCTCGCGTGGTTCAGTCAATTTCCACGTCGGCGGGTCTGGCACCAGGTGAACAAATCCAATACTTTTATTCAGCTGCAATGACCCCTGCAGGCGACGGGAATCTGTTGACCAACCAGCGGGTGATTTCGTACGTTGATGATGGGACTGACGCATGGTGCAGCTCAATTGCGATTGATGACATCGTGTCGGTGAACTTTATCAAAAGCGATAGTTGGCTTGAGGACTCTACTATCGTAGTTGTTTCGTCCGACGGTTCCGAACTTACGCTCTACGCGAGCAACGAGGATGGCGGCGACGAGCGATTCGTTGAAGCGATCCGAAGGGCCGCCAAACTCGACGGCCGCTAAACATCGCGTGAACCGGAACACACGGCCAGTGTTTTCGAAATTGAGAATCTTTCGCGTGTGCCCGGTTACGCGTACCGTTCGTTGACAATGCTGGTGACAAAAGAAGAATATGGCACAGTGGCTAAACATGTTTACCGGAAACACCCATGGCTCGCTCGTTCGCGACAGAGCGGACTTGGTCAGCCGCGCGGTCGAGACATGGAATGCGACGGACGTCGACAATCGAACTTTAGCCATGCGCAAAAAGCTCGTGAGGCTTGCAGACAATCTTCTGGCGGCGATGATAAAAGAAAAGAAGGCGTTCCTGGATGGAACCCTTCTTGACCAGCGGTCGGAAGACTACAAAAAGAAGATACAGGAAATCGAACAACTTCGATTCGCAGGCGTAGATTCCTTGCTACGGAAGATGGGCGTTGCTAATTGGAAACCTGATACAATCGACGAACCATGAATTGCAGCAAAGTGCTCGGTTGGTCCGTTTAGACTTGCGTAGTATCTGCTGCCCACAATGGCTGAATTCGGCCGTCCTTCCTTTTGAATTGAACACCAACCCGCAGTGACTATGGGGATTATCGTAATCATCGCCTTCCTGGCGACCGTAGGTTTTTATCGACGTGCCAATCAAATCGGCATCCATCCTGGCAAAGCGGCCATGATCCCTTTCGTGGGTGCGGGATTGTTGCTGCTGTTCACTCATCTCGCGGCACTCGTTTTCGGCAGAGTGCTTGCAAGTATCGGCGTGTCTGACCTTGCAATATAC
>JALOQS010000160.1 GCA_025459355.1 Pirellula sp.
TTGTCCAACTTGTATAAAGGCTTCCTTGTTTTCGACCGTTCTAACTTGAGGACGGCTCAAAACATCGACCCCGAATTTCGCGTCCAGGGCTCGCAGCAAAACACTTACAGATTCAGATCCAGCGGATAGAACGAGCCCTCCGAAACCGAGTTCGTTGTTGACGCGTCCCACTCCGAAGTTAGCCAATCCTTGACTACCGATTCGCCCAGGATTAGCGGAGTTATTCCCGAGAGTCGGACCGTTGAACTGGAATCCTGGTGATACCTGTTGCGACAAGATCCTCTGGTCCGTGGTTTGAACGCCGTTTGGAGCGGTTGACGTTTGTGATATCGTCTGCACGCTGTTAACGATGCTGCGATCGAACAACACCGAATCTTGCAGCCCAACTTCAACCCCGAATTCCTTCGTGTTGCTGACGAGCACCTCAACGATTAAAGCCTGTAGCAGAACTTCTCGCGGAGACCTATCCAGATCGGCGATAATTTTCATGAGGACCGGCAATGTCTCTTGCGATCCGCGGACCAATAAACTGTTGGTTGTCTTTTCTGCAACGACCCGATCTGATTCCGTAGAAATGGCCCCAGCAAACTCGCTGCCCGCCTGGCTGTTCAAAAATTCTTCGATCGCCTTGGAGACATCTTCGGCTTTCGCATGTTTCAATTGGTATACAGCAGACAGAGTATCGCTGCGTGCAAATCCGGTTCTTAATAATAGATCTCGTATTCGTCGAAGATGAGTGCCTGTGTCCATCACAACGATGCGTTGCGAATTCGCAAAGGAACGTACGTTTCCCACAGAGCTCTTTATTAGTTCGATTTCGGAGACAGCCATGAGCGGGTCCCCGCCTCGGACCGGTATGGCTGTACCAACAAACTCATTGCGGCCGAGATAATCCAACTCCGATAGGGACACGAATGGAACAAGACTATCGCTGATCGGCTTGTCAGTCTTGACAACCACGAGCCGCTGATCGTTTCGAATCAACAGGAATCCGTTGGGGATCAGTTGATCATTCAGAATGTCAAGAACGTCAGTCGTTGAGTAGGGTCTCGAATCGTGAAACGAAAACGTTCCCTCTGGTTCGATCGTCATACTGAGCGAGAACCCAAACGCCTTGGAAAACTCTTTGAGAACCACGGGCCACGGTGCAGCTTGAAAGTTCACCGTCCACATTAGCGGCTCGCTATTGGTCGGTACGGGAGCTCCCATCTCGGATGAGTCCGCCAATTGGGGCAATCCATACTGAGTCTGCTCCTGCCCGAGTCCGCTTTTATCAGAGCTTGTGCACTGGAATAGCAATGCCAGGGGTAGTGCCAGAAGATAAATTCGGCGTCTTGCTTCCCCTTTTTTCATTACACATCGCCCTTCACGAGACAGACTACCCTTTGCCAGCACAATCCGCATCATCGGCAAAACCAACTTAATCCGTAAAGTCAATCATTTAAAAATCCCGCCAGAACACCGGCAATCTGGGGCAACAAGGCAACGCAGGAAAGCTGCGTTACCTTCAGAAAATCGTGGCTAATTCGACTCAGACGACGAGAAAATGGGATGCGAAAGGAGTTTTCTGCAACGTTTCCTGTCCCCAAACGCCCCCGATGTGTCGCACCTATCGGTAAGGGACCAGTTGTCCAAGCATGTCACGCTCAAACCAAAGAACTTTTACGGATCGATGCAAATGAAGAGGAAACTAATTGGTGCACTGATGGGATTGGGGATGGCAGCGTTGCTACATGCCTCACCGTCAGCACGCGCCGCCGATGTCATCCAAAATGGCAAATTTGACGTTGGCATAACCTTCGCCGGCGACTCAACAATTCTTACGGCGGGCAGAACATTTGGAGCTTGGCGAGTGGCTGCTGGCAGCGTCACGCTGCTGCGTCCAGGAGGAACTCGACTTCTCGACAAAACCTATCCCCACCAAGCGATTGACATGGCGGGGACTACGAACGGAACCATCACGCAAGTATTTGAAACGAAACCCAATCACGAATACGAGGTTTCGTTTGCTTACGCCGGTAGCTTTACGACCAATAATTTTGACAAAGGAGTCGAGGTTCGAGCCGGCAATGTGGTTCGAACGCAATGGGTGAAACGCGATCCACAATGGTCCCCGTCGTCGCTTAATTGGCAACGAATGGTCTTCACATTCAAAGCAACAACCCTTGAAACCACATTACAGTTTCGCAGTCTACAGGCATTCTCTCCCCGAGAATCGGTGCTGATCACCGATGTCAAGGTCATGGAAGGCGGCCCACCACCACTCAATTCGATTCCGGTTCCCTTACCCTCGCAGTTAAACCAGTTCGTCAAAGATCGCAACAAGGCGGTTCAGCTAGGAAAAGCCTTGTTCTGGGATATGCAAGTTGGAAGCGATGGTAGAACCGCATGTGCCTCATGCCATTATATCGCTGGCATCGACCAAAGACCTGCCAATAGATTAAATCCCGGTGCTCCTGGAAGCACCTTCGGACCGCAATCTCCGGAACAAAAAAGATTAAATGATGAGGCTATCGCTCGATTCCCAGGCGCGAACAGAGAACTGCTAGCAAGCGATTTTCCGTTTCACAGGGTGGCCAATCCCACCGGTTCTCGTGAAAACAACCCAGTGCTCCGAAGTACACCACAGGTTGTGGGCTCACAAGGAGTCGTCAAGAAGAACTTCGTTGATATCCTGCCGGGCAATCCCGTTGACGAAGGGGTATTGGTCAAGGATCCCGTTTTCCAAATTGATGGCGCTAACGCACGACAGGTTACGGGACGGAACACCCCAACTGTGATCAATTCCGTGTTCTTTGATCGACTGTTCGGGGACGGTCGAGCTAACCATTTCTTCAATGGTCGAAATCCGTTTGGTGACCTCGATCCCAATGCCAGCGTGTTTCGAAGCGTTAACCGCAGTCGTATCCAAATCGTATGGGAAACGACTACGATTCGCATTCTGTGGGTCACAATCAGGATTCCGATTCCCCGGTTTAACACAATCAACGAAAGTGTTTTAGAACCTACAAAAATCCTGCTTAACAACGCAGCTCTCGCATCTCAGGCTGTCGGTCCAACCCTTAACGAGGTGGAGATGAGCTGGAATGGCCGAATGTTCAAAGAACTTGGTCGCAAAATGCTCTCCCTTAAACCACTTGGTCTGCAAGCTGTTCACCCTCAAGACAGCGTTCTAGGAAGTATTTGCCAAGAGGGCGGAAACGGTCTTCGCACAAACTACGCTCAGATGATTCGCGAAGCCTTCGTCGACCAGTGGTGGAACGGCACCACGCCTGATCCTGAGAACTTTACTCATATGGAGTCCAACTTTAGCCTGTTCTGGGGACTCTCGCTGATGATGTATCAAAGTACTCTCGTTTCGGATCAAACCCCTTACGATGCCTTTGCAGCTGGCAACAAAGCGGCCCTCAGCGAAAGCGCTCAACGAGGATTGAGGATCTTCTTAAACGAAGGGAAATGCGTTGACTGTCACGGTGGACCAGAGTTCGCTGGAGCGACCGTCAGCGACCTCCGAGGTGGCACCACTCCCAAGCTGATTGAGCTAATGAATATGGCTGACGGCCGACAAGCGTGGTATGACAATGGGTTCTACAATATCGGTGTTCGACCAACGCTTGAGGATATAGCACTCGGAGCGTCTCACCCACAATTCGGACCTCTTTCGTATACGGTTCAAAGACAACGTGGTCGCAATATTGGCCAATCGGCAACCGTTAGCGGACGAGTTGCGGTTAACGGTGCTTTTAAAACCTCAACGTTACGCAACATTGAACTGACCGGTCCCTACTTCCATAACGGTGGAGCCGCGTCGCTGCGACAAGCAGTTGAGTTCTACGTTCGCGGTGCGGATTTCTTCAATCAGAACATCGCCGACTTGGACCCGGATATCGATGGCATCCCTGATTTACAAGGTGACGAGCAAGCGATCGAAGATCTGGTCAATTTCCTCAGAGCCCTAACCGACGAACGCGTTCGATTCCGTCGGGCTCCATTTGACCACCCCGAACTTCTTCTGCCAAATGGTCATACAGGCTCAAAGGATGGAATAGCGATCGACAATCTCTTTAGATTCCCTGCCGTTGGGGCTGGTGGTGGATCACAGGTACTTCCCTATGAGAGAGTACTGAAGTAAGAGTTGTTGTTTTCGCGAGCTGCACCGAGCATAAAACCTCGGTGCAGCTTTCTGTTATTTACTGATGCGAGGATGATTGTGATTCAAACCGAAAAAATGACGTTAACCATTCAAGAGATGGCCGAGTATTACGGTCTTGCAATCACCGATCTTTCTGATTTTACTCCAAACGTTGATTTGCTGTCGCTCTTTCCGACATCATTGCTTAGCCGTGAAAACATTCTTCCTATTTCCCTCGACTCACGAGTCTGCCGAGTCGCAACCTCCGACCCCACTCAACTTGAAATAATCCATCTGCTGGAACGCCACAGCCCCCGCCCCATCGAGATGGTGCTTGCTAAATCTGAACAAATCAAAAGGATACTCAATCAACAACTTGGTGTAGCGGGAAGCACGATTCATGATTTGGTAGCCATGTCAGAGGAAGAATCGCCCCAACTGGTAATCGACAAGGAGTTCTCCGGCGATCCAGCCCAAGCCTCTTCGGTCATCAAGCTGGTCAATGAACTGATATCAGTAGCTCTATCTCAACGAGCAAGCGATATCCATATCGAACCGGAAAAGAACGAACTGGTGGTTAGGTTTCGAATCGATGGAGTCCTCTATCAGCAAAATATACCCCCAGAAACGGAGCGTTTTTCCGCTGCGATCGTCAGCCGCATCAAGATTATGGCCCACCTGAATATTGCAGAAAAACGCTTGCCGCAAGATGGTCGATTCCCGCTTCATCAGCATGGCAAGGAGATTGACGTCCGAGTCTCAGTGATCCCTTCCTACCACGGAGAAAGTGTTGTTCTACGTCTGCTAAATGGCACCGAACAAGGACTCTCGCTTAACAGTGTCGCATTACCGCAAACAATTCGAGCAGAGTGGAACAACTTGATCCACCGTCCCCACGGTCTGATTTTGGTCACCGGTCCGACTGGTAGTGGAAAGACCACCACGTTATACGGAAGTATGGCGGAAATTCGATCTCAAAGCACGAAGATTATGACGGTCGAAGATCCGATCGAATACAAACTCCGTCAAGTTAGTCAGATTCAAGTCCAATCCGATATAGGTCTCGATTTTGCCGCAGGCCTTCGCAGTATTTTGCGACATGATCCCGATGTAATTCTCGTTGGCGAAATCCGAGACCAGGAGACGGCCAGAATGGCTGTGCAAGCTGCCATGACCGGCCACCTCGTTTTCAGCACACTCCACACCAATGACGCCGCCGGTGCTATCACGCGTTTGATTGATATGGGAGTAGAACCATACCTGGTGGCTAGCATTCTTGAGGCTGTCATGGCGCAGCGTTTGGTTCGCCGACTCTGCGTATCATGTCGTGAAGCAGTCGATCCCCAGTCTCTCGAACTCCCTGAAGATCTTTCCACAGACGACCAAACCATGTTCTATCGCGCGAAAGGCTGCAAGGAGTGTCACGGGATTGGATATAACGGTCGTCAAGCGATCTTTGAATTACTTCGCATGGACCATGAGATGCGACGATTGACGACAGCACGCGCAGACTCGGTGACCGTACAAAATTATGCGAAGCAAAACGGAATGACGACTCTTAGGCACTCCGCTTGGCAGATTGTCTGCTCGGGCGTTACGTCTATTGAAGAATTCTATCGCGTTTGCCCTACAGATTTTGGGACATGAAGAAACGCTGGTATAGGATCCAACTCTCTTTTGTACATCCATCGCCCCACGCCGTAGCGATGGTCCAACACAAAATGAATTCGCGTTGCCGTCCGCGACCGTTCCAATTGACCGATCGCTATTCCCGAAACAACGCTTCCTCCCATGGTTATCTCATCCGCTATCTCTCGATATTGTTTCCAAGTTACTAGCCCCTGCGATAACAACCAAACCGTTGTCCGCTCTTGTGACATGCCAGCTATGCCACCGCGTGCGCGAACGATCGCGTGAGCTATCGACTCTGTCATTCCATCAATGGTCATTAAGATCTCTAGCGATGCATGCTGTATGTTGATGCGACTTACATCAACGTCTTCTTCCGTTAGGGTTACGAGATCTTCCCAACGTTCTAACCATGTCGCTAAATCAGGAGCATTGTTTGGAAAGGGAGACACCAAAACGCGATCCTCACCATCGATAGCGATCTGCACGGAACATTGACACAGCGAAACGAGAGACGGAATTCGAGTTGGTTGCACCGCCCCTAATTTGATTCCACCTCTTTCTTCTGAAACACCCCCGAAGCTCTTTTCGGGATTCGATGCCCCGGACACTTGTTCACGCAGTCGCTGTTGAAAGCTACTCTCCCGTTCCGCTTGCGATTTCATTTTTTGAGAACGTAGATCCTCGGTCGAAGGAATATCGCTGTACGTCGCTGGGGCAAGACGCCATGCAAGTATAAACTGTGCTTCCTCCGGTGATACATGCGGGATTAGTTGATCGTAGAGTAACGCCAGATTGCTTTGGTTGATAGCAATTTTCTTCGTTCCATCCTGCCGTAATGTCGACTCCCCTCCCAAGACAGTCCAGTAACCGGACCATCCCAACGACGAGTCTCCTAGTCCCAAGCCCGCGATTCTTTCAGGCAACTGCCACTCTCTGGGATCTATCATCCCATCGCGATTCCAGTCTCGACCATAAAGTCTCTCTTCAGTAACTCCTGGAACGGCCAATAACTCAGCCAAGTCGGCAAGGCCAACTCGATTTCGTTGCCCCACAGGCTTGGAAGCGCGAATGTAATCGATGATTGACTCAGCTGTGGTTCGGGCGAGCCCCGGTGTCCTGAGCAATTTGTTAATTGCGGACTCCCTTGGCAATTCATCCGATGCGAGATAGTTGAGATTCAATTTGGCGGATTCACTGAAGAAGCCATAACGAGGATTTTCTCTTGATGAGTTGGGCCATTGCACAGCAATCTTATGCGACTCCCCTGACATCAGTGCGATCCGACAGCCTCCCACCCATTTTCCTTGGCCTGTTTTTTGCTCAATCGTTGCTCGCACCAACTCTAACATCGATTCAGTCGTTAGCCGTTGGCGAACAATGTTCCATTCCGCTTTCGATTCCCTTGCCTCTAGCCCCGCATTCACGGCGAAGGTGTACACGATAACGCTAAACAATGCGATCAAGACAGCCGACAGAACTAAAATGGAACCACTTCGGCTAGCAGCGCGACGCTTTATCGATCTTGGATGCGTTTTTTCACTCACGACACATATCATCTTGACGAGATTCATCCTTTAAAGACCTTTGCTGTTGGTTAGCGATATAACAGCTCGCATCGGGGTCTTCTCGTCCCCTCGCGTTGCAACCGTAACCTCAATCGCTCTAGGCAAGGCATTGAGCTCGATGCTATCCCAACTAGAACACCAATTACGACCGTCCCAATAACGAAACCTCAAGTAACGCACATCCTCATGCTCGCCGTTCAACTGCGTTTGAGTAGGAGTCACTCGATATCGACAAACACCTGTCCGTTCTTGTTGAGAATGAAACACCAAATCATTGACCCCACCATTCCCAATAACCAAAGGCATCCGAACCGTATCGGACGCACCCGCCATCCACGCCACGCCGTTGACCTTTGAGGTTAGGGAAACGAGCCACGCCTCTCGATCCAGGTATCCGTTCCGACTCTGTGTCGAAAAGAAAATCGCATCAGCCGTTCCAAAGAATGGCACTAGCGTGAGTCCGCCATTCGACTCCCACTGAAGCACCGATTCGCGACCGAGAATCTCCGATTCAGCGAATCGCTCGTTACCTTTTAAATCAACGTCACTCAGCATTTCCGGTACGCCGCGAAGATCTTGTGTTAGGTCGTTTAACATACATCGCAGAGATGCAGTGCGTTCCTGCGCTGCCTTAGCCTTTTGCTGAAAACGCAGGAAGGAGTGTGAGGCGAGACTCAGTGCCGTTGAGAGGATGGCGACGAGTCCGATACTCAATAAAACCTCGAGCAACGTGTATGCAGCGCGTGATCGCAATTGGCTGCTTCCGGAACTGGCCATGGCAGACCATCTCGATTGGATCGTATCCCACGCAGGAATGTTCATCTCAACACGCTTAGGGACAGTCGTCATGGATCTTCTCCTCGATAAACCATCCGGTCTAGCTTCACCTCCGATGCGGCCCGCCAACGCCCTTCCTTCCAAACGGTAACTTCCACGTTTTCAACTTGCGGCACATCGACTGCGTGTTTCCTCACTCGAAAACGCCAGTCCGATTCGTTCGTGATAGATTGGATGCGATCTACCTCCACTCTTCGACTGCCCGCTACGATTTCTTCGAGGAGCGTTTGGGCATGCCACAATCCTTCGTTTTGAAGGATGCTGCGTGTATTGGCAACCATTCCTGAGTAGGTTAGATACCCGATAGCAGTCAAGGAAAAAGAGAGGATCGAAATGGAAAATAGCACTTCGAGCAATGAAAATCCCCTCGGGATCTTAACTCTTCTTTGCTCCACAAACATGGGATTACACGCAGCGACCTTTTTAGAAACGGAAAATTCACCGGGAAGACTAGGTCGAGCTATTCAACTGGTATAACGCCGAGGCC
>JALOQS010000161.1 GCA_025459355.1 Pirellula sp.
GAACCGCGAGATCGATTGTAGTCCCATGCGAACGCATATTCTTGGATAACAAACGAGCTTCCTCGCTGAAACGCGCACAAACACATGATAAACTGGAGGGCATTCGCGGTGGTTAAGCTAAAATGCAATCCAAACGAAAGTCCGCCGTCAGTTGTTTAGTTGTTGTAAAAAGTCTGTGAAGAGCCTGCTAAGACCGCGTCTGGTTGCTTGTTCGTTCGAGATAACTTAGTTAAAACGCCCGACAAGGTTGGTGATGTCGCATCCCAGTCTAGAGTAGTATTGCACAAACGTTAATCCGATTGTCCCCCAGGAGGAATCCGATGTTTTCTTATGAACAGATACAGCGATCGATCAAGGATCAACCACTCAATCGCCGTTGGTTTATGGCCTACGCGGGAGCCCTTAGCTCCATCCCGTTGCTAAGCCGGACTTCTTGGGCCAACTCGAATCCAACTTTCTCCAGCAACCCTTTTACGTTGGGAGTCGCGTCTGGCGATCCCGATTCCTCTAGCGTGGTTCTCTGGACGAGGCTTGCACCAAAACCGTTCGAAGCCGCTGGTGGCATGACCAACGAGTCCGTTCGCGTAACTTGGCAAATCAGTTCAAATGACTCGATGTCAAACATTGTAGCTTCTGGAACGACCGTGGCCGCTCCGCAGTTGGGGCATTCTGTGCACGTCGAAGCCCAAGGTCTACAGCCAGACCGATGGTACTGGTTCCGCTTTCGAGCGGGGGACGCCGAAAGCCCAATCGGTCGAACACGGACCATGCCTAGCGCCGATACCCTGGCGGACAGTCTCAAGTTTTCGGTAACAAGCTGCCAGAACTTTGAACAAGGATTGTTTACCGCTTACGAGCAGATGGCTAAAGACGATCTGGATCTCGTTTTCCATTTGGGTGATTACATTTACGAGTATGCGGCCGGTAAGAACGGCAAAGTCCGTACGCACCTCGGGGCCGAGATTCAATCGCTCGACGACTACCGAGTTCGACATTCTCAATATCGATCCGATCCATTGTTACATGGCATGCATGCTCTGTGTCCATGGGTTGTAACGTGGGATGACCATGAGTTCGATAACAATTACGCCAGCGATATTTCCGAGGAAGCCGGCATCGATCCCGTTGAGTTTTTGGTTCGGCGAGCTAACGCTTATCAAGCTTATTACGAGATGATGCCTCTCAGGGCTCGCTCTCTGCCAAGCGGTTCTGATATGTTGCTGTATCGAGGAATCCAATTCGGACGGCTGGCGCAGTTCCTAGTTTTGGACACTCGTCAATATCGTTCCGATCAACCCAACAACGACAAACGTTCGCCACTCAACGAAGCCGCGATGGCCAGCAATCAAACTATGCTGGGAGTGCCACAGCGCAATTGGATGTATCGCGAACTGATTCAATCGCAATCTCAGTGGAATGTGCTAGCCCAACAAGTCATGATGGGTATGGTCGGTCGCTCCAAGGATAGCGACGCTCTTTACTCGATGGATCAATGGCCGGGTTACGCTCACGAACGCAAGGCGATTGTCAAGTTTATGCAGGAGCGAGCGATTTCGAATCCGGTCGTGCTCACGGGTGACATTCACTCCAACTGGGCGAACGAGTTGCGGATTGATGATCGGCTAACCGATAGTGCAGTGGTTGCCAGCGAATTTGTGGCTACTTCATTATCGAGTGGTGGTAACGGAAAACGGGAACCAGCTTATTTGGGTGAGTTGCTGGCCAACAACCCAGGTGTGAAGTTCCATAACGAAGAGCGAGGTTACATTCGTTGCCATGTCACACCCAAGTCGTGGCAATCTGATTACGTCGTCGTCAATGACGTCACACAGCCGGGTGGCAAGTGCGAAACCTACAAGTCGTTTGTCGTGGAAAACGGCAGTCCCAAAGTCCAACCCGCGTAAGATTGTACTAACTCTTGATTGTTCAATCTTCGTTTAACCGCATTGGGCATCGCCCTGCGTTGGGCGCTCACAAGTCAGAAGAGCTCACTAACTCGCGCGATGATCTCCGGCCGTGAACGGTCAGCGCAGCCCGGATTTCGTTTAACCGCATTGGGCATCGCCCTGCGTTGGTCGCTCACAAGTCAGAAGAGCTCACTAGCTCGCGCGATGATCACCGGCCGTGAACGGTCAGCGCAGGATCGTTGGGCGTGCGGTTAAACGAAAGCATCGCCCTGCGTTGGGCGCTCACAAGTCAGAAGAGCTCACTAACTCGCGCGATGATCTCCGGCCGTGGAACGGTCAGCGCAGGATCGTTGGGCGTGCGGTTAAACGAAAGCATCGCCCTGCGCTGGGCGCTCACAAGTCAGAAGAGCTCACTAACTCGCGCGATGATCTCCGGCCGTGAACGGTCAGCGCAGGATCGATGGGCGTGCGGTTAAACGAAAGCATCGCCCTGCGTTGGGCGGGCACTAGTCAGATAGCTCGGCATACGCGAGATCTTATCGCTGCGACCTTGAGATGACAGCCGTTCCCAAACCCAACTATCTCGTGTTTCACGCGATTAGCAAGCATTCACCTTGACCGCGCTCTGCAAATGCCCCAGTGAGATATCCCGAGATTATTGTATTGTGACATTGATTGCGAAATCCTAGAATCGCTTCGGTTGCATCGCCGAGGTTGCTCGGTGTCCGCAACAGTCGCCCGGATCGACTCGCAAGTTTGCCACTTATTCAGACAAGGAATGTCGCGATGAAGAGTTTTATGGAAAGTATCGCTCGGGGAACTCGGCATATCGCGCTCCAAAGCAAATTGTCCCGAATGACTAGGCGATTTCAACATTGGTCAAGCGACGATCAAAGTCGATTAGACTTCTACAGCCAATTCGTTGGGCCTGGTTCGCTAGTGTTTGATGTCGGGGCTAACGTTGGCAATCGTTCCAAGGTCTTTGTAAAGTTGGGAGCCAAAGTCGTCGGTGTCGAGCCTCAATCGTTTTGCGCCGATGTCCACGGAATGGGTCGAAGCGGTCAAGGCTACCAATCGATTTGAGAAAGCAACTTGGGAGCAAAAGCAATCTGTTGAGGTCGATACGTTAGATCGTTTAATTGCCCAACATGGTCGACCTGATTTTGTCAAAGTCGATGTCGAGGGATTTGAAGAACAAGTTGTTCTCGGACTGTCGCAGCGTGTCGGTATACTGTCGCTGGAGACAACTCCTGAGTTTCTGAGCAAGACGTTTCGCTGTATCGATCGATGTTTATCGATCGGCCAGTGCGAATTTCAAGTGAGTTATGGCGAGACGATGGAGTTTAAGTTACCAGGATGGGTTAACGCAGACGACATTCGTGCCGAGCTATTAACCATGAAAAACGGTGACTTCGGAGATTTGTACATTCGCTTCTGCTAGGGCGATATTCCCTCCTCGTTTTGACAGGCCGAGAAAACTCACTAACCTGGGATGCTGCATAGAGCGCGTTAGGGGATAGATTGGGTTCGGAGCTACGTGAGAAGGGACGTTCAAAGCGATGTCGGATGTTATTCAAGTTTGGTGCGATGTGGGTGGAACATTCACCGATTGCATCATCGCCCTTCCTGATAGAACGAAACGATCCATCAAGGTTTTGAGTCATGGCGTCGTTCAAGGAGCCCCTGTTCCCGCCGGATCACCCGTTACTTTTTCGATCCCAACCCGACAAAAAGATCCCGATCGCTTTTGGGATAACTGCTCCATCGCGGCGCTTTCGCGAGAGGGAGGGCTGCTGGAGAATCTAAAGTGCGAGCGTTTTCTTGACGGCGTTTTTCATCTGAATTGCCCACTGCCAGATGGCACACAAGTCGTAGAGCTAAGACCGGGAATCGAAGCCCCCGTGCTTGCTACGAGATTGCTGCTTGGAATCCCGATTGCAGATCCGCTGCCACCTCTTTCCATTCGGTTGGGAACAACTCGTGGTACCAACGCGCTGTTGACCCGCCGAGGTGTACCGGTAGGGCTGGTTATTACACGCGGCTTCGCAGACTTGCTCAAGATCGGATATCAAGAGCGACCGGATCTGTTCGCACTGAACGTTAAAAAGCGACCACCTCTATACGAACAGGTCGTGGAAGTCATCGAGCGACTTAATGCTGACGGTTCCGTGTACACTCCGTTAGACGCGAACGACGTTCGACGGGCGCTTGCGAATCTAAAGTCACGAGGCATCAAGTCGCTCGCGGTTTGTCTACTGCATAGCTATTTGAATCCTGCCCACGAATTGCAAGTCGGTGAAATAGCAGCAAGCATGGGGTTCGAAACGGTTTGTCTCAGTTCGAAAACGTCACCCATGATCCGAGCGGTATCGCGTGGTGAGACATGCGTTTTGGATGCGTATTTGACACCGGTCGTCAATACTTACCTAGAGCGAGTGGCTGAACAATTCCATGCACTGGGGGAAGATGATCTTCTCGTGATGACCAGTTCGGGGGGATTGGTGCCGCGTTCCCAGTATCGCGGCAAAAGCAGCGTGCTCTCCGGGCCAGCGGGAGGAGTCGTTTCGCTGAGAGCGATTGCCGAGGCGACGGGAATCAGCCCACTCATCGGACTTGATATGGGAGGAACCAGTACGGACGTGTCGCGCATCGATGGCGAACTGGATCTCGAGTTTGAAACGATCAAGGCCGGGGTCAGAATGATGATCCCATCACTCAAGATTCACACTGTTGCCGCCGGAGGTGGAAGCATCTGTTGGTTTGATGGCGTTCAATTGCGAGTCGGTCCTCAGAGCGCCGGGTCGGATCCAGGTCCAGCGTGTTATGGGCGAGGTGGACCGCTGACCATTACCGATTTGAATCTGCTTCTCGATCGAATCGAGCCACAAGGGTTTCCATTCCCATTGGATCGAAAAGCGGCCAGCGATGCTTTAAACAATGTGCTTGTCGAATTTCAAGCAGCCAATGCAGACAACAAAAACGCAACGGCACAGCAATTAGCGGTTGGCTTTCGTAGGCTCGCCAACGAGACCATGGCCAATGCCGTGCGATCTATCTCGATTTCTCAGGGAGCTGACCCTCGCCAACATGCGTTGGTTTCGTTCGGTGGTGCGGCAGGTCAACATATTTGCGAAATAGCCGCTTTATTGGGGATTGAAACCGTCATTGATCCACCCGAGGCAGGCTTGCTCAGTGCACTGGGCATGGGCATGGCGCAATTGCAATACACGGCATCTCATCCCATTTACAAAAAAATGAACGAGTTGGATCAAAATTGGTTTGCCGAGACCAAACATGCCTTGGCGGACGCCATTGGGCAGCAGAATCCGTCTCAACACGAGGATTGGGAGGAGCTAAGTTGCCGCATCGAAGCTCGCTACACCGGGGCCGAAGGAACGTTAACTTTGGATTGGCAGTCAACATCATTTGATGCCAGCGAATTTGCCAATCAGTTTCACGCGTTGCATGTAAAACGTTTCGGATATGATCGCAAAGATCGGTCGCTCGAAATTGCTACGGTGCATGGCATTGTTCGTTCCAAGCAAAGAAACAGCCTTTCTGTTCTGACTATTCCTTTCACGACAAAGTCCGTTGAGACCGATTCAACGATTCTATACCGTTCGGAAATGACTCCCGGGAATACTTATGTTGGGCCCAAGCTGATTTGTTCGGCGGGCAGTACGACCTATCTGGAGCCAGGTTGGCAGGCGACCGTTTTGGAGGACAAGACGCTGTTGCTGCGATGGATGCCGGAGAAAGTAGAAATGGCAGGGGCGTTTACTCGTGCAGGTTCAGACCGCTCGACCTCGCAACACTCTTACGATGTCGTGGTGCGTGAGGTTTTAGCTAAACGATTCGCAGCGATTGCCGAGCAAATGGGAACGGTGCTTGAACAGACCGCGATCAGCGTCAACATCAAAGAGCGTCGAGACTTTAGCTGTGCGGTCTTTCAGAAGAATGGCGATTTGATTGCGAATGCTCCGCACGTTCCTGTTCATCTGGGTGCCATGAGCGCGACGGTAAAAGAAGTCATCAAATCGTTTCCGAAAATGCATCCCGGGGATTGCTTTGTGACCAACGACCCTTATCGAGGTGGATCTCATTTGCCTGATGTGACTGTTATCAATCCGATCTTCTGTTCTGCTATGAATCAGAATGCCGGGCTTGATGCCTCTGGGCTTAATTCCTTTGAGCCTGATTTCTTTGTCGCATGTCGGGCTCATCATGCCGAGATTGGAGGCA
The DNA here is from genome assembly GCA_025459355.1 of Pirellula sp. Classification (GTDB taxonomy): domain Bacteria; phylum Planctomycetota; class Planctomycetia; order Pirellulales; family Pirellulaceae; genus JBKCUI01. The sequence goes on from JALOQS010000161.1 coordinate 6,150, forward strand.
TCGCCCCCGGTTCTATGGCACCGACGTCGCGCTGTTTAGCCGAAGAGGGGGTGCTCATCGAGCCGATGTTGCTGACCAGTGCTGGTGAAGATCGGACGAGGGATCTGGAACGGATTTTAACTTTGTCTGCGTATCCAACGCGGGCATTATCGGAGAATCTGGCCGACATTGCGGCTCAGCAAGCGGCCAATCAATTTGGGGTTCGAGCATTGCAGGATCTGGCAAATGTCTATGGCGCTAATTGCCTGCAAAGCTATATGGAACGGATTCAAGAAGCCTCTGAGGAGAAGACGGCACGCTGGATCGAGCAACTCGATTTGAAGGACGCCGTCATTGAAGACTATATGGATGATGGGACCAAGATATCGGTTTCCGTCAAGAAGATTGACGATGCGAACCAGGGAATGCGTCTGGTCGTAGACTTTACCGGTACAGGGCCAGCTTCGGTAGGCAATCTCAACGCCAACCCAGCGATCGTGGGGGCGGCGGTTCTCTATGTCGTTCGCTGCGCGATTGCAGACGAGTTGCCACTGAATTCCGGAGTGATGAGACGTATCGATCTTGTTATACCGAATGGTATATTAAACCCGGCTCGCAGCCACGAACCGTTAGTGAGTTTAGATGTCGGGCAGCCAGAGCACGAGGGGCATCATTGGCCTGCGGTGGCAGGGGGAAATGTTGAGACCAGTCAGAGGGTGGTTGATTGTTTGTTACGAGCCTTAGGGTTGGCTGCAGCGAGCCAGGGGACGATGAACAATTTTCTTTTTGGGGATCGTACTTTCGGTTATTACGAAACCATCGGTGGTGGTGTCGGCGCAACAAATTGTTCTGACGGAGAGGATGCCGTCCACACGCACATGACCAATACACGTTTAACGGATGTTGAGATTCTTGAATCCAGGTATCCCGTTCGATTGGTGGAGTTCGGCATTCGGACCGGGTCAGGAGGGGCGGGAGATCATCGCGGAGGTTGCGGGATCATACGGCAGGTTCAAGCACTGAGACCGTTAACCGTAAGCTTAGTCACCAGTCGGCGATCGGATTACCCACCGCCTGGTTTAGGTCGAGGAGAACCGGGTCTCAAAGGGGAGAATTGGTTGATTCGATCAGATGGAGAGGCAATTCGATTGCCGAGTTCTGTGCAGTTAGAGTTGCGATCGGGCGATTCGATTCGGCTACTGACTCCTGGCGGCGGGGGCTATAGCGCATGAAAGCATTACGCCGAGTTCATCGAGGCGATGCGTTATTTCGCAGAACGAGTCGCTCGGAGTGATTAGTTCTGCCAGCTCGAAGTCGATCACAGAGAACTCTCCTGCTTTGTGGTTGTACAGGATGTTGCGGCTCGCTTGGTCTTGATGGCGAACGCCGTACTCCTCAAGGCTCGAAAAGATCATATTGAGTTTGTTATCGGAAATTCGCTGTACAGGTTCACCAGCGTACGACACGATGATCGTAAAGGTCGGCGCATCGATGCATATGAGTTTCGGGACAAAGGGGCAGCCCTTCTCATTCAAATGTCTCAGGATTCGTACTTCGTTCCAGAATCGGATTTCTCGTTTAGGGCCCGTGAATGTCTTTCGAATGTGGCCGTTGCCTGTGCGCAGAACGAAGGCTCGCTTTGTATCTTTGAGTGGAGTCATAACAATGAAACAGTGGTTGGCGATGCTAGTAACGAATCAATAGGACGCCATCGACATGATGCGTTTGGTAATCTGACCGACGCTTGTGAAGGGCAACTATAAGTCCAAGTGAACTTTAGGTTGGAGAGGTTTCATGGCAAATGGCCAAGCAGAAATCTGGCCCAACACACTGTTGGTCAGTTCCGAATAGAAGGTTTGTGAGGAATGTAGCTAAGGTAGCGACTGATTGCTCTGTTCGATCCCCATGCTGCGAGTCACACCGTGCCGAGTTGACGTTTATGACCTCGTGCAAACCGCTAGAAATCCGCCTGAACGGAGGTGAGCCAGCCATTTGAATTCGGCAACGGCTTTCGACTCGCGGTCGAGCCGATAAAGCTTTAACAGTTTGAGGCCTGTCGATTGGATATCGGCAACCAATTCCTTTTCGGAGTAAATATGCAGGAACATAGACGGTAAGCCACGATAGGGATAAATGCGATCGCCCAGTTCCCAGTTCTTGTCGAATCGAGATTTAATCCAATCTTTGATTGTTCGTTGAATGCCACCTGGATCGCGTAGCCATGAGCCTCGATTATGGACGTGGACAAAGAACAAGCCATGAGGTTTGAGAATCCGATGCACATGAGCCAGAAATCGCAGTCGGTTCTCGCGGCCTTGAATCATACCGAACGAACTATACATACATAGCACGGCGTCGGCTGATTGATCTGTGATGCAGTCCGCTTCGACCATGTTGGCATGAATTTGACCGCAGCGACCAGAAACCGTTGCATCGAGGCTTACCGACTGCGCGTGATTTCGAAACTCGATCAACATTTGTTGGCTAAGATCGAATCCGATAACATTCCAACCCGCTTGAGCTAACGGAATCAGATTGCGTCCGGTACCACAACCAAAATCGATGGCTAGGGGGCTGGATGCTCCGTGCGGTGGCTCTGCGGACTGCAACAGCCCAGCATCTTCGAGATGTTTACGAATGAGTGATCGATCAAGATCCAGGAGTGGATGGTTTGCATTGAATCGATTGTAATCCGAGGCGATATCGTGATCGTTGACATAGTCCCACGTTCCTCGGGAGACCCCTTTTGGAAGCTGCCAATTGGGTCGTTGCCAATTAGATGGGTCGTTGGACTTCTCGTTTGAAGTCGTCAACCTAGAACCCTCGTCGCTCAACGGGCGGAGCTGTCCGAGGAGGAACGTAGTAGCTACCCGAGGGAACCACGCTCGACGATGGATAGACCATGGAGCCAGGGACCGAATCGTGGTAATAGGGTTGTTGGCCAAAGTCACCTTGCATGGCCGCGATGACGGAGTTGCTGACCCCTTGCTGGGCCATTGACACAATGTCGTTTGTCGTTGGTCGGCCTAAGACACCGCTGGTTCGGATGTGAGAAATGATGATCGAATCGCTGACACCGCTACGGGTCATGCTGATCACTTCGGAGACCGACACAGGTCGGCGTGCTCCGGAGGTTGATGGAGCTACTGGATAAGTTTGAGGGGTCACATACACGGGCTGAGACGAGTGGACGTGAGAGTGATGCGAAGGAACGTAGTAGGTTCCAGGAGCATGTTGGTGATAGTGGTAAGCTTGAGATTGACGAGCGACTTGTTTGTCTTTTTCATTGCCGAGCGCGGCACCAGCAATGACACCAACAGCGCCTCCAATCAAAGCACCTTTGCCAGCACGATCCTTTTGGTTTCCAACAACCCCGCCGATGGCTGCTCCGGCGACACCCCCAATGAGAGCGCCCCGTTTGGTGTTCGTGTTAGATCGAGGTGCTCCGAATTGTTGTCCCGAGGAGACATTTGTGAGGACGAGCCCCAAGGCAATGAATGTTAGTGGGCGTACCAAATTGAACTGCTGAGCAAACATCGCATGGTTCCTTCAATCGACTAGTGCAGGAAAAGTACCTGCCACGTTCCTAAAATCGGCAAAGAAGCAGCCGAAAATCCAATGGAAGCATAAGAAGTCTGAAGCTTGAGGTCGAGTCGGAAAACTTAGTCGATCATGAACATAGCCAACCAAAGAACCGAGGCGATTGCCAGCAAAAAGCAAATCGTCCAAACGCCAGTCTTGAATGCCTGTTTGATAATCTCGTCCGTCCGTTCGTGACGCGTTGCTGCCATGACGAGCGACGTTGCCACCAAGACGGGGAAAAGCCACAGCAGGTATTGGACTGAGATTCCCATGTTTGATCCGTTCTAATCGGGAGTTCTGACGATCGCACTAGTATCGCGAAGAGTATCGGTCAAGTCGACACGAATTCCGTCAGCCCAGAGTCCTTCCAGATCGTAAAACTTTCGCCATTCCTCATCGAACAGATGAATAACGATCCCGCCGTAATCGATAGCAATCCAGCGGCTCTCGTCGTAGCCAGAGACGCTCAAACGGGTTTCGCCGTGCTCTTTCAGGGCGCGGTGGATTTCCTCTGCGATAGCGTGCAATTGGCGTCGGCTGGTTCCGGTCACGATCAAAAAGCAATCGAAAATGCTAGTTTGCCGAGACAAATCCATCAAAACGATGTCTTGTCCCTTGTTTTCTGCAGCCACCCGAGCTGCGATCTTCGCATTTTGGATGCTCTCCTCGATGGATTTTTGGGCTTTGTTTTCAGTTCCTGCGTCGACCATTCCAAGCATTTCACGAGACCAATAATTGTTGCGGATTAACGAATTGTCATAACCGCATTCCATCCAATAGTACGGTAGATACCTCGAATTGTCACGTGAAAGCTCGGGAGGTTCGGGTTTTTACGCCAAATCGAGCCCTGTTATTTGCCATTTTATCGAAAGTGGCTCGCGAGTTTCCGGATCGTGGACCATACCGAACTGGACACCGCGGCAAAAATATCCAGCTCAACAGATTTTCAAATTTTGGCGAAATCCATTTGGGCGTCGGTTTTGTTGTCGATTGGGTTATTCGGGTAATCCAAACGCCAGTAAGAAATATCGCGAACTTTTTTGACGCCACAACATCCAATGGAGGAACAAAAGAAAAGGGAACACCGCTGTTGACGCGACTACAATTCGACCGATAGGTAAGCATGACGCTTGCCGGTCTCGCGACACGGATGCTGTCAAAAATTATGAACAAAATCAGACTTAAACTAAAAACACCTACTTTAAAACAATGCTACCGAGCACTCGGACTCAGGCACGGGGAATGTCGTATCGATGTGATACGCTCCGCCGCGACCGAACATGTGCGAAGTAAAAACAAGGAATCGCATCCCCCTCTGTCTTTGGACCTACTAGACGAGAGGCGAGCTCGCGTAGCTTTGGCGACGTACCGTTTACTGGATCCTCGCAATCGAACCGATTTGTACGAACGAGTTCAATTGTCATGCCCGCTCAACGAAGAGGAAATCCAGGAGCCTGTCGCCGATTCCCAATCCTCGCTGAATCGGAACATTGCGGTGGATAAGCCACCCCGTTCCAAGGAGCCTATCGTGAACATTATGAATACGGAGTTGATCAATCGAGCCATCGAAGAAGCCAAGTCGATCGGCAAGGAACGCGACGTGACCGCAAGCTCAACAGTCGCCGAGAGTGAACCATCCCTGTCCGAGCGTCGGCAAGT
>JALOQS010000162.1 GCA_025459355.1 Pirellula sp.
GTCGATGCGCCGTTAGAGTCTGGCGATCCGTTTTTTTGGTTGTCGTTCTTTCCAGCCGACGAGTTTTTACCTCCGGATTGGTTTCGCGAAGGATCGTCTTTTCCAGAAGTCTCATTGTTTGCGTTTTGTTCCGGTTCGTTGTTCGATGATTTCTTTTCGTTTTGGAACTTATTGATTTCTTCAAACGCTTGTCCATCGTGCAAAGGTTCTTGATCTTTCGAATTTGAACCATTCGACTCGTTCTGTCCACCGGCACTGGAGTTACCCGTTTCGCTGCTCGAGGATGAGTTACTTGACTGGCTATCGCCCCCGTTTTGGTTAGAGGAATTGCCTTTGGAGTTTTGGCTAGAATTGCCTGCGGATGTTTGATTAGATTGTTCATCGCTAGTTTGCCCATCGCTACCGTCGCCACCAGCGGAACCAGTCGATTGATCGCCGCTCTGTTTGCCTTTGTTTTGTTCTTTTTCGTTGTTTTGTTCTTTTTTGCTAGAGCCCGATGAGGACGAACTCTGGCCTGGGTTGGATTGTTGTTCCCCTGATGATTCTTGATTTTCGGTAGAGTCGGATTGGTTATTGCTTCCTTGATTGCTCTGGGGTTTCTTTTCGTTCCCTCGGTTCATTAGTCCGCGTTGTGTAGGTGGTTTTTTAGCCTCTTCTTTTTCTGCGGCAGGGTTTTTGTCGTCGACCTTTTGGTTCTTATCATCCCCTTTGATAGGTTCGACGATACGTATACGGATAGGGCTGGAGTACACAACATTTGGTTCGGGGACATCGGAACCTGGTGCGCATCGATTATCGACTGCGGTTGCGGCTAGTTCTATTTGATCGCCGGCGCGTAAAGAATATCGGCTCGGGGTGAACTCGAATGTTCGTACAATTTGTCCGGTCGCTGCTGGGTCGGCATTAAACAATTGCTCTTCGAAAGAGGCTTTTTGAGCAACAAGGTTGGCTGTGTTTTTGCCAAAGATCGACACGCTCGATAACCCATAATCCGGATCATTAGCGCGGACTTCAATATTGAGGGTTCCGTTGCTGGGCAAATCTAATTGAGAGGGCAGGTCACTTTGTAGCCGGACTGTGGGGGGGAGATCGGCGAGGATTTTTGTTTGAAAGATAATCGGATCGATGTTTTGTTCACCGAGATTGTTGGTGGCTCGAACACGATATCGTTCGATCGTGGGGCTGTTTTTTTGTTCGTTGAGTTTAGCGTACCATTCACCCTCGAGTTGCATAGCGTTTGGAGCGAGGTCTAGTAAACGCGACGTACGAATCAAAATCCCCTTTTCCACGACAGGGTCAAACTCGATGCGTGCTCGTTCCATGGGTTGGTTGACATGAGCGAACAATTTAACGAGCGTGCCCTCGGGAACTTCGAACGAGCCATCTTTATTGATGGTCCGATTCTTAAGGGCCGTATACTTTGGGTGAATCAACTCAATGCGATCTATTGCTACGATTGGCACGGTTTGAATTTTTACTTGAAAGGGACCTGCGACAGCATCCCCTGCTTCAATCCAATAGGTCAGCGGTTGATGAACACCACCAATCGACTCGCCGAAGTTGATTTGATAACTAAGTCCTTCTACTTCGGGTTTTAGGGGCAGTGTTTCGCCAATGCGTTGGCCATCAGAAAGATCGAATCGCAGGCTAACCGCATCTTGTTTCAGCACACCTCTCGTACTGACCCGAATGGCCAGATTGGTACCTTGTGTGATAGTCGTAGACCCGGGAGCCACCTCCAGAATAGAGACTCTGGTCGCAGGGTTGATGGCAGCCCACGGCATGAGGATACGAGCGACAGAGATGAGGCTGCTTTTCGGAGCGGAGAACGAGTAGATCGCAAAGGCGAGCAAGCTGGCTACAAAAAAAGTGGTCAGCTTTAACAGGTTGCCATTATCGAGTATGGAATCCGACTGCGAGCCCTTAAGGTTTCTCGCTGCGAACCGACCGACCGCTGCCAGAACACCTTTGGGGGTATGTTCGTTAGCGGTTGAGAGTTGGAGCCAGCTGATCAAGCTCTCTTTCATTTCGGGATGCTGGAGTTCGATTTTCCGAGCGGCGTGCTCGGGATGAATGGGGCGAACCAGTACGGGTATCAGTCGTTTAGGCACCCACCAGAAGCTCCACGCGATCAAACTTGCGAAGAATAAAGATCTAAGAGGGACGTTGAGTGTCAGAAGCCAATGATCGATCAGCACAGCCGATAGCAAGAGCATCAGCAGGATCGTAAACCAGCCGACCAATCCGATGCCAATTTCGATTCTGCGCATCGATTTGGCAGCCCCGACCAAGAAACTCAGTAGCGTTTCGCGGCTAACAGCCCCGTTTGCTTCGGGTGGAGAATTTTGCTTCGTCTGAAAAGTTGCTTGCGACATAACGATCCAATAGACGGTGGGCGGGTCGACACGGTTCCGAACTCTTTCAATTATAGGCATATCCAACGCGATTTAAGCCCTCTCCGGTCCCGATTGCCCTCAAGAAGTCAGGATTCTTTGGTCATGCCGATCGATTCGGTGGTAGCAGCCATCGCAGATGTGCCTGCCGTGAGGAATGTGCAGGCGGGCAGTCAAAACATAAATCCTAGAGTGAGAAAAACCGAAAACGTGCATGTTAGTTGTCAGCCGTCGCTACCTTTTTGAAGTACGGTTGAATGGCATGGACGCCGACGATCACCGTTTTTAGGTTTTTGAAAGCGAGCGTTCCGTAATGCGTGCCAAATCTTTAGTGCTTTTACTTATTGCGATCGGGTGCGGCGTCGTCGCATCCGTTGCCGTTAGCCAGGTCGTCTTAGAACAAAAAGAGCAGCCAACCGTTCAGACGGTCGGCATCGTCTTGGCCAAGAAGAACATCTCCGCAGCCTCTAAGCTAACTGCCGAGTCGCTGAAAATCGAACAATGGCCATCCGACCGGGTCCCGCCCGGAGCCATCACAGACCAAGCACTTGCAGAGGGTAAGTTTGCCAAGCAACCTATCTATGCCAATGAGCCGATCATTGAAGTGAAGCTGGCAAATAAAGGTAAGGAAGTCATCATTCCAGACGGTTTCCGAGTCTTTGATATCGTGGTCCGAGATGAAACCGGTGGCAGTGGATACTTGGCACCAGGGGATCGAGTGGACGTGTTTGGTTTCTTCGAGAAAGGCCAACGCATCAGCGCCTCGCGAACGATCAAGGTTCTAGAAAACATTGAAGTCTTGATGGTGGACGGCGTAGCGTCTGTTGATCTAGAGGCTCAAGATTCAGCGAAGAAATCGGTTCGAACGATCCAATTGCTAGTCAAAGATAAGCAGTACAGCGTTCTCGATACTGCCTCGCACCTTGGGAAACTTCGATTGGCTTTGCGACCACCGGAAAAGGACGAGATCACCGCGAACAATGTGGATGATGGCGAAGAATTCATGTCGTGGCTCAATGAAATAGAAAAGGGTGATAAAGAATCGCAGGGGTCCGAGATCCTGGCCGCTGCATCCAAAGCGATTTCCGAGGTCGCTGCCGAAAGAGCCGCTCCAGCTCCCACGGCGGACAAACACGTTATGACCATTCTCACCCCCGAGAGCGTTAGCAAGTACCGCTGGAAGGATGACTCCGAATTGCCAGAAAAGGTAGAGGGCACCCCCGATAACAAATCGGCTACTCTGTCTGCCATCAAGAGTCTGGCACCGGCTGCGACAGCACAACCTAGCCCGTACACAACCCCCGCTACAAGCAACGCGGGCCAACCATCCCTGGTATGGGATCCCGTGAGCGGAACGTGGCAATCTGGAGGAAATGGGGGAGATAAGGCTGCTCCCTCGACAGCAAAGTAAGTTCTAAGCCTTTAATGACGATGATAGGGATTGAATGGGATAGTAGGCGTATGCTTGCTATCCCACTTATGAGGGAACCGGTTTCGGTCGCCCACCTGACAGCCTCAATGGATTGAGGTTTCCATCGTATTCACAGGGAAGTGAAGCTCACATGGCACCGCGAAGTCATTTTCATTACGCAGCGTTATTGCTCGTAACGACTTGCTGGATATCTTGGACCTCCCCAAAAACATTTGCTGGGGATAACGAAACGGCCATCCCAACCGGCAGAGTTCAAGTCGCAAAGAAACAAGAATCGCTGCAGATGATCGTTTCGACGTCGCAGTATCTGTCGTTTCCTCAGCCTATTCTTACAGCGACCATCAACAATCCGTCTGTTCTTAAGGTAGATCCCACCCAAAAGAATGAACTGCTTGTGTCGGCACTCGCGACCGGTGTTACGCAGATTGATGCTAAGGGAATGGATGACACGGTCTACAACGTACAAGTCATCGTGATCGGGGATGCTCGCGAACTGCAGACGATCTTGTCTCAACACTTCCCGACAGCGACGTTACATGTGCAACCAATTCGCGACGCGGTCATTATCTCCGGACAAGTCACGGCGGATGAACACGTCGAACAAGTTGTTACGATTTGTGAAGAGTTCTATCAGCGAGTGATCAACAAGATTGAAGTGATCGGTGTTCATACCGTCATGCTGCACACTCAAATCATGGAAGTGTCGCGAACGAGACTACGCCAACTCGGGATCGATTGGAGCATGGGTTTCCGAGATGATTTCGTCACGACTTCGGCATCCGGCCTTATCGGAACGGGAGGAACCACGGGAGCCTTAATCAACGCTGGCAATGAGACCTTTAAAGTTGGCGTGATCGATAGCGGTAACTCCTTTTTCGGTCTAGTGCGTGCGTTGCGTCAGAACAACTTAGCCAAGGTCTTGGCTGACCCAACGGTTGTCGCAATCGATGGCCGCCCTGCCAGCTTTAACTCGGGTGGTGAGTTTCCCATCATCGTTCCCGCTGGTTTAGGCCAGGTCGGTATCGAGTTCCGGGAGTTCGGTACTCGGGTAGAGTTCGTTGCCAAAGTGAGAGGGGACGGGCGTATCTGGCTTGAGGTTCGACCCATGGTTAGCGAAATCGATCCGGGCCGAAGCGTCAATATCGCTGGTGTAGCCGTTCCTGGACTCAGAAGTCGATTCGTTGATACGTCGGTAGAGTTGCGAGCGGGCCAAACGTTAGCGTTGGCAGGGTTATTGCAAGTTCGCACCGAGGCCGAGTCGGTCGGCATTTTGGGACTGGCTGACATTCCTTACTTGGGTGCACTATTTCGTTCAAACCGTGAAGTTCAGAACGAGGTGGAACTCCTCATTCTTGTAACGCCAAATTTTGCCTCACCGATGGACCCTCAAGACGTGCCAGCTGGTGGGCCAGGATTTAACAGCGATAGCCCGCTCGACAAAGAACTATACCTCCACGGTCATATCGAGGTACCAGCAACATGTGGACCCGGCGGTGTTGCTCCGGTCGAAACCAGCGGCCCTGCGACAGCTCCCGGTGTGACACTCTACGGAACAGCCCACCAGCCCGGTGCAGACCATATGACAAGCAACCCCAAGTCTATGGTTCCTGCCCAACCCGTAAGCACCGCAAATCGAATTGTTTCTCCAACTCGTCGATAAGAAATCTAGCACCAGAATATGAGTAACGTACTACGACTGGCTATTGTCGACCCGAACGACGAAACGCGAGAGAACCTCAAGACTATGCTTCTCGGCATGGACATCGTTTGGCTCGATGCAGAATGTTCGCGCTACGAGTTTTTCTCGGATGTGGTCGAGCAGTCAAAACCCGATGCGGCCCTAATCTGTTTAGATGGGGGACCTGATCGAGCTTTTATGCTGATGGAGAAGCTGCGTTCGACCTCACCGGATTGCGTGATATTCGCGGTCTCGAAAAGCACCGATGGACAGCTTATCCTCAAATCGGTGAGAGCTGGCGCGAGAGAGTTTCTCCCTCTGCCCATCGACGTCGAAGAACTCTACGGTGCCTTAGAACGATTGTTGCAATCGCGACACAGCAGCGGTGACAGCAAAGTCAGAGGCTGTAAAGTGATCGCCGTCGCCGGAGCTACCGGCGGTGTAGGCTGCACATCAATCGCCGTGAATATAGGTTGCAACCTCGCTAAGAAACCGGAGAACTCGGTGGCTCTCGTCGACCTGGATCTCGCGCTCGGAGATGCAGACGTTTTCCTCGATTCGATTCCTGACTACAGCTTAGTTGACGTTACGGAAAACGTATCGCGACTCGACTTCCAACTGCTTCGCAAATCACTCACAAAGCACTCATCAGGTCTGTATCTCCTCCCGAGACCTATCCAGTTGCAAGATTTGGATCTCATCAATCCCGAGTCACTTAGACGCGTCTTCGGATTGCTGCGAGCTTCCTTTTCTCATGTTGTTATTGACATGTCGAAGTCCTATTCGCACGTCGATCTCACAGCCTTGGAAATGTCCAACGAGATTGTGCTCATGGTCCAGCTGGATCTTCCATGCCTGCGGAACATGGTTCGTTTGCTGATGAGTTTGCAGCAGATCGATTCCATTCGCGACAAAATCAAGGTGGTTGTAAACCGGGCAGGTCTGGAGAGTGGTCAGATTAGTTTGAAGAAGGCGAAAGAGACGATCGGTCGCGATGTTTTTTTTCAGATTCCAAACGACTACAAAACCATGATCGAGATGCGGAACAACGGGCAACCGCTGATCGAACAAGCTCCCAAGGCTCTCATCACGCAGGCCGTTATGCAACTCACCGAATTGCTTGACACGGGCGCGACCTCTGTTGTGATCGATCAAGAAAAGTCCGCTTCGGAAAAATCGATTGCTCAAACGTGGCGCAATTTCTGGCCAGGAAAAACCAAAGCAAAAGCTTAGTGCTATGGGGCTACTTGGACGAGGTTTGCCGAAGTCGTTTGACGTTGAATCGATGAGTGCCAATCTGCCATCCGTCGGCATGCTCCATTCTTATCCAAACGACTTGCTTACCCTTGGAATTTTGAGGAATGGAAACATCGATGGACCGACCGCCCGCGTCTACATCGATGACATCGCTCCATAGGACCAAATTGTTCGCCTTCTCATAGTTCTGTTGCATGCGGTCCCGCTTCTCGGCGCTGCCATCATAGCTGCCGACAGAAACCATGTCCGATGGTAACTGATCGCGATGCATGCGCAGCTCGATGCTCATGCGACCACTGCGTGGTATCTCCACGCGCACGGTGCATTTCTCGCCAGCCAACACTTCGCCAGGTCCTTGGACCGGCAACGATTCGGGCTGCCGAATCTTGAGCAATGGATCACCCAGCAAATTCATCAGTCGAACATGCTCGCGACGTTCCGCCACTAAACTGTGATCCTCGGGACTTAGGGCTTTGGCCATCTGCTCAACGGCCGATTTGTATTTCGTCTTGAGTCGCGATGGAACACCTTCCGCGACAGATGGCTCGTTCGATGTGTCTTCTTGCCATATCGATCGCTTTGCATTAACCAATACTCGCCCAAGCGTAGGGGGACGGGAGTCGCCGTTATCTCGTCCCCGGACTAACGCTTCGTCAATCATCTCGCCAGCCAATTGAGATAGCCCGTAAGGCATGGTGACTCGCGATCCACCAATCACTGCAATAGGCCCATTGGGATGCGTTACTAACTGCTTGGCAAAACAAGGCACCGTCGCATCAATGGCTCCCGTGTAGCAAGCCAGCATGATGGCAATCGGTGGTCCATGTTCAATATTGAACTTCGCAACATCGGTCGGATCGCAAAGGCACTCGATGTTCTCACCGTATTGAAATTGATCCAGTCGATCAATCCAACCGTGCCCAATGTAAACCCAAAACAATCCACCTTGATTGATTCTATTGATGTATGTCGAATTCAATCGATGAGGATCAGGACAATAAGGACTCGTTAAACTCGCGTAGGTCATGTTAACTCGAAATCGATCCGGAAGTCCTTCAGCCAAGTACCGTCGAGCCACAGTCTCAATCGCGGCATCAGCTAGAAAGCCAAATCCTCCCACCCCGGCGGTCACGTGAACCTCTTCTCGCCAAGGTCCAAAATTCGTCGAGGTTTCATAATCAATGCTGCGAGCTAAAACCCGCTTCAGTTCAGGCCCATTCTGAACAGGAATACGTCCAACGGAAATTTCCGGACATCCATCATCATCCACATCGCCGAACAAAACATCCGTTGCCAAGTTCGGCGTGGTGGCTGGCCCTAGCTTGACGGTCGTCTCAAGCTGAAAGGACGGGGTGATGACTTTGCGTTGAAGATTGGCGGGCTTGGCTTGAGCATTCTTAGGAATCTCCTCCAGAACATCGCCGCAAAGGACAATGGCTTCCACCGGTGCATCGGATTGTTGAACAAGCTCCAATAACCGATTTCTTAGTTGAAACGGATTGCCGAACGTGTCAACTTCAATAACGTCGTAATCGACGGAACGATATCGAACCCAATCCGAAAGAAAAGTAGACCACTCCGGAGGCCGAACGACCAGCACTCGTGCTTTCGCGTCGACCGCAAAAGCATATTGACCAAAACAAACCGACATCAACCCGATGATCACCATAAACCATTTTGTGCATCGGGTTTTTATCATTTTGCGAAACTCCTTAAGCGTGAACTAGTTCCATCGTGGCCGTCTTTTCGAGGCACGCTCCGATTTGTCGAACCGCTTGCCGCAATCGCGCTTCGTTCTCAACGAGCGATAATCTCAAGTATCCCTCACCCAGCGGACCAAATCCACCGCCTGGACTCACC
>JALOQS010000441.1 GCA_025459355.1 Pirellula sp.
GGATATCGATGACACGATTAAATTGACCGAGGTAACCAGCCGTCGTCAAATGCTTAGGCGAACCTTTGCCATGCCTTTCGAGGGAATCGATGGCATGGCTGCTTTGTATCAAAGATGGGCTCAAGATGGTGCGCTGTTTCATTACGTAAGCAGCAGTCCCTGGCAAATTTATTCGCCCCTCCGCGAGTTCTTGAACCAATTCGGGTTTCCCGTCGGTAGCATTCATTTGAAGTGGTTTCGATTGCGAGATGAGATTCTCAAGCGATGGCGATTCCGCAAAAAAGGCAAAGGGGGAGTCATTCGCAATCTGATCAAGCGAATGCCCAATCGTTCGTTCGTGCTCATCGGCGACAGCGGCGAACGCGACCCAGAGATCTATGCGAAAATAGCTGCGAAACATCCAGAGCAAATACGTCGGATCTGCATCCGGCAAATCGAGGCAAACCCTTTGGATAATCTACGACTCGCTGATCTACAGAAACGATATCAGCTACCTCAGCTACCCGTCCCAATTCAGATTTTTAGTGATGCCTCGGAATTGGGCTCTCTCGTTTAGCGAGTTGTGTGTTGTTATGTCGTCACGTTTAAGTGATGACGCTTTACGCTCGCGCGACTGTCTAATGAGCTTAGATTTCTATCTCTCCAATCAGTTGCACCACACTTGGAAATCCTTAGAGGATTCGCTTGGGCGGAACAAGAGCGGAGGATGCAAGTAGTCCACCCACGAGCGAAATCGCTACTACAATCATACCAAACGCAAATTCAATCCCCTCAACAGTCTGTCGATTAAGAAGCGCGGAGAGCGAACGGTATCCTAACGAACCAGGCACCAACAATATCACCAATGCTCCAAGAAATGAGCCGACTTCTACCCCATACTTCGCACCAAACCACGTTGCCGTAAAGTAGCCGCTGAGGCTGATCGCAAAAACAACAGGCCAGAGTGAAAGCCGAACGCGAAACAAAATGGCAAAAGCCGCCGGGGCGATCGACAGGGCAAACCAGTGAATCCAACGGCTCACTGGCTCGACGGCAGGCGAATCGATTCTCCATTCGCCCGCTATCCTCCAGGAAATGGCGACCCCCAAAAACAAAGTCACCAGCGTAACGGATGCACCCGCTAGTCTCGCGACGCCAGCCGACAAATGACCGACTGCTAGTTCGGTGAGAGCCATTGTTAAAGAGAAACCCGGCAATAAGACAATCAATGAGGCGAGAGTCACGAGTCGATCGTCTATCGGATGTACGAAGCGACTGATCCCTAGTGACACGATCCCTGCAAAAAACCCGGAAACAGGAAATACCAACCCCGCTTCCCAACCCAGCTTGGATTGGGCAATGTCGATCCCAGCGATACTCAATCCAATCAAGCCCGCTGTAAGAATCTCTTCCCAGCCACCGCCAAAGAACACGGCCACGCACGCGCAACCAACTCCGCACACCATGGCAGTCGCCAGAGTGGAGTAAAGTGGTTTCGCCGCCGCCGCCAACTCCATGGCTTCCCCTGCGGAAGCGATGTCGATCTCACCTGCCTCGAGCCGTTCCAGTATCTCATCAAACTGGATCAGTTTCTCCGCGTCGACCGAGCCGGAGTCGACTCGCCGCATAAAGGTCTTTTCCTCTCGCCCTTCACCAAACGCTGCCACTAACGCGGTGGGGGTGTACAAAAACACACTCTCGACCCCCAGCGTGCGAGCAATCTTGGTCATCACTCGTTCTAGCCGATGAGAAGGCGTTCCGTACTTGTGCAATAGCTCGCCAGTCCGAATGAGAAAATCGTACTTGAGTTGATCTAGCTCGGTAGCCGCTGTTGCATTCGCAAAGGGAAAGTTAGAGGCGAGAGGTGAACGAATCATGGGAAAACAGCACCGGCAACGATGAACATTCACCGATGCCAGAAAAAAGTGGAAAAACAAAAAAGCCTCCGCATCGAACAACGCTTTTAGAGCGTGCCGTCGGAGGTGTTTTGCGGCAGTGTTCTGCGGCAGTGAATGTGTTGGATCGATTGTTGTAAAACCGAGCGAGGGGAAAGGCCGCGTTCCGCTGGGGTGAGTTGATCCCCGTTATCGAAACACTACCTTTCCCCTCGCAATTTGATCTGCCAAGCCTGCCGATTGATTTCGCTGAAAAATCAACCGGCATAGGTTGCATCGATCGGGTTTAGGCACCTGCCGCAGCAGGTTGTCCCTCGGCATTGGCCTCTCTTAACTCGCTCTTGAAATCGAGTCTCGTAATCTTGCCGGCTTCGTCCTTGAACACGTCAACAACGATCGTATTCTTGCCTTCGAAACTGCCCCGAAGCAATTCTTCCGACAATGGATCTTCAACGCGTTGCTCGATGGCTCTTCGTAGTGGACGAGCACCGTAATCCAGGTTCGAACCTTGTTTGATGATGAACTCTTTAGCTTCATCGGTAAGGATGAGGTTGAATCCACGCTCTTTGAGTCGTTCTGTGACCTTGGCCATTTCGAAATCGATAACCTTTTTGAGGTCCTCTTTGTTGAGGTGACGGAAAATGATCACATCATCGAGACGGTTCAAGAACTCTGGTCGGAACACTCGTTCGATTTGATCCATCACGCGAGACTTCATGCTGTCATACGACGCATCACCCTCGGGCTTTTGGAAACCGAATGCTGATTCGTTCTTGATTGCTTCCGCACCAGCGTTGGTGGTTAGAATCAAGATCGTGTTGCGGAAGTCGACGTTTCGACCGAAGCTGTCGGTCAATCGGCCTTCTTCCATCACTTGGAGCATCATGTTGAACACGTCTGGGTGTGCCTTTTCGATTTCATCGAGCAACACAACAGCATACGGTCGTCGACGGATCTTTTCGGTTAGCTGACCACCTTCTTCGTAGCCAACATATCCTGGAGG
>JALOQS010000163.1 GCA_025459355.1 Pirellula sp.
TTTTGAAGTTGCGCTCTTTCACCAAAATTCGTACTCGTACTCAATGAAATGGTACTCGTACTCGAAACGCATGCAACGAGTACGAGTACCGCCGAGGGCTGAGTACGAGTACGAAAATGCGGGGTTTTTCAATGCTGTCAAACCAAGCGGCACCAAATAGCGCAACTTCAAAACTCACGCTGCGGGTTTGGATTTCGGGAATTCTCCAATCAAGGTTATCTCCCAGTTGTGGCACTAGCTGCGCTGTAAGATAGCGAGCTAACGGACTAACGGACTAACGTGTTTGATGCGTTGTTCGTAGATTAGCGTCCGTTGAACCACATTCGACGAAATCGAAATCCGCTAACGCTCTAGGATTAAGGTAACGGGTCCGTCGTTTAACAGGCGAACTTTCATGTCGGGACTCGCAGAACGCGACGTACAAAGGCTCAGCCAATTCGGGGGGAGCTGCGGAATCGAAACTTGGTCGCCTCCCTTTATTGCAATCCCCGTATAAAGTGAATTGGCTCACAACGAGAATCTCTCCTCGGATGTCTTGTACCGATAAATTCATCTTGCCACCGGCATCTTCAAAGGCTCTGAGCCCGATGCACTTCTCGGTCATCCATTTGACGGTCTCAAGTGAATCATTTTTGGCGATCCCAAGCAATACGAGCCACCCGACGCCGATCTTGCCGACACACTCCCCATCGACGGTCACGGACGCTTCGGTAACTCGCTGCAGAACGGCACGCATGGCTTACCAACGCATTTCCATTTGATCAACGATGTGATTGGCGAGTCTCTCAACGAGTCGTTGATTCGCTGTCGCAATAGACTGTCCCGCTTCAGGAACAAAGTTCTCATTGTCAGCAAAATAGAAAGTCGTTTCGCCGTTTGGTAAAAATCGCGTCTCAATCAACGGGACATTGCGTCGATCGACCCACTGAACTTCAACGGACATCACCGTTTGGAGTAGACGTGATTCATCCGTCGGAGTCTCGGCGGATACACGCTTTGAGTCCGCTGTGATTCGGCAATTCAGAACAGAATCTGATGTTGCAAAATCGGATAGTTTGTAAGGTGTCCGGCGTTCGATCTCTTTTTGAATCGCCTCAGTCAATAGCACCCCAAGCTCGGGACGAAACGAATCGGACTTTACAACGGGTATGTGTATCGTTCGGATGTCATTTCGGTAAAGCGACCGATTTCCGAACTGATACCCAGCACAACCAGCAATCAAGGTGGCGAAGGCAACAACAAACATGGAAACAATTCGATAACAGACCATTTATCGCCGTCCTACATTGCTTCCGCCAGTGGCGCCGTAAGGGGCATCTCGCTCTGCCGTTCGCGATATCTCATCGCTTCGCTGCGGATCAACCGCTTCAGCTGGTAGCGGTCGGATCAATGGCTTGAACTTATCGTTTTCGGGGAACAAAGTGGTCAACGACTGCAAGTATCTGGTCGGTGTATCGGGCACGCCTTCGAGCTTGGTCATGAGTTCGCGCGTCGGTTCGGCGTAAGCCGTGTCAGGATACTCTTGGAGTATTTTCTCGCAGTACATTCTCGCCGCTTTCCCCTCGCCGCGATTGTAACGAAACATGGCTCGATTGAATTCGTAGCCTGCGCGATGGTTTTGCAGATCCGTGTAAGCCCGATCAATCGCATCTTTCTCCCGCCTCGATTCTTCAGGGAACTTAACGATGCTCTTGAGGAGCTTTTCGGCCTTATCCAACGGCTCTTGGGAGTACTCCGGACCAGCGTACGATTGCAGCGCAGCTTGCAAGCCCATGAGATGCGCATCAAAAAGATGCTTGGAGCCGGGATAGGTCAAAATCAAATCATTGTAAGTATCGAGCGCCTCGGTCCAACGCTCCTCGAGAAAGGCCGTGTTGGCAATGGCCATCGTGGCATCGTCGGAAATCTTGCCGGTTGGACTATCGAGCCTGAGTTTTTCGAGCTCTTTCTTTCCGTAATTCTTGGTATCGTTCCAAGGGCGTTTGCGATCCACGATATTGAGATGGTAAAACTTGTCTGGGTATTGAAGCCAGAATTGTCCGATTTCCATCCTTCGCTTATCAACTTTGTCTTGATAGCGATTTCTAGGATACTCTTTGGTTAGCTTCGTATAGCGCTCCGAGGCCTTGGGATAGTGCTCAGAGAAAAAATAACTCTCTCCTGCCATCATCAAAGCATCTTGTTCCAAGTAACTGCTCGTCCACTGCTTGGCAGCCTCGTCGAACTTCTTAGCCGCCTCGTCGAACTTGGCAATCCGAGCCTCGCCCTCGAGTCCCTTGGCTTCCTCAAACAACGCTTCTGCCTGGCTATAAATTGATTTGGCCTTATCAACGTCTTTTGCCTTTGGCTCGATTCCAACGGCCGATTTCAACGATTCTATAACGCCAGTGCTCTTGGTCTCGGCGCGTCGCCCTTCAGGCCTGATAAAGTTTCCTTGTCCATCGGAATGGCTCTCAATTGCCCGACGAGCTCGGCCGTATTCATCGTCGTCGCGTAAACCTAATGAGGCACATCCAACGAGCGACGAACACACCAACCCAACCCATATGTTGCCAACTCTCAAAGCAAACCGTTTTGGCGATCCAGCACGTTTTAACGTCTCAGGTCGTCCAGAAAGTCCATCAGCCGCAGACGACGATCCACCAAACTGCAAAGGAATCGCTCCATCACAATCCGAACTTCTTCTCTCGAAATGGTTGGGATATTCCATGTGTCTTCGTTCTTGCTTTCGCTTTCTACAATCGCTTCACGGAAACAGTCGACGGTCTCCGAACGGATTCGCAGTACGCTTCTTTGCCCAGGAAGACATCCGGAACATAACAGTCCGCCCGCCTCCGCACCAAATAAATACGTACCTCCAGGGTCGGACTCTACAAAATGACCACAACCTGCGCAAAGTTCAAACGTCGGCAAATGCCCAAGTTGCGACAAGAATTTAAGCTCAAACGCTAACACTATCTTCGCTGGATGGTGCATTTCATCCAGTTTAACAAGCGACTCGTCCAGCGATTCGAACACACCGGGCAGCCGCATGTGGTTCTCGGTGAACACATGCACTAACTCGGCGAGATAGTATCCGCAGTAGAGCTGCGTCAAGGCTCTCTGGCCTGATCGGAATCGTCGGATCAATTTCGCTTCGGTTAATAGATCCAATGCATCATTCGACTTCGCGATGAACACGACATGCGATTTTGCTAGCAAATCCAATGCGGTCTCAAACGGACTCTTCAGCCGTCGTGCTCCCTTAGCCACGGCGGTGATCTTGCCAAAGTCGCGTGTGAAAAGCGTGACTATACTGCTGGTTTCGCTCCAGGGGACCGTACGGATAACAATCGCTTCTGTTTTTTCTGCCGTCATGGCACTGGTCTGAGTGTTCTAGTTGCTTTCAACGCTTTTGGGGACCGAGACTATTCCACAAGCCTCGGCCGACCACTCCAACCAAGCTTGTCTCTCAGCGCCTGATAATCATCATGCCCTGGAACGGAAATGAGCTGGAACACGGAATCTGCTCTCGCGATTCGAACTCGCAAACTCTCATCCAAATGACATACCACTCGCCCGTCGACCACGACACTGGCACTGGTTTGCTCGGTGCGTAGTCTTAATTCAAAAACGCGATCTGCCGTGTCGACCACGGGCCTCATGGTAAGCGTGTGGGGACTGATTGGACAAACAACAAAAGCCTCGAGGTTTCTACGCAGTATAGGCCCACCAGCGGATAGATTATGAGCCGTTGAACCGATGGGAGTGCTGATGATCAATCCATCGCAGGCATAGGTCGTTGCTAAAACGGAATCAATGTTCAAGTCGATATACATCATCGAATAAGGAGGCCCACCCAAGATGCTGGCTTCGTTGAGCCCCAACATGGAATGAAGACGTTCCTGATCTCGATACACTTCGCACGACAGCATCAGATGCTTCGTGATTTCGAAACGCCCCGACGCGATTTCACTCCACAACGCGACAAAACTCTCCGGGGTTATCGCGGCCAGAAATCCAAGCTTCCCGAGATTGACCCCGAGCACAGGACGCTGCTGGTTTTGCATCTGACGCGCTGATTGCAGTATCGAACCATCCCCACCTAACACGATGACCAAGTCGGACGTGCACTCGGAAAAGTCATGCTCAAAGTTACTGTCAACCGTTACAATCTCTGCATGCTTTTCTATAAAGGGCAGCAGTTTGGGTAACTCTGAAGCAACCCTGGGGCGATTCGGTGCAGCCAGCACGGCTACACGTGGCAATCTGCCTTCTCGCAACCAAACGGCAGGGTTCTGATTCATCCGTGTTCTTATACTCCGGCACTGCTGGCGTCAGAGTACTTTTCGCTGAGTTGCTTGCACACGTTAACGATACCATTCGCATCGATTCCGAGTTCAGCCAAGATTTCTCCTCGCTCGCCATGCTCGATGTAACGATCGGGAATCCCCAACGTTCTCATGATGCGAGTATCCCACCCATTCGCGCACGCCGCTTCTAGTACAGCCGATCCAAAGCCACCCATGAGCGCACCTTCTTCAACCGTAACAACAAAGCGACACTCTTCGAAAACTTGAGCTAGCATCTCTAAATCAAGCGGCTTGGCAAAGCGAGCGTTGATCACCGCCACATCGAGCCCCTCCATCTTGAGTTTCTCGGCTGCATCAATCGCTTGCTGAAGCATTGCGCCAAACGCGATAATGGCCCCATCAGTACCGAACCTCACCCACTCGGACTTGCCCAGTTCAATCGGCTGCCGAGGTCGATCAAAGGTCAATGCGGCTGTTTTTGGATAACGAATCGAGCATGGCCCATTGTGGTTCAATGAGAACTCTAGCATTGGCTCCATTTCGCTCGCATCACCCGGTGCCATCATGACAATGTTCGGGAACACTCTCATGTACCCAATGTCATAAAGACCGTGGTGAGTCGGGCCATCGGGACCGGTGAGGCCCGCTCGATCGAGCATCATGGTGACGGGCAAGTTCTGCAACGCGACCTCTTGGAAAATTTGGTCGTATGATCGCTGCAAAAAGGTTGAGTAAATGGCAACAATCGGCCTCATACCAACTTTGGCTTGCCCAGCAGCGAATGCCACCGCATGGGATTCGCAAATACCGACATCAAAGAATCGCTCGGCAAAGGCGTCACGGACAGGTTCGAGTTTGTTACCTTGACACATGGCAGCCGTCATGACGGTCACCTTGGGATTCTTCTTCATCTGCGAAAGAATGGCATCCCGTGCAAAATTGGTGAACGCAGGTTTTTCCGATGAGTTTAGTATCTTTGGAGCACCAGCTTCGTCAGCAAACGCCGGAGGTGTGTGGAAGTAAACAGGATCTTTTTCCGCAGGGCGATAGCCGCGACCTTTTTCAGTCACTACGTGTAGAAGTGTCGGTCCCTTCTGGTCTTTGATCATCTCCATATACTTGCGAAGCAATCGGATATCATGACCATCGATCGGACCGATATACTTAAAGCCAAACTCTTCAAAGAGCATTCCGCCCACCATGCCCGCCTTGACCCCCTCCTTGATCTGCGCGAGTAGCTTTTCGGCCGGATCACCGAACAGCGGGAGCTTGTTTAGCATCTTGACCACTTCGCTCTTTAGACCCGTGTAAAACGGATTGGTCCTGAGTCGATCTAGATAATTCGCAACGGCACCAACGCGCGGACATATCGACATTTTGTTGTCATTCAAAATGACGATCAAATCCGAATTGAGTTCACCGGCATTGTTCATCGCTTCGAAAACAATCCCTGATGGGAACGCTCCGTCGCCGATCACAGCAACACTCTTGCGGCTCCCTTGTCCCTGCAAATCGTCGCCACTCTTGAGACCGAGCGCCGTCGATACCGAACAACCAGCATGGCCGGTCATGAACAGATCGTATTCGCTCTCGGCGGGGTTGGGATAACCCATCAACCCGCCCTTCATTCGGATTGTCTGAAACTCGTGGTAACGCCCAGTCACCAATTTGTGAGGATAAATCTGATGGCCCGTATCCCAAATCAAACGATCGCGTCGGAAATCGAACACGCTGTGAAGAGCCAAGGTCAATTCCACAACTCCGAGATTCGACGCAAAGTGAGCCGTTCTCGTAGCCAATAGATTGCAAAGAACATCTCGTATCTCAGAACCAATCTGCTCCAATTGCTCATCGGTCATCGACTGCAATGCTTCTGCAGACTCAAGTTTTGAAAGCATTTCGTGCATAGTCTCTATTGGCTCCTCTCGATGATGTATCTCGCCAACTGCCTCAACGGCAGTGCAGCCTCTCCATACCCCTGGAGCGATTCCAAGGCTTCCTCGATGTAACATTCCGCTTTGCGGCGACTCTCCTCTACCCCCCAAAAGGACGGATAGGTCAGCTTTCCGCGACTTTGATCCTTACCCGTACGCTTTCCAGTGTTCTCACAACTGCCCTCGACGTCCAGGAGGTCATCCGCAATTTGGAAAGCAATTCCGATCGAGTCGCCATATTTTCTGAACGCATGGCGGTCCGAGTCACTTCCGCCAGCAGCTTCCACCCCCATCAAGGCCGACGCCCGGATCATGGCCCCGGTTTTTCTTCTGTGAATGGCCATGAGGAATTCTGCGTCCCCACCTTGAGTTTCGGCCAACAAATCGTCCACCTGGCCACCGACCATCCCCTCGGCACCAGCAGCCACGGCCAAAATCTGGCACGCGCCCACTTTTTGTTCGGGAGTCAAATCACTTTCCAAAACGACCTGAAAGGCATAAGCCTGCAGTGCGTCCCCAGCCAGTATGGCCGTCGCCTCGTCAAATTGAATGTGGCAAGTCGGCCGCCCTCGCCTGAGATCATCGTCGTCCATGGCTGGCAAATCGTCATGGATTAGGGAATAGCAATGAATCATTTCGAGAGCGGCTCCACAATCCATGGCAGGCCGATACTCCCCGAGGATGGCTTCGCACGTCAGCAGAGACAAAACAGGACGAAGACGTTTGCCGGGGGCCAAAAGCGAATACTGCATCGCTTGGCGTAAAACAAGCGGGCAGCCCTCCGATAAATCAGCAAGCTTTCTGGTGAGAAATTGATCAACCTCAGCGGTTAACAGCTTCCAGCGGGTTTGTACTAAGTCGTTTTGAATAAACGTAGAAATAGGAATGGCCCAGATTCGCGAGGATTTTAAGAGAGTCTACCAACCGCCGATATTCTAAGCATTGTACTCATTCGTCGAGCCCTTTTGGAATCTCGGACTTGATTTTAATCCACCCGCCGAGGTGTTCCTTTGAGAATAGGCCGCAATTCTTCTACAAAGTCCTGGATGTCGCTAAACCGCCGATAAACGCTCGCGAATCGCACAAACGCCACTTGATCGAGCTCTCGCAGAAACTCCATGCAGAGGTTTCCAATTTCCTCGCTGGTGACTTCTTTCTCATAAGTATCGAGAATATGAGCCTCGATTTCCGCAGCCAACGTTTGAATCTGTTCGACGCTGACCTTTCGCTTCCAGCACGCGGCTGCCAGCCCTCTTTCAATTTTGGCTCGGCTAAAGTCCTCATGATCTCCACCACGCTTAATGACTTGTAACAAGCCCTCAACGCGTTCGTAAGTCGTGAACCTGCGCTTACAGCCGTTGCAAAACCTTCGCCGCCGAATGGCTTTACCGTCTTCCACGATCCGGGAATCCCGAACCGAATCGTTATCGCTAGAACAGAAAGGACATTTCATTCGAACCTGACAATGCGGTGTTTAATTAGTCAAAATGTTCAAGGCTGAGTCGGTCATCGCCTCTCGAAAAGAATCCCCAGGAAGAATCCTCTGGACTCCACTGATCTCCTATCTTACCAGATGCCGCTTGTTCCGAGGAGGTACGCGAGGCAAACATCCGATGCCGGAATGCGTTACTTTGGACAATCTGGGTTGAGCTTTCCTGATAGGTCGGCCTTGCTTGCACGAATGACCAGCCGTAATGAGGTTAACCGGAATGACCGATGCTATCCCTACGTTTGACGCTCACCTGCCAGCACGACTCGTGCAACTCGACCCAGAGACGTGGCAGGTGAGTAAGCTTGTCAACCCGCGTATGAAGAAGCCAAGCCAGTATGAAAGTTCGTCTAACTCAATTCCTGCGTCGAGCTGTTCATGCTTCAGTCTTGAGCGCAGCGATTGTAGTCACGGCGAATCCGTTGACTCTCCTCGGCGAAGACAACCCACGCGTTACGCCCATCGTGGAAGCCATTCGGAAAACGGAATCGGCCGTCGTCAATATCCAAGGTAACAAGACGGTCTCGAATACATCGGCCAGTGGTGTTTCTACCCGCCAAGAAGTTAACGGTATGGGTACCGGCGTAATCATCGACCGCAGAGGCTTGATTATCACGAACTACCATGTCGTGGATTCTGTTGAAAAAATAGAAGTCACGCTCGCTGATGGTACGACCACTATCGCCAAGCTGATTAACTACGACCCAGAAACCGATCTTGCTATGATCAAGATCAATGTCGATTGGGAATTGCCAACCATCAATGTTGGCCGCAGCGATGACTTGATGCGAGGCGAATCGGTGATCGCAATCGGCAACCCCTTCGGCTATCAAAATACAGTTACTGTCGGGATTATCAGCGCTCTTCACCGAAACATTCCTGTCAACGGCTCTCAACAATACACAGATCTGATCCAAACGAACGCAGATATCAACCCAGGAAACTCGGGCGGCCCGTTGCTGAATACTAATGGCGAAGTCATTGGTATCAACGTGGCCGTCCGAGTCGGTGCTCAAGGAATCGGGTTTGCTATTCCAATCGATAATGCTTTGGATGTGATGGCGAATTTGGTAGCTCAGTACCGAAAATCTGGTTCGCATGGATTGCTCTGCCAAAGGGTTCCTTC
>JALOQS010000164.1 GCA_025459355.1 Pirellula sp.
ATCCAACGTACGGAGCAAATCGCAACCCAACATCAAAAGTCGACCAGTGTTTGCGGAGAAATGAGCAATAATCCTGCTTATTCATTGCTGCTGGTCGGCATGGGAATTCGGACGCTAAGTACAGCGCCCGCCGCAATTCCTATCCTCAAGAAAGCCATTCGTTCCGTAACGGTAGGGCAATGTGAAGCCATGGCTTGGCGAGCGTTGCGATTATCAACGGCGCGAGAAGTAGACGCTTTCTTGATGAACCAATTAGCCGGGCTGGTGCCCGAAATCGTCTTGCAGGCTTGAGGCAACGTTGTCGCATTATTAATGCCAACGACCTTGGGTCCGACGATCCATAACAAAATAAAAGCAAGTAGAATACGACCGCGATCAATTGGCAGCGAACGAGTCCCCAATCGCCTCTCAAGGCTCGTTCCACATGGCAGGTGCTAGCCACATCGACATGATCGTCATTGCAGCGGTTAGAAGGAATGAATTGATCTATGAAAAAGGAAATGCTTATCAACGTCTCTCAGGCCGAGGAGTGCCGCATCGCGCTGCTCGAAGACGGAGTCCTGGAGGAACTTTACACGGAACGGACCAGCCAAGACAATTGGGTTGGCAACATCTACAAAGGAAAGATTGTCAACATCGAGCCTAGCATCCAAGCGGCGTTTGTCGACTTTGGAGTGGGCCGTAACGGATTCTTGCACATCAGCGACGTCGAACCTCAGTATTTTCGCCAAGCAGGCTATGATCCAAGCGAGATCATGGACGAGCACTACGATGGCTACGATGACGGCGAAGACGACGCCGTAGAATCCGACAAGGGAAAGCAGAACAAAGGCCATCGAAGAGGGGGCAAGCTTCGCAGCGGTCGTCCTCGATTCAAGCCCCCCATTCAAGAAATCTTCAAGCGTGGCGACGAAGTGCTTGTGCAAGTGATCAAAGAGGGGATCGGCACCAAAGGCCCAACTCTATCGACTTACATCAGCATCCCTGGTCGTTATCTGGTTCTCATGCCAGCACTGGGCCGAGTCGGGGTCAGTCGTAAGATTGAGGATGAAGACGAGCGACGCAAGCTGCGTAGCATGATGCTCGACATGCAGCTGCCTAAAGGTGTTGGGTTTATCGTCCGAACTGCGGGACAGGATCGCACTCGAAAAGAGCTATCGCGCGACGTCGCCTATCTGCTTCGGCTTTGGAAGCTTATCGTCAAGCGAGTGAAGTCGACCCCAGGCCCATGCGATATCTACGAAGAAAACGACATCATGATTCGCACCATTCGTGATACGTTTACCGAGGACATCGACACGATCGTCGTCGACGAAGACGCAGCCTACCAGCGGGCCCTCGATTTCCTAGAACTCGTGATGCCACGCTTTGTCGATCGACTCAAAAAGTTCGACGAAAAGGTTCCGATGTTCCATCACTACAAACTCGAACAGAGCGTTGGTAGCAGTCGATGTGAACAGCGGGAACTTCCGAGGCAACGAGGATAACGCCGAGGAAAACGCATTCCACCTCAACATGGCTGCCGCAAAAGAGATCGCGAGACAATTGCGACTACGGGATCTCGGTGGTGTGATCGTCAATGACTTTATCGACATGCGCAAAGAGAGTCATCGCCGCAAAGTGGAAAAGACTTTGCGAGATGCGATGAGACGCGATCGTGCTCGGACTAAGATTTTGCGAACGAGCCCATTCGGCTTGATCGAAATGACCAGGCAGCGGATTCGTCCAAGCTTTAAGAAGAGCGTTTACGAAGATTGTCCATGCTGCAAAGGCCGGGCTGTAGTCAAGACGGCAGAGAGCATGTCCATCGAGGTGACTCGTCTGCTGATCATGGCATGCCAATTGCCCAGTGCAGCCCGCGTTGTGGTCAAAGTTCACGAGAACGTCGCGGCTTATTTGAACAACAAGAAGCGCCGAGACTTGATCAAGCTTGAAGAGCTAACGGGCGTAAGCGTTCTGATTCACGGCACCGACAGTTTGTTTCCAGAGCATTTGGAAATGGAATGTCGCGACAAGACCGGCGCATTGGTTTCATTGCCGTTCATGAGCAACGCGTGATGCAATTATGCAGCCTGTCCAAATCGGTAATTACGTAGTCGACGGAACAGGGCCAATGATCTTGATCGCTGGCCCGTGTGTGATTGAGTCGTTCGATGGATGCATGCAGATTGCTAGTCATGTTGCGACCCTGTGCGACCGGCTAGGCATCCAATATGTGTTCAAAGGGTCGTTTGATAAAGCCAATCGAACGAGTGGTGGAGCTTATCGCGGCGTAGGGCTCGAGCTCGGCTTGGAGATCTTGCACAAGGTCCGCGATCGGCTGGGATGTCCGGTGACAACGGATGTGCATATACCAGATCAAGCGAGCGAGGTAGCTGAGGTTTGTGATTTGTTACAGATCCCAGCCTTTTTGGCAAGGCAAACCGATTTAATCGTAGCGTGTGCCGAGACGCAAAAGCCACTGAATATCAAAAAGGGGCAATTCATGGCACCATCGGACATGAAGTACGTCTTAGATAAAGCGAGATCGATTTCATCGACTGGGGTAATGCTTTGCGAGCGAGGAACTTTTTTCGGTTATGGTCGACTGGTCAATGACATGACTGGTTTGCCCATGATGAGGGAGTTAGGCGCGCCGGTTATTTTTGACGCAACCCATTCCGTGCAGCAGCCCGGTGGTCTCGGTGGTGCGACGGGCGGAAATCGAGCCATGGTGGAGCCATTGGCTCGGGCTGCAGCGGGGGTTGGCGTGGATGGGTTCTTTTTTGAGACACATCCCGACCCTGCCCAGAGTCCGAGCGACGGCCCCAACATGATTCCACTCGACCAGTTCGGTGGAGTGTTGGACCGGGTGCATACCATTTGGCGAACCGTTCGTCCTTGGGTATCGTAGAATGCAAAATGGTTAAGCCGAACGAAAACAAGACAATGCACTTAGGCTATAAATTGATCAAAGGTCACCGGCACTGGGGGATACCGTTTTGGCATGCTCACAATCGGAATGTTCCTAATCGGAATGCTCGTTGTAGGCATTCATCCGTAATGTTTCTTGTCCTTTGTGCGATCGTTGGAATTTGCGGATGCGATAACAGCGCACAAGACCGCATTTCGGCGATTGAGCAGCGTAAAACCGTCTCCAAGGAACGCAAAGATTCTCTGCGGGATGCTTTCTCTTATTTGCCGCAACTGATTCGACTCAATCGAACCGCTGCACTCAAGGAGATTCGACAACAGCTCAACACGTGGGCGGGCAGTGTCGATGCCCCCAAGGATTGGAAATCATCGGAGCTTTTGTTTTCGATCTCCCCGGCACTGCGAGGAATCGATTTTGCACAGAGGCTCGATCGGCTCGAATTTGGCGAACCAGAGTGCGAGTATTTGCTGCAGTGCCAAATCCTGTCCGATGTAAGCAAATGGGTACTGGATTTACCCTACCGAGACCCATTGTTCGCGAAATGGTTAGACGCCAAAAAAGGCGAACTGGAACCTGAAAATTGGCAACGATTAGAGATAACCCTCAAGCTTTTCGATTGGACCATGGTCAATGTCGGATTGATTGGGAGTCCTAAAGATGTCGAGCAGTTAATAACCAATCCTGTTTCCGCCAATTCGGATCAATCGCCTGTTTACCGCCAGTTGCCTTGGCAAACATTAATGTTCGCCAGCGGCGATCGGTGGGAGCGAGCGAGATTGTTTACACAGCTTCTCTTTTCCCAGGGAATTGATGCATGCATCCTGGCTCTTCCCAGTTTGAGCGGCGCTACGGAAGATTCGGCTCTGCGATTATGGTGTGTTGGCGTTCCCATCCAAGGTGAAATTTATCTATTCGAACCACAGTGGGGTTTGCCGATTCCGAGTCAAGAGTCCAACGGAGTTGCTACGTTGCGAGAGGCACGTGCAAACCCCAGTGTACTGCGACGTGGCAAGGTTCCTGGTTTATTTGAGTATCCCGTTGAGCAAAAAGATCTCGAACAACTCGTTGCACTGGTGGATTGCGATCCGTTTTCGGTAGGCAAAACGATGGCCACGGTTCAAAAATCTTTGATCGGGGCAAACCGAATTCGTTTGAGCACCGATGTTGACGCGTTTCAGGAGGTCCTGCAATCGTCAGCGGAGAATCTGCAGGTAAAGCTCTGGAATGCACCATGGCTGTCGTACGTATACAACAAATCGGTTCGGGAACGGCTCACGGAGAATTCCCCTTTTTCCGCAGGGTACATGGAGCGGTTCGGTGCTTTGGTTACCGATACGCCCATTAGTCGCGCGAGGATGTTGCACTTTAAAGGAAAGTTTGATAGCTCGGTCGAAGAGGTTGAGGTTGGTGCGTTGCGATCCTACATGGATTATCGAGTCGACGAGCAGACGCTTCGAGAAATGATGGTCAGCAAAGACGTTCAAAAGGATCTTGGACTAGTCCGTGGCGAGTTTGAACCACTGGAGGTTTATGGGGCGAGATTGATGTTAGCCCAGACTTATTTCAGGCGATCAAAGTTTGATGTTGGCGTGTATTTGGCCATGGCGAACATGGACTTGGGCAAACCAAAGACCGCCATCAATTGGCTCAAAGAACGAACTTTGCAACTCAAGGGTTCTGAGTATTGGCATTCTCACGCCAACTATTTACTCGGACGAATGTATGAACAGATTGAGGATTATCCCGCAGCGGAGGAAGCGTACAAGTTTGAGGGATCAGCCCAGGCTGCAGGCAATCGAATTCGATTGAGAAAGCTCCGGCAGGAGTATGCCAGCGCGTTTGAGGGATCATAATGAGCGAACCAGCGAGCGAATTGTCTCGTGTTTGGACCAACACAAATTTTCCAGAGGATGTCCAACTGACTTTGGAGGATGGTCTCGACGGAGCGGAATTGATTTATGCCACGCAAACCGTCTCAGGTAACCTGACCAGCTCGCCACCCGATCGCACTTTAGAAGAAGCGACGATTGCGTTCGGGCAACCTGATGCAGAACAGTTGCTGCATCTGTCTAATGTTCGTTGGGTTCATTTAACATCGGCAGGTTATACCAAATACGATCGAGACGATTTGCGAGCGGTCTTTCGGGAGCGTGGAGCGATTTTAACCAACAGCTCTAGCGTTTACGCAGAGCCGTGTGCACAGCATGCGATGTCCATGATCTTGGCTTTCGCTCGGCAGTTGCCCATGTCATGGAAAGAGCAGTTTACGAGTCGCGCGTGGTCTGACGCGTCGATTCGACGACAGTCTGTACTTCTGAATGATCAAAACATCATAATATATGGCTATGGAGCCATTGCACATCGGCTCACCGAGTTGCTCAAGCCCTTTGGCACGAACATCGTAGGGGTACGTCGAAATCCTAGTGGAAACGAATTGGTCCCAATGGTTTCGATGGCAGATCACAAAGCATGGTTGGAGCACGCAGACCACGTGATCAACATCTTGCCCGCCAACGACGCCACCAAAGGATTCTTTGACCGAGATACGTTGCGATGCCTCAAAAAGACCGCTTACTTTTACAATATCGGCCGAGGCGTAACGGTTGACCAAGAAGCATTGAGTGACTTATTGCATTGTGGCGAGCTGGCAGGGGCTTACCTCGACGTAACCGATCCGGAGCCTTTGCCCGTAGACAATCCCCTTTGGGATGCCCCGAATTGCTTCATAACCCCCCATACTGCGGGTGGGTTTCAAGACGAAATGACCCGATTAGTGAATCATTTCCTCGATAATTATGTTCGTTTTCAGACCGGCCAAGAACTCGTTGACCGCGTGTACTAGAGGATTGATCGTTTGTCTGGCGAATCAGACCGGAATGAATCTTAAAGGGGGATTCGTCCGATTGTGAAAACCTCGCTTTTGCGGTACAATCTTGACGCTTAAGGAAGCTCAGAAAACCAAGGAATTTATTGGTTTTTTTGATGTGTCGCTCGCCCGCTTTTTCGTTCAATTCCTCGTAACCGATCGGTGCTGTTTCCGTGTCCAATGTACCTCCCGATGACGACTTTGATCCAAACGATCCCGCCAATTTGCCAACAGCGGGAGGAGATGGTTCTGATGGAGGCATGCCTGGCGAGCGGATGATCGAGGAGGCTATCGAAGATGAGTTGCGTAATAGTTACTTAACTTACGCAATGAGCGTTATCGTGAGCCGTGCGTTACCCGATGTTCGCGATGGGCTCAAGCCTAGTCAGCGACGGATTCTGGTGGCCATGAACGACTTGAATTTGACTCCCGGGGCATCGCGGGTCAAGTGTGCGAAGATCGCCGGTGACACCTCAGGTAACTATCACCCGCACGGGGAAGCGATCATCTATCCTACGCTCGTTCGGATGGCGCAGGAATGGAACATGCGTCACATGCTGATCGACAAGCAAGGTAATTTCGGATCGATCGCCGGGTTACCCGCTGCGGCGATGCGATATACCGAAGCCCGGTTAGCAGCACCGGCTGCGATGATGCTCGACGACCTAAAACAAGATACGGTCGACTTTATCCCGACGTACGACGAGCGACGAACCGAGCCAGTCGTTCTTCCATCCAAATTCCCGAACTTGCTCGTCAACGGTGCGCAAGGGATCGCGGTCGGTATGGCGACAAGTATTCCTCCGCATAACCTTCGTGAAATTTGTGCGGGTTTGATCAAGCTGATCGACGATCCTGAGACCACTATTTCCGAGCTCTGTGAAATCGTCCAGGGACCTGACTTCCCAACCGGCGGTATCATCTGCGGCCGATATTCGATTCGCCAAGCGTACAGCACCGGCCGCGCGACGATCGTGGTTCGAGCCAAAGTCGACGTTGAAGAAGGCAAGAAAGCTCGCCTCATCGTCAGAGAGATACCTTACCAACAAGCTCGTGACCGCGTTGTAGAGAGAATTGCCGACTTGGTTCGTGGCGATCGAATCAAGGGTATATCGGCCATTCGCGATGAAAGCGATTTGAAAGAGCCCGTTCGAATTGTGATCGAGCTAAAACAGGGACAAGATCCGCATATTATCTTGAACCAGCTCTATCAATTCTCGTCTCTTCAAGAGACCCACTCGATTATTCTTCTCGCGTTGGTGGACGGCAAGCCGAGAGAGCTGACCATCAAAGAAATGATGCAGGAGTTTATACGTCACCGCGTCATTGTGATTCGACGTAGGACTCAATTCCTGTTGGCGAGTGCTCGAAAGCGAAAGCACACAATCGAGGGATTGTTGTTGGCCTTGGCTGATATCGACCACATCATCAAGATTATTCGAAACAGCCGAACGCAAGCTGAGGCGAAAGAAAAATTGATGGGTGTCGAATGCCCTGCGTCAATGATGGAGCGTGCTCTCGGAGATCGTGGCTTTGCAGACTTTGTCCTCGAACGTGGCAAGAATGACATCTACACGCTAACCAGCGTGCAAACGGATGCGATTCTACGCATGACGCTCGGGCAATTGGCAGGCTTGGAACAAGAAAAACTCACGCAAGAGCACTCGTCGCTACTCGATGAAATATCGGAGTATCGCGACATCTTGGCTGATCAAGCTCGCATATTTGGCATGATTCGAGCAGATCTCGAAGACATCGCTCGTCGATTTGGAAATGACCGCAAGACGGTGATCGATGGCGAAGAACTCGGCGATTACAACATGGAAGACCTCATCACCGAGGAAACCATGGTGGTGACCATCTCGACCTCGGGATACATCAAGCGTATTCCAGCGACGACTTACCGAGCTCAAAAGCGAGGCGGCAAGGGAATTACCGGCATGAAGGCGGAGGAAGAGGATCCAGTCGAACACCTCTTCGTAGCCAGCACCCACGCGTACCTCTTGTTCTTCACGAACCAAGGGAAAGTGTACTGGCAAAAGATTTGGGAGATCCCACAACTCAGTCGCGAAAGCAAAGGACGAGCTATCGTTAACTTGCTGAATCTGGCACCGGAAGAAAAAATCCGCGATTGCGTTGTCGTCCGCGATTTCAATTTGCCTGGTCACTTCATGATGATGGCCACTAAGAAAGGGATCATCAAGAAGACGGCTCTCGAACAATACAGCCGGCCGAAGAAGGGTGGCATCATTGCCATCAAGTTGCGAGAAGACGACGAACTTGTCGATGTTGTTGTCACCAAGCCGAACGATCAAATCGTTTTGGCCACGGCGAATGGTATGGCTATCCGATTTGCGGAGAGTGATGCTCGCCCCATGGGTCGAAACACGTCAGGCGTGAAGGGTATCTCCCTCAAGAGCGGCGATGAAGTGGTCGGCATGGTAGTCGCAGATCCGACTGCTACGCTGCTTACGGCGTGCGAGTTCGGATATGGTAAGCGAACCAGCTTCGGACCGGGTGATGAAATGGCGGGCAAGGAACAGCCATTATTGGAAGACGAAAATGGCGAGCCGATTGTCTCGGACGAAGCCACACCCGACGAGCCCGCCGAAGAATCTACCGAAGAACCAGAAGCCGAAGACGTTAGCTCCGCGAATCGATATCGGACACAACGACGAGGTGGCAAGGGTGTTATCGATATCAAGACCACTAAGAGAAATGGAAAAGTGGTTGGGGTCGTTCCCGTGCATGACACCGACGATGTTCTGATGATGACGGTTCGTGGCAAAATTCAACGAATTGCAGCCTCGGACATCAGCGTCATCGGACGTAACACTCAAGGTGTTCGGATCATGAGTCTCGACGAAGGTGACTCGCTTACCGCCCTGGTTCGCGTACCGCTGGAAGATATCTCGGAAGAAGAAGCCTTGGCGGCACAAGCGGCCATCAGCTCCCAGTTAACAGCAAGCGAAAATCTCGTGCCGTCCGAAAATCTCGCGGACTCCGAAGATATAGATACCGAATCTCAAGACTCCGACGATAATTCTGGCGAAAAAGAGAATAATTCGGGTGACGAGGCATAATAAGCGTGATTAATTTGACAGAACGACCACTCTGCCAAAAAAAGAGCTTCTGTGTCCGGACGGGCAGGAGTGCCCATCCTACGGTTGTGGACCGGAAGCTAGCCCGCTGACTTCATCATGAATCTGATCAACTCTACGATGGATGCGTCATGGGCAACCGATAAGCGACTGATCGTACTCGTCTGCACTTACAATGAGAAAGCCAACCTATCGGAGTTGTTTCAACGCATCAATCAATGCATTCCCAATGTTCCCATATTGGTCGTGGATGACAATTCTCCTGACGGCACCTCGGATTGGGTTAGAGAAGAAGCCAAATCGAGGCCTCAAACGCACTTGATCACACGAGCGGGTAAGTTAGGTCTAGGGACGGCCATTCGGGAAGGCATGCAGTATGCCATGGAGCACCAATACGAATGGGTTCTTAACTTAGATGCGGACTTGAGCCATGATCCATCCGCAATGCTAAAACTCTTGTCCAAATCAGAAGATAACGATTTGGTGATTGGTTCGAGATACGTGGAGGGGGGCGGCTTGGAGGGGTGCTCATGGAAGCGAATACTGGTCAGTCGATGTGCCAACGCGTATGCGAAGTTCGTAGTTGGATGGCGAGTTAACGACTGTAGTAGTGCTTATCGACTGTATCGGGTCAGCGAGTTGGCCAAGCTGGATTGGCAGCAGATTCAGGGCAAGGGATACGGTTTCTTGGAAGAAATCCTGTGGCACCTCATGCAACAAACCAAACGTTGGACCGAAGTCGGGATTGTTTATACGGAACGAAAAAAGGGAGACTCGAAGATTTCCATTAAGGAAGCACTCTCAACGATTGCGTCTCTGCACCGAGTCGCCAGCCTCAAGCGAACGATTTCGCGCAAGCCATCAAAATAGAAGGCTAGTGCCGCGATTCGAAGATGACATTGATCATAACGAGCGT
>JALOQS010000165.1 GCA_025459355.1 Pirellula sp.
AGCCAGGGGCATCGCCCCTGGAATCTGAACACCAACGAGCATGTTTGGCCAAAGGCCATATTCAATCCATCCACGCAACGTGGATGGCCCAATGGATGGCACCTGATGATGCAGCCCCTAATCCCTTCACCCATGTCAAAAAGGCGTCGTGAAAAGCGTTTGGTTTGATCACGCGAAAAACACGGCTGATCGTATCGTGTGAAGGAACACCATTACGGAGCTTGATGAACTTGCGAAGCCAAGGTAATCGTATCTTCCCGAACAATTCGATGTCCTCCCAACCATCAGCCCCGCAAACACAGCAAGAACCGACAAAACGAGGATAACGACGAGCTCGTGGGCCTTGGTTCGATCCACACGTGGATCTTCGACAGCCGCCATGCATTCTACCAGACCTAATTCCGCTACCATTCCGTGGACTCCAAAATAAGCGAGAGATCAAGATGAGAAATCTATCTCTGCTGGCATTTTCTTTGGCAAGCCCCGTGGTAACAATTACTCCTTACGAACTTGATGCGGTTGCCCTGGGCATAAATCTTACGTTACTTGATCAAGTCGTATTGAGGTGACGAGAATCTAAGTGGGTCCTGGATTGAGGTACGATCAAACATAGAGTCTTTTGTTCTTGACTTATCTTCCGTACCTTTCTTCTTTCCGTCCGTTTTTGTTTTGGCCAAGTGTGCCTGCCATCGCTTTTCCTTCTCCTTCTCTTTCGCGGCTACCAGTTGTTCAAAGTAATCATCGAGCTGCTTTCGAATGTGTCCACTGTAACTGGCGAGCAATCTTACGGTGGCGTCAATTCGCTTGTTTTCCAATTCTCCGGACCAAGCAGTTCGCAGTAAACTGAACTGATCAGAATACGGAAACGCCAGATCCAGTTCTAGCAATCTGAATTGCTCATCAGAGACACTACCAACCAACGAAACGAAACCATCGTGCGTTTGCAGCAGCCCTGGGACGCGACGAAATAGATCATCGATCTCGTCCTCGATAATCTTGTCGGTCATGTTTCTTGCCGCATAGGACCAAAGCGGATACGCCATTCCCTGACGTTCCCCCTGACAGGCGTATCCTAGTATCAAAGCC
The DNA here is from genome assembly GCA_025459355.1 of Pirellula sp. Lineage (GTDB taxonomy): Bacteria > Planctomycetota > Planctomycetia > Pirellulales > Pirellulaceae > JBKCUI01. The sequence goes on from JALOQS010000165.1 coordinate 1,087, forward strand.
AAAAGAGGTTTTGGTCGCGAATCTTTAAAGCAACTCTCGATCCTCGCAGTGACCTGAATATCCGACTCGGGACGATAGGTCATGATGGTTTCCATCAGTCGCATGGGATCAGAATCGCTGCCATACCAGTCCATCACCAGTTCCGCAGCTTTTAGTAGCAATAATTCTTGATAGACGATGCCATGATCGCCTTTTGATTCGGACGCTTGAACGAAAAAAGCATAAGCTTCTAAGATTTGCTGGACACTCTCGTAAAGCGAGCTGTGAACGAGTTGGTTTTGATCTTCTCTAACTTGTAGCGTATTATCCGAATCCGTTTTCTTGAGCATAAACTCAACACGACGTTCTTTTCGTTCTGCGCTTTTGTCGCGAACAATCGCAGAAAGGGGATTTCCTGTCTTAATGTCCCACTCCACACGAATACGGCCACAGTCAAGAATGCCGACATCACCTTCTTGCAATGACACGATTTCTCCATTGGCCGCTTCCGCAATTAAAACCGGTGCGATGAATAATGGTGGGTAGCCTTCGCTTTCTTCAGACGATCGAATCAACCCACTCAGGCAAAAACAGTGTTCTTTAGTCAGATCAGTGCCACCTCTCATTACGAGGCTTGGATACCCAACGGCTTTAAGTTCACTGAATCGCTCCATGAGAAACTCCTCCAAGAGAAGCTTTTTTTTGAAGAGAGCACCTCGACAAACCTGCCAGCGTTCATCGGAGCCCTCCCGCAGACAGCTCAACTCAAACGCCATGTCGCCACCAGTCAATTCCGTAACCTTAGCAATCAATTGCTGTTGTCGTTCTGTCAGGGGTTGATCGATAGTTGGCAACGACGGTGACTCGACAAGTGTAATATCAACGACGACTTTAGACTGGTCAAAAATGTAGTGGTTAAACGTAACATTGTGCCAGCGAAACCTAGCTGAATCAAACAAAATTCGCTGTACCCGAAGTGCCTGGTCGTGGTTCCACGTGTCTCCCGTACGAAGCTCCAAGAACTTGGAAAGAGAATCAGCATCATTGAGCTTCAATCCGTGAAATCGAACTTCCTGGACCGTGACTGGAGTGCCGAGCTGCAAGACGTCGATGACGAGCTTGTTCTCAAGCGTATCTTCGTTCTGCTCTAATCGAACATCAACGATGGAGCCAAAGTAGCCAATGCTGACTAAGAAATCATGTACGGCACTTCGAATCTTGAGTTCAGCGTTTGGAGAAATGGTTCGGCCTAATCTCACGATCCATTCAATAGGGAAACTTGCGACATCGCCCGGCTTGAATGTTGAAGGATGACGTCCCATCCATCGACCGTCAAGGCTTGGAGCCCAGACTTCACCTTCCCCTTTGTTTGAGGACGTTAGCCACTTCTTCAGCAATTCTTGACGGTCCTTTGAAAGTCCGCCGATTTGTATGTCCGAGAGCAGGCGTTGAGGGCCTTTTTCAATCTTTACGTCGAGACGATTCAGGTCTGCATCGTACGTCGCATCGCATTTTACCTTTGGGAATCCTTCTGATTGATAGCTCGCTTCGAGAATTTGTGAGATGATCTTACATTGTTTTTCAATAGAGTCTTCAACGGCCAATGACCTCCTGACCTCGCTGCTCAACAACAGTTTCCAGCGAATCTTGGCGGTTTCTCGGGAATCTTCGCCGTCGATATTGAGCGAACGCAAAAGCTGGCATTCCACATCCGCTTGCCCACGAAGATATGGCAACGAGGAAATGCTTGCCAAAAATATCGCAAGTAAAATGACTCCAACCCGTGCTGTTGCTCGCATTTCTCAAGACCTCATCGTATTGACGGCAAGAAGCATTCGATCGCATTTCTATGTCACGTGTATCATCTCGGCTTTAATCGTGTCAAGCTGAGGGAACACCGCCGATACGAAGCAGAGAAGACGATTGGCAAGAGCATCTGGACGAGAACACCTGGGGACACAGCACCTTTATCGATCGTCGACTTGTTTTCTTCGTCATAAGAGGCAAAGAAGACACGCCCGACATAGTTCCAACACCGCACTTACTAGCACAACATGAAGTCACAGTAAATGGCTCGATAATACAGTATGTTATAGTAGCAAATGTTCCAAAAACACTTTTGTCGGGCGCCTCAAAGTAGGACAGTTAGAAAGTGGGTGGCAGCGTACTGGTTATCGTAAACACAATGAAAACGGGGCACTTGTTGTTCATCGAACTTGTCTGGTGTTAAACAACGCACATCGAGTTTTCGGTGAGAGGCTACAATTTTTCAAACACGATCTGGAAAAACTAGCGTATCGGCTGAGGTCGGGTTGACTTGACTAGCCATTTGCTCAGATCCCAGATCCGATTTACCATCATAAATCGCTTGGCTTGTTTTCCCGACGATGAATCGATCTCCGTAGCGATGAAAAGACGTTTCATTCGTAGATATTACGGATTAGATTTTCCGTCTAGGGCGATACGTTTACCAAGGCACAAGATTGGGCGTTAGCTCTCAGCGAAATGCAAAACAATACGGCGATCGAAACCATCAAAATGGATCGCTGTGATTAACCGGCAAACGACCGTGCAACGCAACGCAGGTCGACAAGAACGAACATACATTGGGCATAACGAACCAATTAGGGTAGGGATAAACGCAGGAAAATGCTAAAGTGAATCTCGCGGTACTCTAAGCGAACGAGGATCCCAACAGTCGAGGGCCGACACTTGGCAAAAACAACTTTTGAACTACAGAATCGCGCACAATGAATCCACTTAAACCTCTCGCAATGTGCCCGGCCTCAATCGACATTGATCTGTTATCAAAGCTTTTCGACCTGTCTCCGGACGTCGCATTCTTTATCAAAGATGCAGCCGGAAAGTACATTGCCGTCAACCAATCGCTTGTAGAACGACATGGACTAAAGAGCAAATCCCAAGTTCTAGGCCGGTCCCCTCGCGAAATTTGTCCGGGTGATTTTGGGCAGATACCGACGGAACAAGACCGACGAGTTTTGCAAACTGGCAAATCGTTAATCGAGCATCTCGAAATGCAGTGGCTTACCCCTGACAATCCCGTTTGGTGCCTCACGACGAAATTGCCGATTCGCGATTCCAGTGGCAACATAACGGGAATCATCGGGTTCTCCAAAGATTTAAGAGTTGCCTTGAATCCTAAAGAGATTCCAGAAGACTTTGCGAACGCCCTGCGAGATTTCGAACAATCGCTCGCACCGGAGTTCACTCCTGCATGGTTAGCTGAGCGATCAAATTTATCATCTCAGCGATTAGCGAGACTGACGAAACGATTGTTTGGTTTAACGCCGAGCCATCTGCTGACCAAGTCCCGAATTGCGGCGGCAACTCGAATGCTACGAGAAGACAAACTGTCTATCTCAGAGATTGCGCTGGCGTGTGGATTCTATGACCACAGTGCGTTCACGCGTTCATTCCGTTCGGCCATTGGCGTAACGCCGACTGAATTCAGAAATCAAACTTGACACGCCACACCTCGAAATCAGTACGCTAAGGTTTATTGCTTTCCAAGCTTTGGCGACGTTCTCTCATGCGTTCAATAAGAGGTCCAATTTGATTGCGAAGCCGTGAATCTCCGAGCTTCTTCGCGTCTTCGATCGCTTGATCGTAGTGTTCAATCGCCTTGGATCGATTCGGTTCAATGCGGCTCAACTTCAAGAGAGATTCGATTCGTTGCGCTCGATAAAGTGGCAACTCCGGGAACCTATTCGAAAGCTCGGTATAGAGTCTCACGGATTCGGATAGGTATTCCACCGCTTGGGAGCGCCCGATGGTGCCACCGGATTGCCCAAGACGCGAAAGTATCGATCCCTTTAAGGCTAGGTAGGCGGGCTCTAATGGCTGCTCTCTAAGCAATTGATCGCAGATTTTCAGTGCATCTCGGAGCCGATCGATGTCTTGGGTCGTAATTGGATTCGGCTCATTGTTACGCGGCGGGGCACCGGGCGGTCTACCCATAGGCCTCGATGTGGAAGCCCACAGAGTTTCTGCGAGTTGATATTGATAACTCGGGTTATCGGGGTATCGCTGTATCAAACTGTTCAGCAATTCGATCGCGTGAACTAGAGACTTCTCCGATTCCTCTTTCTCATTGCGAAGAATTGCTAACCTGAACTCATCTCGGAGCGACTGCGCTAAGGCTGAGCGATAGGCCGCTTTATCAGGGGATTCCGAAACCAGAGCGGTCAATAACTCTATGGCTTCGCGATTCAATTCCGCTTCTTTTCTTAACCTCGCGGCCAATGGTAGCCCCGCAAACTCCAGCGAGCGCGTGCGATTGACATCACTCTTGGTATCGCGACTGTTTAGTGGCGTTGGTCGTTCACCTCGAATCGGTCGAGCTTGCATTTGTGACGAAATTCGACCGATGCAATTTAAGAGTTTCGCTTTCTGAAATCGGCCCTCTTGTGAAGAAGCAAACTCGCTACTGGATTCGATTAGTAAACGACAATCGTTATAGGATTCCCATGCCAACCATATCTTGCCCTGCTGCGACTGAACTAGCAACAACTCCATGTAAATCGCAACCTGCTGCTGAAGCCACCTCGCCGACTCCGCGTTCTCTGTTTCCGCAGACTTGAGTGTTACGTTCTCTCGCTGGGCAAGACCTCCTTTGGCAAGATCTCGATAGAGATCGAGAGCGGTCGCATAGCTTTTTTCGGCCTCTTCCAATTTACCGATTTGTTGCTGGATATCGCCGACTCGTTTCTGTGCTGCCGCCGTTTCTGAGCTTAGATCGGTATCGTTCTGCTCACCGAGTTGTTTAAAGTAAGATAACAGGGATTCGAGAAGGCTAACGTCCGCTTCACTTAGCATCGTACCACTAAAGTCAATCGATTCATCGCCCAACTCTTCGTAGTCGAATAGATGGGAACCTCTCGACGCGATGTTGTCGATGATGCCATCAAATGCTTGGGTAGCTAGTCGAAGATTGGCTTCTGCTCGCAAATTCGCTTGCCGTTCTTTTTCCAACGCAGACGTTTTCTCAACCAAATTTTTTTCTGCGTCTACATAAAGCTGATTGATTTCCGCGAGCGAATCCTGCTGTTGTCGATTCCACACGGCGAGCCCGGCGATCAGCATCACTAGCATGGCTGCGGTAAGCGACGAGAGAGTTGCCAGCGCTGGATTTCGTTTAGCCCACCGTCTGAAATGTTCCCACGCAGATGCTTTCTTGGCCAAGATCGGCCGATCCTCAAGGAAGCGGCGCAGGTCCGCTTCGAATTCCATCGCATTGGCATAGCGCGCGTGGCTCTCTACGGCACACGCTTTCAAGATAATGGTCTCCAAATCGCGAGGGACTTTGGGATTCAACTTTCGTGGGGACGGTAAGACGGAGAACCCCATTGGGTCCAGCAACCTCTGCTTAGGTGCATCAAATGGACTTCTGAGCGTAACCAGTTCAAAGAGACATAGTCCCAGACTGTAGATATCCATCCGAGCATCGCCGCCTCCAGCGATTTGTTCCGGTGCCATATAGCGAATGGTTCCGAGCACTTCGCCATTTTGCGTTGCACCGTCCGCATCGATATGACGAGCTAGACCAAAATCGGTAACCCAAATAGCACCCGCTCGGTCCAAGATAAGATTGGCGGGTTTGATGTCGCGGTGCAAAATGCGTTGTCGGTGAGCGTATCCGAGCGCGTTAGCAAGATCGGCGCTGATTCGTGCAGCGTTGCGGTAATAGGCAGCAGGCAAACTCTCTGCGACCTCATTCGCGCGCATCGGTAGATCGTATCCGGTGTCGCATCCGGTGTCGGATTCGGAGTCATTCGCGTTTTGAACTCTCGTCGTGTGCGACGGAGAAACCTTTTCTGTTTTCGGAGTCGAGACGCTTGAGCCTGTTGTTTCGTTGTCGAAACTATCCGATTCCAAAAGACGCCTGCCAGCAAAACTAACCAGGCTCGGATCAGGCGCGATTTTTCTTGTTGCTGTTGTATCACGCAACCAATCAATGACTTCGTTTAACGGCGCCCCTTGGATGAGTTGCATGGCGTAATAGTGCACTCCGTTATCTATGCCGCTCCCGTAAACTTGTACGATATTGGTATGATGGAGACCAGCCGCCGCCTCAGCTTCGCGACGAAATCGACTTTGCAATTTGTCTTGGTCCGCACTTTGGATGTTGATGACCTTTAACGCGACTCGGCGTTGAAGGGAAATCTGAACCGCTTCATAGACAACCCCCATGCCACCACGGCCAATCTCGCGAACAATACGAAAATCACCGAGTTGGCTGGGGACGGTTGGAATTGGTTTGCCAACTGCCGCATGATGCTGAGCCGATATCTTTTCGACCATTGCAATCGGCTCAAAGACCTGTCTGATAACCGACGCCCACTCGGGATATTGGGACTCATATTGGTCAATCGAAGGAGACTCGCCCCGCCGAAGTCTTTCGGCAAACTCGTCCGCCAAGACTTCGACCGGATGTCGAGAGTTTTCAAGATCGTCGTCGGGATTTCCTGCTTGCGAATCCATCATTGAGGCTTGGTCGAAAGTGATTTCATGATTTCACCAAGCCGCGTTACGGCACGAATGTAACGATTGCTGGCTGCCGTGGTTGTAAGCGCAAGAGCTTGAGCAACCTCGGCGTTGGAAAGCTGTTCGAAATGTCGCATGGCCAATACCTCTCGGTCAATTTCATTCATAGATTCGAGAGCCTGATGAAGCTGATCGAAATCCTCGCCACGCGCTGCGGCCATACTGGGAGAGGTTACATCATCGATGAGATACTTCGCTATGGACAATGAGCTCGTTTGACCATGCTCGTGCAACGAATTTCGATTCTCCCTCATTACGTCTCGCTTATCTCGAAAGTGAGACCGTTGAAGATCGATCAATGTCTGGATCGTTTTTTGCCTCATCCAGACAAAGAGAGAGACCGTCATCTCATGAGTCAACTCATCGAGTCTTTTGCTCATTTGAATAAAGGCTTCTTGTAGCACATCGCTCGGGTCCAAGCGACTGCGAAGACCAGGATGCATTCGAAACTCGACAATCCTCTCCAGCTTGGGCCGCGCACGAGAGAATTCCTCGGAAAAAGCACTTTGAGCCGCCACGTGCTGGGCCAAATCGATGTGTTTCGTTTCATCCATGGTGTATGTCATGATATTCCATCTGAACACAGACAGGAGCGGACCGTTGCGTTTGTGGCGGAAAAATGTCAGCGATTATCGAATGGCAGCGTGCAGAAATGGGTCGCCGACTCCTTTTCCTGAATTTTCCTAAATCACCAGTGGATATGTCGGAGATCGCGTCGGTAGGTTCTATGTAACGCATCTTATGCAACAAATTCTAAGGAATCAGAGCCATGAAAAAGAGATTTGCCATTTTGACAATCGTAGCGACTTTAGGGCTACCAACCCTGCTCGCCCAGGAGCTTTCGGCCCAAGAGGGCAAAGATAAAAATCCGCCACGACGCGGCGAAGGTGGTCGCGG
>JALOQS010000166.1 GCA_025459355.1 Pirellula sp.
ACTTCGATCAGATTTCTTTCGCGCGGATCGAGTCAGGTAGATCGGCAGCCAAACCAGGACGGAAATCGACACTGTAAAGAATGCGAAAATGGCATCGAGCGGAAAGAGCTTGCTTTTAAAGAATAGTGGTACCGAGGTGTACACGAGAATTAAGGCCAAAATCCCTGACGTTCTTATGCCTGCCAGGCCTGCGACAATTCCCACAAACAAAAACCAGAGTAACGGCACAGAGAAAGTGATCAGGTTTCCTTGCTTTAAAGCGAGGAACAAGCCCCATGAACCGAGCCCTGTCATCCCGCCTATCAAAACATGAAGTATGTTCGGAAATAGTGCAGACGAATCTTCGCTATCCGATTCGTTAATGGGATTTGTATTGGGATTACTAGTCGGCTGATAGGGATTACTCGATTCGGACATCTCACTTTTCCTGCACGGCAAAGACGAAAAAGAAGTATACGAGGTAATCGCCACAAGATAGGAATTGTAATCCCAAACAAAACGCTACGCGATCTATCCACCGGGTGAGCGAGCGAAAAAAAGGAGGGGAACAACCCCTCCTTTTTATGCCCTGTTCCTAGATCACCCGCTGAGCAACCTAAAACATGTAACCCTACTCAGCCGTTTGAATCGTAATCGCCATTACGATCGGTGCCGTTACGTCATCACCCTTGATCAGCTCTAGCTTTTCAAGTGGCTCCTTCGAATTCGGTGTAATCGATAGATATCGCAATTGTCGACCAGAGAGATTGAATGCGAATTCACTCTTGGGTACATCAACACGATTGATGTAATCCGCGAAATGCTCACCGTTCAATAGCTTGTGATCTTCCGTTTTGCCGCTGGCGTAGGTCAAACGAACGATCATCGACGTGGACCCTTTCTCCGCCGCAGGATAACCCCAGCCTGCGACACCGCTCAGCATGTGAATCGCTACAGCAGTCGTGCGGCATGGGAGTTCAACTTGCTTTGGCATCTTGGGTGCCTTTACGCCAAACGGTCCGTTTAACATAATCGCGTTGGGTTTGGTGCCATTCTGCGGATCAACCAAATTGAACGGTATCTCCTTAAAGGTTTTGACGCCCCAATCTCTAAAGACCAATCGCTCAGCCCGCCCCTCGTCATCAAAGAACATCCCCTTGGTGGTAATCGAGGAGGCGACCGTATCGATAGCCAGTGGTACGTACTTCCCCTTGCTGGTGAGGAATTCGAGCAAGTCACTCATTTCCACCTTGGTCATTTGATTCTCAAAACCTTCTGGCATGAGGCTCTTTTGCGACGCCACTAGCTCGTCAATGTCTTCGCGAAGTACCACTTCCTTTTTGCCTTGGGCATTGACGATTTCCAATGCTGTCTTGCTCTCGCCAGCTAACATGCCCGTAACGATGGTATCATCCACCGTTCGAATGCTGTAGGTTCTAAAGTTCCCTTCGACACTACGGCTCGGGTCCAGGATGTGTACCAACAATTCTTCCTTAGGATGAACCGCCATGCCCGTCAGGTTCGGTCCGATTTCTACGCCCATCTTTCCGTGGACATGGCACAGAGCACAGTGCTTAGAATACATCGCTTTGCCGTTATCCAAGTCACCGGTTTCGTGAGTGATATCCATCCATGACTCCACAACCTTTTGACGATCCGCGTTCATCGCTAACCCCTTCGACTTGAGCAACTCATTCGCTCGTTTCTGAATGGATGCGGTGGGATGGTCACGCAACGCTTGCTTTTGATCAAGTTGGAAATCGTTCCAAGTTAGCTCGCCTCCCTCGATGAGATCGAGCAGTTCGACCGTGGTTTGCGGTCGAGACATCAACCCGCGAATCGCATTGCGACGGAACTCGGGTGGCATGTTCTTGCTCTTTTCAACCAGCTTCTTCCCAAGCCCTTCGACTCGAGCGGTGCTAAGGCTTTGGAGGACTCCGTCGTACAATTCAGGATTGCTTTGTGCTGACAATTGCTCAATCAATTGATCGACCAAGGCGGGGTTGTCCGATTGCAATACCATCGCTTGTTTAGCTGCTGCGACTCGCGCTGCGATAGGGCGATCTGCATCCGTTGCCGCTGCTGCAAGCTCAGAAACAATTTGGGATAGTGCCTCCGTTACCTCTTTGATTCCTGCATTGTTTGCCAACATCAAAACCTGGCTCTTGACGTCGACAGGCACATCGGAGCCTAGCCAAACTTGAGTGATCTTTGTTCCCAAGCCAGCAGGTGCGCGGAATTCGTAGTCCTTTGGCCATCCCTTGGCAATGCCCGAAACGATTGCGCTCGCAATGTCCATTTGTGTAGGTTTCTCGCCTAGCAGCGCGAACGATTCCGGGGACATCTTCGATCGAGCAGCATGCTCGGCGACGATGGCAATTCGCTTTAATGCGTCAGTCGATTGAACCTCGGTTGAGACCAATAGCTTTGGCAAAACAACGTCCCAATGGGCGCTCGCCGCGCTGGTCCATGCATCGAGCAACCATGTGTCCGTCTTGCTCGCACCAGGAAGGGTTGCAACCAGCGTTGGATTAGACAATGCCGAAACGATCCCTGGTTCAGAACCTTTGCTATCTGCGATCTTAAGCAATGCCGCCAATCGAACTTGGGCATCTCCGTCGGCGAGCAAATTCCCTTGGGAGATACCTTGCAGTGAAGCCAAGGAATCATCCGAGGTTTGAACACCATTTCTACGCACGGCTGGGCTCGGATGCCCTAGAACAGTGGAGGTCGGAATTGTTGCTCCGATTCCCTTGAGAACCCAGAGAGCATGGATTGCCCCCACATTCAGTCCCACGGAATCAACAGTCTTATCCGATAGCAATCCGTTCAAAGCTGTGAGCGTTTCGGACGAAAGCTTACCTTTTTCAATGAGCAACCGCTGAGCGATTTTTCGCCACAAAAAGTTCGGATGCTTTAATGCCTCGACTAAGAGTTTCTCATTGTTGGGGTCGAGCCCCTTTTCAATAAGTTTGTTGGCTGCAGCCAACTGATCTTTAGGTAGGCCATCGTTTCCTTCGTATACAACGCGATAGATTCTCGCGTGCTTCTTGTCTCGCAGTTCACTCTCGTAGGCGTTACCTTTGCCGGTCTTAAAACCTTGGGGAGTCGGATTGTGTTGGATGATAAAGTTGTACCAATCAATGACCCAAACATTTCCATCTGGACCGATTTCAGCCATGATTGGCGAGGCCCATTCGTCGACACTCGCAACGAGGTTAAACGGACTTGTGCTCTTGTACCCGGCGCCATCTCGACTAAGAACAAATGATCCGATAATGTGACCTGTTGGCTCACACACGAACGCCAGACGGTTCCACCATTCACGTGGATAGTTTCTCGCCGTGTAGAGAGCGTGACCTGCGCCAGCGGTGTAGCCATCAAAGAAGTCTACTTGGCGGACCTTTGGAGTGATCGCTTGGAATTTATACGTGTCAGCGATCGGGCCAAGCACTTGCGGTGACCAGCCATTGACTCGTTCGTAATAGCTATTAGAGATCGGCATGAAATTGCTTGGATTACCGTTCGCGGTCGACCCAAAGATAAGTCCATCCTCGCTGATTCCGATCCCCCAAGTATTGTTGTTGGTGGAACGAACAAACTCTAGCTTGGTGACTCGAATGCTATGAGAATCGAATTCCTTTGTCTTCTTAAGAGTGTTCTTTCCATCCTTTAGCTCAAACACGGGAGCCGTATCGTCTGAGGCACCAGCCGCGACTGCGAATCGCCAGAAACCTTGGCTAAACCCTTGTTGGCGTTCGCCGTTGATGACAGGGCGAGATCCGTTGTAACCTTGCATGCCCCAGATCCAATTGTCGAGGCCATATTGAAAATTGCTAACACCGCCGTGAGTGTCACCCATCGCCCATCCCGTGATAAGCTCTTGGCGGAAATCAGCGACGTCATCACCGTTGGTATCTTTCAAGAAAACGGTAGTCGTACCATCTTGAACAATGACACCACCTCGATAGCAAACGATTGCCGTTGGAATGCTGAGACCGGTCGCGAACACGGTAAACTTGTCCGCAACTCCATCAGCATTCGTATCTTCGCATAGACGAATACGATCTCGGCCTTGGCCGATTGGTTGCAATTCGTTCGGATAATCGATGGTTTCGCAGAGAAACAATCGTCCGCGATGATCCCACGTCATGGCCATCGCTTTTCCTGCTAAGCCGGCAAAGGCTGAACGCTTTGAGCCGCCGAGTGAGTCGTCTTCGCTCGCCCAAAGCTTGAGCGAAAAGTCGACAGGAGTCGAGTACCGCTTGATCGAATCCACAGCCAGCAGAGGATTTTGCATTTCGCTCAAAATCGTACCGTCTTCGGAACGCTGTCCTCCTCGGTAATTAGGAATCGCATTGCCGACATTCGTATACGTAAATGGGGGCAGATCTTTAGCAATCTCCGTCATCTTAGGTACGGTAAATAGATTTGCATCTTTAAACGGAGCCACCTTGTCCAATGGCTTCTTGGCAGCCCATCGAATACCGCGTTCGAGCAGGTTGACAAACCCCTTTTGCCCCCAGGTGTCCATGTTGTGACCCCAAGCGGTGTAGAAGACTCGTCCTTTGCCTTGCGTTCGAATCCACGTCCAAGGCTCTTCAGTTGTTCCATCGGCCAGCTTACCTTGTCGACGAACCTCTAAAATCGTACGGCCATCTGGATTATGCTTATGGTGAATGTAGGTTTCATCCCAGCTTTCGAAACCCTCGAAGCCTTTCATCAGCTCATGGTCAGGAGCAACGATCGATGTCCGAAAACGCTCACCGCCATGTTCTTTGAATTGACCACCGGTCAGCGCGATCAGTTTAGGGGAATTGAGAAAGCAGTAGGATGCGCAATGCACCGGCACGTACGCCCCGCCATTTTCGACGTATTCAATCAGTGCAGCCTCTTGTTCGGGTTCAATGCTATTGATGTTAGCGTACACCATCAACGCATCGAATTTCGCTAATCGTTCCTTGGACAAGGACTCTGCAACATTCTCCGAGTATTCGATAGCGACCCCGTTCTTTGATAGGGGATCCCGGATTGTTCGGTAAAAGTCAGCTGGACGGTGATGTCCATTGTCCCCTAGCAATAGGACCTTGATCTCGTCCGCTGCTAGCGAATATCGGTTCGAGTTAGCAATAAAGAACAACCCGAGGAATGCGCCTGTCGCGATCAACCATCGAGTCGAGTTCCGAAGGGCACAGCCCAGATTCGGCATAAAGTCTAGTTGACTCATAGCAATGACTTACCAGTTGGGAAGGTGGGAGGGTAACGGTCTCTTTTCTGAAACAACTCCGGTGGAATTGTTTGCTACGGATATCAATCTCTATTACCCGCTGTGCTGCGTTTTCCGCAACATCTGCTGCGAAGTGAATTTATTGCAAAGTGAAAGCGGGAAGCTTTACAACTTGGCCACCAGCCATAGCACTTTCGTGTGCACAAAGACCAACACAAGTCCAGTTAGCACTCGTTACAGCGTTGGGCCACGGGTCGCGATTATCGACGAGCGAGCTTACGAACTCGTGAACCAAATGGGGATGTGAGCCACCATGGCCGCCCCCTTGGATAAACGATAGGTGGTCGGCGTCTTGAATCGATTGGGTGAATTGACGAATTGGCTCTGGGAGCAAATGAGCGAAATCGGGAACTTCCACCTCCGAGGCAATTTCATGTTCAGGCAGTTTCGCGGTATGCAATATGTGCTTCTTGCCTTCGACCAACGACCATTCAAAACTCTTCTTCGTGCCGTAAACATCAAAGCTCTCACGATACTGACGAGCGGTATCGAACAGAAATCGCCAGATGTGTGCCGATAGGTCGGAGTCTTTGATCTTGATATGGCATGTTTCTACGGCGAATCGGTTGCCCGACTTACTGGCGAGATCATCGCGAATGGCACCGGAACCAAAACATGAGACGTATTCCGCACGTCCATTGACCAATCCCAAAACGGGGGACACGACGTGCGTTGCGTAGTGCATCGGGATCATACGTTCCCAGTATTCAGGCCAGCCATCCATGTCTTGCGGATGACTTGCTGACATGTATTGAATCTTGCCCAACTCACCCCGTTGGTAGAGATCCTTGATGAACAAAAACTCTCGGCTATACACAACCGTTTCCGCCATCATGTATTTTTTGCCGGTGTCGGCGACTAGCTGACAAATTTTATCGCAATCTTCAATCGTGGTCGCCATCGGAACGGTACACATAACATGTTTGCCAGCTTGCAACGCACGCATGCTCATCCAAGCGTGATCAGGGATCGGAGAGTTGATGTGCACAAAATCGACCTCGGGGTCTTCGAGCACCTTGTCAAATTCTTGGTAGCGTTTCGCAATCCCAAATCGGTCACCAACCTCATTCAAATCCTTTTCGTTGCGTCGGCATATTGCGATCACGTTTGCGTTAGGGTGACGCTGGTAGATAGGAATAAACTCGGCACCAAACCCGAGCCCAACCATGGCAACATTAATTTTCTTAGACACTGCGAATCATCCTAGAATGGAAAGGTGGGGGGAGGAAACTGCGGCGGGCCTATAGAGGCCATCGTCGCACCGATTTTGACGCTCCGGGAGTGCTGGACGCCACTAAGGGCCAACAAACTTTACGAAACTGCCATTAACCGAGATTAAATCATGGTTGAAAGCCTGTTCGCGGGCTATGATAAAATGCGCAAAAAAATTGAGGTTTTTAACAAATGGTCCGAAAGAGAAAAACGGTCGCCCTGCTAATCGAAACATCCAACGCCTATGCACGCGGTATCCTGGAAGGCATTGTAGAGTATCAACGTACGAGAGATCAGTGGTCAATCTTTTTACCGGAATTGGAACGGGGAGCACCTCCGCCGAGATGGCTTTCTCATTGGAAAGGAGACGGTGTTATCGCTCGCATCGAGACCGAGGAGATCGCTCAAGCCGTCACGAAACTTCGAGTACCCACCATTGATGTCAGCGCCGCGCGACGTGTGCCAAAGATCCCTTGGGTCGAGACGAACGATATTCGAGTCGCGGATCTGGCATTCGAACATCTCCGCACAAAAGGCTTCCGCAATTTTGCGTTCTGCGGTCCAAAAGGCTTTAACTGGGCTCTTTGGCGAGGCGAGCAGTTTCAACGTCGATGCGAGGAATACGAGCTCGATTGTTCCATGCACTGGGCCGAGTTTCGGGCGAGAACCCAGTTCATTGATTCGTTGTCCAAAGAGAATCCTGAGTCTCCCATCGATCGTTGGCTTAAGAGTCTTGCCAAACCAGTGGGGTTGTTTTGTGCATTCGATATCCAAGCGCAAATCGTGTTGGACCATTGCCGAAATCTTGGCATCCAAGTTCCCGAGCAAATTGCGGTGATCGGTGTCGACAATGATACGATCGTTTGCAATCTGGCTCACCCCTCGATAACAAGCGTGATTCCCGACGCTCGGGGGGCGGGGCAATGGGCCGCAAAACTCCTAGACGATTGGATGGAGCAGAGCCCGAATCGGACAACGAAAGGCCCCCCTAAGAGTATGCAGGATTCGATTCTACTAGAGCCTTTAGGGGTCGAAGCACGGCAATCGACCGATGTGACCGCTGTATCGAATCCCGAGATCACAGCCGCGATCCGATTTATACGAGAACATGCGTGTGATGGTATCGATGTGAGCCACGTGCTCCAACACAATCCACTTTCACGACGCAAACTCGAATATCAATTCTTAGAAGCGACTGGCATAACGCCTCACGAGATGATTACTCGGGTGCGAATGGAAAAGGTCCGGCAGCTATTGCAGGATACCGAGTTGTCTCTGGAAGAGATTGCCGATCGTTGCGGGTTTGAACACCCAGAGTATATGAGCGTGGTCTTTAAACGCCGATACCACGTGACTCCAGGCCGATTTCGCAAGCAACAAAAATCCTGACGCGTGTCAAAGAATAGCATGAGAGGCTCGCTGTTTACTGAACGTTGAAAAGATTCACCAAAGACCTCAAGAACAGTAACAGGATCAGCATGCTTGGTATGTTGATCGCAGCTGCCATGATGGCCTGCTGTTTCCGCGTTGCACTTAAGGGCAAATCGCTTCCTAACACTTTGAACAGGAGTAGGTAAAAGATATAAAACTGAACCGGCAAGAATAGTAGTCCGAGAATGGCGCCGCGAAAGGCTCTCAACGCATTCTCTTCGCGGTCATTTGTATCGCTTGATTGAGCTCCCTTCCCCTCTGATTCGTCGCAATCAGCATCGCTCTCTCGATCCTCCCATTTGAACTGAGAGCGAGAGTTCAGTATCTCAGAGGCATTCTGTGCATCGAGCGAACTGACCAGCAGTTTTACCCCTCCTACAGCGTTTGTAAGAGACCAATCCATACTGGAGACCCATTCGTTATCGAGAAAGGATTGAATCCCTTCCGACTCCAATTCGAATCTCGCGACATGAGCGAGTTCCGGAGTGGGGAATTGACCAACGCAAACAAGATCCTCTGGCATGATGTCTCCTTTTCAACCATTTGGTCGCGATCGATTCGCGATCCGTCGTCAATGGCTAGCGTAAAACAACTACCTTCACCGAGCCTGCTCTTCACGCTTAGCTCTGCGGTTACCAATTGGCACAGGTGCTTTACGATAGCCAAACCGAGGCCCGTACCTCCCGTCTCTTGGCTTCTCGCTTTCTCGACTCGATAAAATCGTTCAAAGATCCGTTCCAGGTCTTCGGGGGGGATTCCGATTCCTGTATCCTCAATTCGAACGACGCATCGTCCATCGATTTCTTGTGCGGAAATCGATACCGAGCCGTTGGTTTTATTGTAGCGAATGGCATTGCTGACAATGTTGGCCATTATGGTTTTTAACGAAGAAAGGTCCGACAAGATTCTGCCGGAATAGATGTTTCCGATTGTCACCGAAACTTTGAGTCGCTGCGCAATCGCCGAATGATCGTCAACACAAGAATTCACAACGTCCCGAATCGAAATCGGCATCAACGCTGGCTTATCGGGCTGTGACTGCAAACGGCTCAACTGTAGTAGGTCGGCGATCAGGGCTTCCAGTCTGCCCGCTTGTTCCTCGATTCGCATGACAAAATGTTGTCTCGCGTCTGGGTCATCGAGAGCACCCATGAGTAACGTCTCGGCATAAGCCTTGATCGATGCCAGGGGCGTTTTCAACTCGTGAGATACGTTGGCAGTAAAGTCACGCCTCAGGTTCTCTAATTGCTTGAGCCGCGTTTCATCTGCGATGGAAACCAGAACACGATAGGCGTTCGTGTTGGAATCCTTTGAACCGATGGGGATAGCTTTGAGCCGTAGTGAGGTTCGTCCTTGATTCATTTGAAACTCGATCTCATTCGGCTTGCCCGTTTCATGAGTTGCCAAAATACAGTCAAAGACTTCGGGTATGCGTACGACTTCGATGAGTCGCTGTCCTATTTCCGCGAGCTCGATTCCTAGCAACGCTTTGCCCGCTGGGTTGGCGAAGTCAAGCTTCAGTTTTTCGTTAAAGGTTAAGATTCCGATCGGCATGCTCGTCATTGCCTGCGATGAGCGTTCGTAAGTTTGGCTCACGCTGGCGATCTGACTCCTCATCGAATCGGCCATGGCATAAATTCCGTGAGCGAGCGATTCCCGAACCCCCATCCATTCCTTGGACTTTAGCGACTCTTGGCTAACTCCAATTTGCGTCGAAAATCGATTGATCCATTCCTCTTCGCTTTGACGCTCCGATCTTCCCTTGAGCCACATAAAGCCAACGACTGCACCGAACAGTCCGAAACAATGGGCTAAGACCCACGAAACGCCGACTACCCCGGAAACATCAGCATCGGAGTATCTTCGGATCAGAGTGGCGGAGTATGGTATGCCATCTGGGCTTAACCAATCATGCTCGAGCTTTAGTCGACGATAGCCTCCGGGCTCTGACTGCCAATTGACGTAGATTTCTTTTTGTGACGATTCTTTAGTCGGTAGATCTGGGGCGGAATTCCAAACCAACATGCCTTTCCCAACGCTATCGAGAATCGAATTGAGCTCCGCACTGGAATTCCATTTTGACTTGAGTTGCTCGATTACTTCGAAATCAATTACGGCCACCGATGCGAGTTGTGATTGCCACCTTTGGATCCGAGACTCTCGTATGGGCCATTGCAGCAGAAAACCTACCCCCCAAAAAAGCAGAGAGAAAGCCAGCCAAGTGCTAATCGATTTTGGTGAAGCTAGCAGTCGCAATGGGTTCAGAATCGAAAGGACTCCCTTTCTCCGCGAATTTCATGATTTCACAACGAATATCAAGGTCCCAAACGTCCCGAGACAATACGCCTGTCTGGAACGACTTGAACACCTATAATACTACACCGAGCCCATTTCTTTCACTACAGCAACACCGAAATGTCCGAATCAGCAACTCCAGCACCCGTCGCGACTCGTCCCGCCGCACCGACTGCCCCGTTACCTGGCTTAACGGAGGTACCGATCGATTCGATTCTCTTTGTTTCCTTTGGCGGACCAGAGGGAATGGATGATGTGATCCCGTTCCTTGAAAATGTGCTTCGAGGAAAAAATGTTCCACGGGAACGAATGTTGGAGGTCGCCGAACACTACAACCATTTCGGTGGTATCAGTCCGATCAATCAACAGTGCCGTGATTTGATCGAAGCTGTGACCCGTGAGTGCCGGGCGCGCGGAGTCGAGCTGCCGATCTACTGGGGGAATAGAAATTGGCACCCTCTGCTGCCCGATGAGTTGAGCAAAATGGCGGTTGATGGTCGCAAGCGAGCCATTTGCTTTTTCACGTCGATGTTTAGTTGCTATAGCGGATGCCGACAATACCGAGAGAACCTCGCGGATGCCCAAGCGGCCGTGGGTGGTCATGCACCGCTAGTGGAAAAGGTTCGGATGGGATTCAATCATCCGAGCTTCATAGCGGCTCAGTGCGATTGTGTTCGTGAAGCGATTGATTCGCTACCGGTTGACCAGCGAAAGAATGTTAAGGTGTTGTTCACGGCTCACAGCATCCCGCTTTCGATGGCACAATACTCTCGTTACGAGGCCCAACTAAGAGAAGCGGCCAAGCTCATTTGCGCGGAATTGAGGCATGAGAACTGGGAGCTCGTTTTCCAAAGTCGATCAGGACCTCCACAACAACCATGGCTGGAGCCCGACGTTTGCGATCGAATTGAAGAGTTGCATACCAACGAGGGGTTATCGAGTTGCGTAGTTGTTCCGCTAGGTTTTATCTCGGATCACATGGAGGTACTCTACGACTTGGACGAGGAAGCGGCGACACTTTGCAAAGAGAAGGAGATTATGTTTGCAAGAGCCAAGACGGTGGGCCTGCATCCAAAGTTTGTTAGCATGATTGTCGATCTGATCCAAGAGCGACTAGCCGAAGGAACCGAGCGTCCCTATATCGGCAGCTATGGGCCAAGTCATGATTTGTGTCCCGCGAATTGCTGCTTGTACCCCCAAACGGGTCGCCCGGGAGCGTCTCGGCCAACCAGCTAGAACGAAGAGTTGCTTGCATGCGATTGGTGTGCGACCTAGAGAGTGTGCGGCCTGCTCTCTTTGTACGCCATGTGTGGTTGGTTTATCCGCTGGATATTTTGTTCATCGTAGACGCAATGACATTAACGGCAAAGTTATCGAAGATACGTCAGATTGCCATGACGGTGAAGAACATCGACGTCTCGATTTCGTTTTACCATGATATCTTAGGGCTTGATTTGTCATTTCGAGCCAACGAGAACTTGGCGTTTTTGGATGCAGATGGGATTCGCATCATGCTCTCGACACCCCAGGGAGCAGGTGCTATCGCGGCCAACTCCATTCTGTACTTTCTGGTAACTGATATCGAAACAGCGCATAAGCTATTTGTCGAGCGTGGAGCAACCAGTGAACGACTTCCGCAACTAGCCGCTAAGATGCCGGACCATGAATTATGGATCGGCTTTTTGTGTGACCCAGATGGCAATCTCGTCGGCTTGATGGAAGAAAAACGGTAGTACCATTCTACCGATGGAAATGGCTTCGCCAGGAAAGACGCGTTTCTGCGGCGGATGGACTCTCAAATCGCACCGCCTGAAAAAAAGTCATACGAACTCCGATTATTCCGTGCGATTTGATAGAATGGCGCAATACCTGAACTATTCTGTGCAAATGATCATTGCGTCGATCAAGAGATACAAATAGCCTCGTAGCAGCCCTTCGCATCTTCCATTCAAAAATAGACCCGCGGTATGTTTTTGACTCCAGCAAGTCTACTCTATCGACTACGAAGCCCTGAGGATTCTCGGGCTTGGAATCGGTTCGTGGACTTGTATTCTCCTCTTTTGTACCACTGGGCAAAAAAGCTCGGGTATCAGGACTCCGATGCATCAGACTTGGTTCAGGATGTTTTTGTCACGCTTTGGCAGAAAATGCCTGAGTTCGAGTATGACGAGAATCGAAGTTTCCATGCCTGGTTGAAGACGATATTCTTGAACCGTTTCCGGACATTAGCGAAAAAGCAGTCACCCCTTTTGATGCAATCTGGATCGCGGGTGTCCGACGTTGATGCGAAGATCGAATTAGATGAAGCGGAAGACATGCAGTTCCTGTTAAGACGTGCTTTGTTGCTAGTCGAGTCCGAATTTTCTCAGTTGTATCGAGATGTTTTTCGATCCTATGTTTTGGAAGATTGCAATCCGGTCGATGTCGCCAAAGCGACGGGGATTTCGGTCGGTACGGTTTATTCGATTAAGTCAAAAGTGCTGAGCAGGTTGCGGCAAGAATTGAGCCAGGTGTTCGAATGACCCACACACTTGTGTCATCGATCATTTCTTGACACGAGCGACTCGAAATCCCAAGTCGTAATAGAGCCAATCTTCGGTAGGTTCACGAAGAAACGAAGCTGAACACTTCTCTGCATCGTCTCTCCAACCGCCCCCATGGATCCAACGTGCTTGCTTGCCAGGAATGTTTGCTTGGTCATGGCACCATTCCCAAACATTCCCATGCATATCGTGAAGCCCCAAGCGATTCGGCGGAAAGGATCCGACTTTGCTGGTTCTTTTCAAATCGCTTCTGTTGAAGTTGGCGCAGTAGCTTGGAAGAGATTTTGAAGGTTCCTTAAAAAAGAAATGGCACTGTTCCTCACCATTCTCACCTGGAATAACTCCGTGGCAGGCATGGGTCCACTCTGCTTCTGTTGGCAGGCGATAAATCCATTCAGGATCGATTTCGATTTCATTGAGCTTCTTCAAAAAGGCCTGGCAATCATGCCACGATACCTTTTCCACTGGCAATCTACCCCGTTCCGGTACGCTTACGGTTTTGAGTCGATTTTCCCCAGGACCGTTCGTTGAGAAAAAGCTGGGGTTAGTTCCCATTAACTCTTGCCATTGAGACTGAGTGACCTCGAATTTACCCAGATAGAAATCCTCGGTGGTTTCTATTTCCTTTGAACCAATCAATTGGTCAAAGTTGCCTTTGGATCGTACTGTTTTGCCTTTCGGTACAAGCACAAACTCCATCCCACGACTGTTTATAAAATCGGGGGCTTTTACGTTCCAGTCTGCTCGGTTGTGCGCCGCAAAAACTTCGGGGGCCGCATCATAATGAATTTTCTCGATTGACGGAATCTTACGAAGAACAGACTCCCAATTGTCTAAATCTAAATCGAACTTCGCCCATTTCAGGGGCCATTTCGTTAAGCTCGAAAGGTCTCGAACGCATGTCCCGTCAATCATCGCTTCTTCGATCGGCAAGTCGGCTAGGGGCGACAGGTCTTCTACCAAACAATTGCTGCAAGACAACTGCTTTAATGGTGAGCCTTTCAGCGGCGAAAGATCACTGACTCTCGAAATGTTGATACAAATGAACTCGAGGGGCGCTCCTGCGAGAGGAGACAAGTCAGAGACATTATCACCTCCACCAATATTCAATTGCTTGAGAGGCATCCCTTTCAAAGGTGATAAATCACTTCCCGCCCAACTCCATAAAAAAAGATCGCGAAGCTGTTTCCCTTTTAAAGGTGACAAATCGGTGATCGGTGAATAATCGAGCTTTAGCTCCTCAAGAGGCATATCTCGCAGAGGTTCGATTGTTGAAACAACATATCCCCCCTGGAGCATGAGTTTTCTCAGTTTCAGGTCGCGAATCGGGCTCAAATCTATAGTCCTTGATTCCCAAGTGCTACCACCTTCTATGATCAAACTGTTTAGTGACTTCAGTTCAGCGATCGCATTGAGCGAGTTAAGGCTGCTACCAGAGATAATCAAACCAGTAACGTCTTCGTTTTCGAAAGTAGGTCGGAGACTACCACTGAAACTCTCGTTTTCACTTTTCAATTGGTCAGCAACCTTTCGCAAGAGCACCATGCCGGCTCTGCTCGCCGTACTAAGTTGGTCATTGAGGTTTGGTGATTTGACCTCGTCTGGTGCTTTGGGACTTTCGTTCTTCATCGATCCCGGCATCAGAGGGGTGATCGCGGCAATAGCCAGCACGAGAGCACCTGATACTCCCAGCAACTTAACACCGCCAGATCTGCCTGCTTTAGGTTGCTCTTCATTAGAGAAAGATTGCGATTTATCGATGCCAAATGTCGCAATCCCCAGCTCGATTTGCCGACTTACTAAGTTCAATGTCTCAAGGACATCTCTAGCAGATTGCGGTCGCCTTTCCGAATCCTTTTCTAGCAACGCCATCACAAGATCAGAGAGCTTGTCAGGTATTGCTGAATTTAGGGAAGAGGGTGGGGTAGGAGTGTCGACTGCCAGGGCCATTAAGGTACCAAGAGTCGATTCCGATTTGAACGGAATTTCATGAGTGCAGAGGTAATAAAGAACGCATCCGAATGAAAAAAGGTCTGAACGCGCGTCCACTGATTTTTCGCCGCGAGCCTGTTCAGGAGCCATGAACGCGGGCGTTCCCACGATGGCGTTGGCATGGGTCAATTGTGATTCATCTACATTCAAACGGGCTAATCCGAAGTCAAGAATTTTGACTTG
>JALOQS010000013.1 GCA_025459355.1 Pirellula sp.
TTGTTTTCTTCATGTGGGTGTAATGCTCAAATCGTTGCGAGACGAAAACCGATTGCTGCGACACAAGCTTGAGGAAGTTACATCCCCGAACATTGAGCTCAAGAAAGCTGCTTAGAGTAAGTGCCCTTAAGGGAAAAATCTGAGTCTCGTGAAAACCGATTGCTTGTGATTTCAGGCTGGCTATGCAGCCATGGAAACGAGCTCATCCGCCAGCGACAAAATTTTAGCCGTTTGATGGGGCGGTGGCAGTTCTCTTTCGCATCATGGAAGAACTCTTTGACATTGCGACCAAACCACAACGTGGAACTCTTTGACATTGCGACCAAACCACAACGTGGGCCTATCGTCTATGGCGAGCTTCCAACAATCATCGTTGGACGGAGAGAATCATCTGGCAATCAGGCGCAGCAAGGGTAATGCGCGCTTATTGAAAAGCCTTCTCTGCGGCAACGATTATTCGGTTGCTGGGCGGCTAAGGTTGGTCCAGTGATTGCGGGCGTCGTGACCTCGAACTTGAACCCCTTTTTCATTCCATCCCAATGCCGCGTGAACTTCGGCTGCGCAATAACGCAATGTCAATGCACAGCGTCTTCGCGTGGAACGATTCACTTCGGAACCATGCAACAGTAGATCCGAATGGATGGAGGCCCAACCTGCAGGGAGTGGATTCCAAACCACTCGACCATACTGTTCTGGATTGTCGATTGTCTGATTCAGAACATTGTGGTCGTCCGAACTGCTCGGTCGATACGTCATGTGCCCATGGTGATGGCTGCCTGCGATGAATCGCATACACGCGTTCTCTTCATCGGCATCGTCAATCGCTAGCCATACCGTCACCGCCTTGGATGGGGTCAATGGCCAGTAGCTGGCATCT
The DNA here is from genome assembly GCA_025459355.1 of Pirellula sp. Taxonomy (GTDB): domain Bacteria; phylum Planctomycetota; class Planctomycetia; order Pirellulales; family Pirellulaceae; genus JBKCUI01. Next base: position 878 of record JALOQS010000013.1, read on the forward strand.
TGGTGCCATGCGACTGCTTTACCATCCCCTGGCATTTTGCAGAAGAAGTGCGAGCCCCAGCCAATAACGTTATCGCCGAGCAAATCACTTACGTAATCCACGATTTTCGTATTGGTCAATATGTCATGGACCGGTCCATACTTCATGTGGGCCGAGCTAATGGAGTAGCTATCGCCGCCCGATTTAAGTACGCGAGCTAGCAAGCCATCGAAGTAGTTTCGAATCGCACCGATTTCCTCTGTGCTGAATATCTGAAGCGGTGCAACATAGCCGTCTACATTGAACCCGGCTACTTGTTCGCGAGTCAAATTTTTTGGCTGATCATTCGATGTGGGATAGAATCGCAAATCGCGATCCAATGATTGAAGCTCTTGGTCGGTAGGAACGATAGAATAAGCTTTCATGGTTACCTGCTAGGGAGAGGTTAGGAGTTAATGGTCTTGTCTGGATAAACGATTCCGCGAGCCCAGTACTTGGACGAGGCAGAAATATGCCGCCCCATTTCTAAGATGGCACTCTTTTTGTCTCGGGTGATTAATGCAGTGATGATCGCCGCGTGTTCCTTGGCTTCTTCGGACAATCGATCGCAATCTTCACGAGCTTCGGATTCGATCCATGATGCATCGCGAAAGGAGCGAAAAAGTTTTGACAAGCGTTGCAATTCCCGATTTAGGAACTCGTTGCCACAATGGGCTGCAATGGTGTCGTGAAGTTGCGAGTCTAGTTTTCTCGCGCGAAGAATGTTCTTTTTTCCCTGGATAGGACCGTTCGCTAGGTCTCGAAACTCTTGGTCCAATTTTGCCAAGATCGCTTGGGGGATACGATGGATCGCGCCGCGGATCGCTTCGCATTCCAAGGCACGTCGGACTCGGCAAACGTCTTGAATCTCCCGTTTTGAAAAGCAATGGATGGTCGCTCCTCGATTGGGTTCCAAATCGATAACCCCGATCCCGGCCAATTCCGCAAAGGCCTCGCGAACAGGGGTCAAGCTCACGTTAAGTTCATCAGCAATTTGCTTTGTGGTCAGGCGAGAGCCGGGCGAGAAACTTCCATCCACGATCTTTTGCAAGACGAAAGCCACAATATGCTCTCGCTTTTCGCCGTGGTTGGGTAGTGAATTCATGGGATTGCTGAGACTTTGAGCTGCAGGTCGTTTGTGCACAATGTTCATGGATTGTATACAATCGGGCGCCGGGTGTAAAGTCGAGTTATTGTTCTGCTTTGCTTTGCATTCCGGTTTTGGAGGTTGGGCGTTATACTTCGACTTGCCAACCGACCATCGGATTGGTGGATGATCATTTATTGCAAACATGTGGCCATTTCACGACCTACTCATCAACGCACAAATCCATGTCGAAATATGTTGTCCGATGCGGACGAATGCGAACGCTCTACGTCATGAATTCGCGGAGCGAACATCCGCGAGGGCGAATTGTCATCGCGCGCACGAATCGCGGCTTGGAGCGAGGCGAGGTGCTTTGCGAAGCGACGGACCGGGTGATTGCTCAAATGTCGGATCCTCTCAATGGCTCCATACAGCGAGATGCGACACCTGCTGACGAGCATGAGTACCAGCAAATTCAAAAATCTCTCGATCGAGATTTTGAGACATGCAAAGGGCTAATACGAGAAACGGTGCTACCGATGAGTCTCGTCGATGTGGAACGCATTTTTGGTGGCGAATTGGTGGTCGTTTACTACACAGCCGAAGATCGGGTTGATTTTCGTGAGCTCGTCAAAAAGCTGTCTGGCCATTTTCAGACGCGAATCGAGATGCGGCAGATCGGTGCACGCGATGAAGCGAAAGCTCTTGCGGATTACGGTGACTGTGGCAAGCCGGTGTGTTGTAATACTCACTTGAGTTCGATGCCTCCTGTCTCCATGAGGATGGCCAAGCTTCAGAAGGCGACCCTCGATCCCAACAAGATTTCTGGCCGGTGCGGTCGTTTGAAATGTTGTCTTCGCTACGAAAACGACACGTACGAAGAGCTGGTAGCCGAGATGCCGCCTCCTGGAAGTGAGATTGTGACTCCGCAAGGAAAGGCTAGAGTATTAGGTCAAGAAATCCTTGGCCAACAATTGCTGGTGGCGATGGAGGATGATCGACGGATCTTGATTCCGTTATCCGACTGCCTTACCGTTACTAAGCGAGGAGTTGGATTTTAAACGTGTCACGAAAGAACTTAACCCCCGGCCAATACAGTGAATGAACAAGTTCTAGCAATCATCGATCTGCTTCAAAAGGATCATCGGTACCATTTGGAGGCGTATCAATTCGTTCGCGAGGGGTTAGGTTACGCACAAAAGGTCATGAAAATGCCGGCGACCAAGGAGGATGGCTCGGAGTCGGGTGCTAAGGATCATCACCTCACCGGCCAGCAACTCTGCGTCGCTCTCAAGGAGTACGCACTCGATCGATACGGTTATTTGGCCCAGACGGTGTTGAACTCTTGGGGGATCTTTACCACGAGTGACTTTGGAGAGATTGTTTACAATTTGATCCGCATCAAAGAGATGCGTAAGAGCAAGACAGACCGGCGAGAGGACTTTGACGATCAGTTTGAGTTCGAAGATGCCTTTCAGCCCAGGTTTGAGCTTTCTTCTGACGCGAGTTAGCCGTGGCAACCTTGAATCCCAAGCGTCGTGCGATAGCGACCAGTCTGTTGTTGGTGGCGTGGGTGGCCTATTTGGTCTGGGTGTGCGTCAATATTGCAACGAGTGGTTAGTGAGTGGTTTATGCTCGAATTCGGAATTTGGAATTCTGCGGTACAGCTGCTAGACTAAGGAAGCGTCATTTTTGGAGTTCCCTCTGGTAAATCGTCGATGAAAGACCAGGACACGTGATTGATAATGATTCGTAGGAAGTTGCCCAATGCCTAGGGAGACCAACCGAACTCCTATCGATTTGATTGCTCGAATCCAAACGCCGGAGAACATTGAGTTTCAGTATCGGCTGGCGGGGCCGTTTCGTCGTTTTCCAGCTTTCGTTCTCGATGTTGTCGTCCGCACTCTGATTATCGCTGCCATTTGGTTTTTGTTTTACTTTATGGGAGCTCTTCTTTTCGGCAGGTCCGGTTTCGGGACCTCGATGGATGTGATCATCTTTTTGCTGGTTGTGTTTCAGTTTTTTTTGCAGTGGTTTTACGGCGCGTTTTTCGAAGCGTATTGGAATGGCCAAACGCCGGGCAAGTGGCTGTGTGGTTTGAGAGTTATCTCGGTAGATGGTCGTCCCATCAATATTTCACAGGCCATTGTTCGCAATCTATTGCGATCAGCTGATTTGTTCCCAACTGGAATTGTCGGGTTAGTGTCGATGACCGTAACGCAAAGATTCCAACGACTAGGGGATTTGGCAGCAGGCACGATGGTGGTTGTGAATCAAGTCTCGTGGGTTCCGCCGAATGTCAAGTTCGAAGACCCTCGGGTATCATCCTTGGCGGAACACATCCCGGCCGACTTTAGATTGAGTGCTACTCTAGCAAAAGCCATCGCGTTGTATGTCGAGCGTCGAGCCAGGATTCCGATTGGACGTCGAGCCGAGTTGGCCAGCTATATTGCCATGCCACTGTTTCGCAAGTTTGGATTTCGAGAAGACACAAGTTCGGATTTGCTGTTGTGTTCAATCTACTATCGCGAATTTATTGCTCGTGAAGCATTTAGTTCCGAGGCCACGACCACCAAATCCCCAAAGCCGCTGGCACAATCGCCGCTGGCATATTCGCCGTTAGGTGTTCTCAGCAATTCTGCGACAGCACCTCATTCGGAACAAATCGCTGCACCGCCTGTTCTGATTGCCACTCAACCGTCACAACCATCAGCTTGATCGAACAAGGGTATTCCATATGAAAATTGCTGAGGTTCTCGAGAGACGACGCGAAGGCTGGACTGAGCTCGAGACAATGTGCAACGAAATGAAGTCGGGGAAATTCTCCTATAAAGCGAATGGTACCAAGCTCGCTCGATTTTCGTCGCTCTATAGAGCAGCTTGCACCGATCTGGCTATGTCTGAGCAGTATCAGCTCCCTCCGTCGACGATCGAATATCTGCATCGATTGGTTGGACGATCGCACAGCCAGCTTTATCGCTCCACGGCGCCTCGTTTGGATCGCATTTTTCAGTATGTTTTTCTGATCGTTCCGCATGCCGTTTTTCGCGATCCGTGTGTTATTTTAGCTGCGCTATTATTCTTTGGGTCTTTCGGGCTTTCGGCTTACGTTGCGTATGCGACTCCCAATGCCAGAGAGCACGCGAATCGGGTGCTCGGTGAAGATCAAATTGACATGATGGAGGAAATGCATTCCCAATCGATTCGTTCGTTAGGAACCAGTTCTGCGGGGTTAGCGAGTTCAGCGAGCTATATACAACATAACGCTGGGATTGGATTGCAATGTTTTTGTCTTGGACCACTCATCCTACCCACCATTGCGATGCTCCTATTCAATGGTTGCACGTTGGGAACGGTGTTTGGATACATGGCAAGCGACGATGCCATGTCCTCTGAAAACTTTTTTCAGTTTGTTACGGCTCACGGAGCGTTCGAATTGACTGCTATTGCATTAGCGGCTGGTGCGGGAATGCGAATCGGGGTTGGGCTATTCTCGACCCAGGGGTTTTCGCGCGGAGCCTCATTTCGGATCAACGCCGAGCGGTCACTGCCAATCATACTTTGTTCGGTTGTGCTTTTCGTGTTAGCTGCATTTACCGAGGGTTGTCTATCGCCGGTCGATTTCCCTTTTGTTTACTTGTTCAAGATGTTGGTCGCCATCATCTCGTCCACCAGTCTTGTCGCCTATTTTCTTTTGCTAGGGTGGCCGACTCAAAAGCGAATCAACATGCTGGCTTACCATCTCGATAACCCGTGGAGGAAAAGAGATGCAGTTTGACAAGACCGCCATCATCATTTCCCAAAGGAGATTAACCGACTTAATCGACTTGAGTTTGATCGTACTCAGATCGTATTTCGGAGCGATCGTGCTGTGTTCTTTGATCGGAATCGCACCGTTTGCTATCCTGAATTTTTGGCTAACCTTTCCACTTTGGGATTATGAAGGGCTCGCGATGCGATCGGCCGATTTTGCTGATCCCATCGTCTTTCGAATTCGGTTTTACATTATTCAGATGGTATTGGTTTTTCTGCAAATGCCACTTGCTCTATCAGGGCTTACGTATTTCATCGGACAAGCAGTCTTTGTGGAACAGCAGTCGTTAAAGCAAGTCTTTAAGTCGTGTCTGCAACGCTGGTTGCAACTCGCTTTGGTTTTAGGGTTGTTTCGCTTTGCTTTGCTCGGTTACGTGCAATTGTTCTACATGTTCAACAATCCAGAGCTAAACGTGGGCTGGGAGATGGGGATCTGTTTGTTGCTGGTTTGCGGTGCGATTTTCATAACGAGAGCTGCGCGTCCGTTTGCGACGGAGATCCTCGTTTTAGAAAGAACCAATTTGCTCAAGAAGACCTCGTCGAGTCTTTCTCCCAGCTATTCGCAACGAAACAAATGGCTTCATTCCATGCAGTTTAGCGACAACTTTGGCTCTCATTTTCTGTTGTCTTTGATTGCAGCATGGGGCGTCGCCTGCTTATGCATTTCGATCGTGCTTTTGGCAGGTGTCATATCCAAGAATTGGGATTGGAGCCCATGGGTGGATTTGATTGGTCTTCCCCTTGCCTGTTGGATCATTGCGGTGTGGATGACCATTGTCAGATTCCTTTTGTATATGAATACTCGTATCCAAACGGAGGGTTGGGAAGTCGAGCTCAAATTTAAGGCCGAAGGCGAACGGCTGGCCGAGGCGGTAGCGTCATGAGTCCAGTCACGCAACTCTCAAATATCAGGCGAGTCTCTTTTTGCGGAATGCCATTCCGTTTAGGTCGAGTAGCCATGTGGCTCGGTCTGCTGTTGAGTCTGATTGGGATGTTCGGTGGCCCCGGTACTCATGTTAGGGCCGACGATGCAGATGCTACCGCATTGAAAAAGGGGTCTGATCCCGTTTGGTATTCAACTGACGAGGGGGCCTTGGTGCCAGCGAACTCGATTTCACGCAATCGAATCGACGTAAGCGATCGATTCGATCGCCTCGCGTCAGACAAGGGATCTGATCCGAGGAGCTTCTCGTGGCTTTCCGAATTGCTCGAAGGCCTTTTGAAGTTTATTCGTGACGCTTGGCCGATCATTTTGTTGATCGTGGTCACAGCCGCGATCACGCTGCTCGTTTTGTTTCTGATAAAAATCCAAAAGCTAGTCGAAGCACCCGGACGATCTGATTCTCGGTTAACATCGCATGCCACCCAGCAGCGCAAAGTCACGGACTTACCGTTCGAATTAGACAGCCCCGATATTCCTCTTTTGCAACTCATCGAACAGTATCGAGGCCGAGGTGATTACTCCAAAGCAATGGTCTATCTTTATAGTCTAATGCTCATTGAACTCGATGCTGTGGGACTGATTCGCTTGACAAAAGGCAAGACTAATTGGACCTATCTACGCGAACTGAGCCCGAGGCAAGAGGAAAAGGCCTACGCCACGACGGTAGTTCACTGGTTCGAGCACGTGTTCTTTGGGAAGCATATCATGGATGCTCAGGCATTTGAGGCGATATGGGCCTCGTTTCCCCGATTTAACGAGCGTTTGAAAGATGCTCGTAAGGAGCAACGCTAAATGAATTGCTCATGCACCATAGCAAACCGTATCGTCTTGATTGCCGTTTCAATAACCTTGTTCATTACAGGCTGTTCACCTACTCAGCCAACCAGTGATTATGGATCCAGCGAAGGAGCCACGGCCAGGGCTAGTCCCGATGGCTTTTCGATACTAAGGCATCTCTGTGTGGAAGAGGGCTTTGCCTCAACGTCGGTCCGAAGTCTGCCAGCAAATGGCGAACGTAAATTGGCCACCTTGGTTTGGGCGCCTCACAGTTTCTATTCCCATAAATCAGAAACGATGGACTGGGTTGATCGTTGGCTCGAAGCGGGTGGCAAGACGTTAGTGTATGTAGGAGCCGATTACTCCCCCCTGGCTGATTATTGGGAGAGCACGAGCAAGCTGTATGAATCGGAGAATGAAATCCATGATGCATCGGTAAACGCGGCGTTTGAGAAAGCGAAGCTCTTGGAGGGTTTGGTGGGTGGTTATCGAATCATTGCGTTTCCATGGGGGCTTTATGAAAAACGATTGGGTGGGCAGCATTTAGCAACGGAGCCTCAGGGAGATTGGAGTCGCGAGCTTGATCAGCGTGAGACCAGAATCAAGCTTCGTAGCTACTTCCGAGTGTGGAGCGATGTATCAGACACCGAAATCGATCAGTTGTTGCAGGCTCAGCAAACGAGTACCAACACCACCAATGCATCGTCATCGTCATCAAATCCCCCATCAAATCCGCCGTCATCCCAGCCGAATGCGCCGCCAGGATTTTTGCTTTCCTGGTTAAAGCCGGAATCGTGGGGCGAGGAGTACGTACTGCAGGAGAAAGCTCGGCGAGAGGTGATCAAGGCGAATGAACAAAGTGAAAATGCAGAAGCATCCAGCGACGAAGATTTCTGGGCCATCTTCGATGATCCAGCGACAGATACGATCATGGAAACGACCTCCGATCCGAGCAGTTCATCTGGTGAAGAAGAGGTTGCAACTCATGAAGTCGTTTTGCGAGGCCCCGATGAATCGCCGTTGATTTCGATCGTTTCTAAACCTCGATGGAATGGATCGCGGATTGTATTGATTGCCAATGCATCGCTCGTTTCCAATCTATCCCTGACGTACGATGGCAACCGAATGATTGCCAAGCGCTTGATTGGAACCTTTTCACCTGGCCGCGTTGGTTTCTTGTCACAGCAGCAAGATCCAATCGTTTCCGACGGAGAAAGTGGTGCGACCGGTTTGGCCTCGTTATTGACCGCGCCCGTGAATTTGCTGGCGGCGCACCTCGTCTTTTTGGGGCTTATTGCATTGTTTTATTTGTGGCCTATTTTTGGCCGCCCGGCTGAGTTGCCGACCCCATCGACGCAAAGCTTTTCGTTGCACATCAATGCGTTAGGGAGTTTGCTTCACAAGACGGGTGATGAGTTCTACGCTCGGACCACCATCGCTGACTATTTCAAGCAAGTGAAAAAAGATCACAACTCCGTTTGGGCGAACTTGGACGCTCAATATGCTCAGCCCGCGGCATCACCCTTTCGCGAGGATGATGTTAATTCTGCTACTACCAAGTCGAACGACTAGACAGCCTGGGCCTTCCCATCCACAATGCGCAAAACGAAATATCTAGACCCTTTTTGACCGAGAAAAAAATGGCGAAAAAGAGCATTGCCGCAGTGGATTGCAAAGGAAAAGTTGTCCTCATGCGAGTCGACTTTAATGTCCCTCAAGACGACACGGGAGCCATCACCGATGATCGCCGGATTAGAATGGCATTGCCATCGATAGAATCCGTGATTTCACGCGGTGGTAAATTGGTTTTGTTAAGCCACCTGGGACGCCCCAAAGGTGTCGGTCCTGAGCCAAAGTATACGCTCAAGCCTGCAGCCGAGCGGCTAGCCGAATTGCTCGGAAAGCCAGTTGCATTTGCGTCCGATACGGTTGGTCCTGAAGCCGAAAAAGTGATCACCAGCTTAAAGGATGGAGAGGTCGCGGTTTTAGAAAACGTGCGATTCAATCCAGGCGAAGCAAAGGGAGAGCCTCAATACGCAAACCGTTTGGCTGGTTGGGCTGATATCTACTGCAACGACGCCTTCGGAACTTGTCACCGTGAGGAAGCGTCCATGGTGGCTGTGCCGCTGGCAATGGGTTCCAAGCCCAAGGTTGTTGGTTTCTTGGTTGAAAAAGAGATTAAGTACCTCAGCGATACGATTTCCAACCCCGCTCGTCCGTTCGTCGCCATTTTGGGTGGAGCGAAAGTCAGCGATAAAATTAACGTGATCAACAACCTACTTAACGTGTGCGACCATGTAATCATTGGTGGCGCGATGGCTTACACGTTTTCCCTCGCTCAAGGGGGAGCAACCGGTAAGAGTCTTGTCGAGAAAGACAAGGTGGAACTCGCCAAGGAACTCATCGCTAAAGGGGGCAGCAAGTTGGTGCTCCCGGTTGATACACATTGCGGCGACGATTTCAAAGGTTCGTGTAACAAGCAGGTTGTACCGGCTGGCAAGATCCCAGACGGTTGGGAGGGGCTCGATATTGGTCCCCAGTCGGCAGAAAAGTTTGCGTCTATTGTTCGGTCAGCCAAGACAGTAGTTTGGAATGGTCCGATGGGAGTCTTCGAGATGCCACCATTCGATCAAGGAACCGTGGCTGTCGCGAAAGCCGTTGCTGACAGCGATGCCGTTAGCATCATTGGTGGTGGAGATAGTGCGGCGGCCATCGAGCAATTGGGATTCGCAGACCAAGTTACTCACGTGAGCACTGGGGGCGGCGCGAGTCTTCAAATGTTGGAAGGTGACAAGTTTAAGGCCGTAGAGATCCTAGACGAGGCGTAACCGACTGACCGTTTGTACCGAAAGGGTGCTAGTCAGAATTTAAAGAAAGAAGGGACGCGAGAAATTGCGTCCCTTCTTTTGTTTTCACGTGAATCAAACGCTAAGAAGCTCTTCGCATTCTTTGGCCAGTCGTTTTCTCGCGACGTGCAATCGGCGCTTGATGGTTCCGACTGGAGCATCAAACGCTTGACTCATCTGAATCAAGCTTTGCCCATCGAGGTAAAACGCAACCAACGTTTGTCGGTCGAGCTCACCAAGCCGTTCCAATCCCGACCGAACGTGGACCGATCGCTCCGTCGACAAAACGGCTTCGATCGGCTCGTCGTCATACGAAGCCGTCGCCTCCAAGACTTCTTGGTCGACCGAGTTTGGCTTTGGACGTCTGGTCAGACGATTGATTGCCATTCGATGGACAATCTGTCTTAACCATCCACCGAACGCTTCAGGTGTTTGAAGCTGATCGATGCGTCGAAACGCTTGGATAAAAACGTCTTGGCTCAACTCTTGAGCTTCATCCCAGTTTCCCATTCGCTTGTAAGCGATTGACAGGATGTGGTTCTGGAATCGGGTGTACAAGGCTTCCATCGCACTGTGGTCACCCATTTGCGCAGAGCGAACCAGGTCGGCGACAGATTCTTGCGTCGTGTCTTCTAATAATTCAGCAGTGGTCATATTTGAAAGTCTCTCTCGTAACCCACAACCTTAGCTGTTGCACACAACGCAAATTCCATGCGTAGGAGCAAGCCTCGGTTCTGAGTGGATGTTGCGGATCACGAGATTTCGATCACGAGCGAACCATCGACCGTCACAAGGTTAGAACAACGTTTGCGAAGGTGGAGTGAATTAGCTCAAGAAAGTCACAACGCTGATTCGTGGACGTTCACCCGTCGAGTCAATAACTCGGCAGGAGATAATCCAAAAACAGGATTGATCAATCTCGTGTGTCGCCAGGTACGTTCTCGAATTCCAGCCAATGGCGATTCATGGCTAGGTTCGTTTCAGATAAGTCTGAAGTAGTGCGATCGAGTTACGAACTCTTACACTTGGTCGGTTGAGGTATGGGTTTAGCAACGGGTCGAAATGCGAGTTGAACTTGCATTCGTCCCTGTTGTTCTTGCCATTCCTCTGACCACGGATAACCGCCTGGGCTGCGTAGCCTAATGCAGTCATCTGTCGTACCTGTCATGCGTTTGTGTAGATGGCTGAGGAAGGATGCTGCCTTGACCACTGCTACATTCGCGCTGTTTCGCACCACGGCGACAACATTGACAAATCGTTGAGCAATATTCACTTGACGCATTACATCCTCCCAACGCCCATTGCGGCGCATGTATAGAGAGATTCCATTGAAACAAAAATAAGCAGAGGCCCGATGGCCAACTGCCCGGCAAGCGATCGCACGATCGCGTTCGCTTACCCGTTAGACTATCCTATCGTAGGAGAGGTTCGGAAGAAAACTTACAAAGCGTAAAAATTTTCTTAAAAGTTTGCTTTCTTGCTTGGGATATCAGCCCCAAATCGGGCGGGACAGTGCCATAAATGGAATTAGGCCGACTCTTTTTGAGGGAGTAAACAACTCGAAAAACGGTTCTCGAAGCCTTGCTAGGGAGCTTTCCTCTGAGTTTTTCTAGGTTTTTCATCCCATCTGCCCTGAAATTGGGGAAATAGCGATTCCATCAGTCCAAGGGGTGGCGATTCTCCTAGAATAGGGAGTCAGGTGTATTCGACGTTGCCAACCCACTTGAAAAGGTCGGCGTCGACGGTTGAAATCAACCAAAGATTCTCTTTACGAAAACCGAGCGAGGAAAGACTCAATGATTCGAATGAATGGGTTATCTCATCGTCCATTCTTTGGTTTATCCGTTTTGATTTTTTTGACAGCATTCTGGGGCTGCATTTTATCCGACTCACTTTCGGCGCAACCTCAGGCGAATGAACCAAACGCGGACGCTTCGAAAACAGCCATCGTCATTAACGTCAAATTGCCCCTCGATGCAGCGTCCGAATCCAGCTTAACTCGCCAGCTAGAATCGGTGGCGTCTCGTGCCACGGGGCTAGATCGCCCCATTGTCCTGCTCAACTTTCAACGAACCTCTGCGTCTCAGAATCAAGCGGAAAGCATGCTCGGTCAGGGGACATCGTTCGAGAGATCGCTCTCGGTATCTCGTTGGTTAACTGGTCCCAAAGGTAGTCGATTGCGAACGATCGCTTATTTCAATGAATCGATGGTGGGGCATGCCGTTTTGATTGCGTTAGCCTGCGAGGAAATCGCGATGGCTGCTGACGCAGAGTTTGGTCGCGCGGCAGTCGATGAGCAGTCTGTCGATGACACCATCAAGCAAGCCTACGTAGATGTAGCGAAACGGCGGGGCTCCTTTCCTACCGCCGCAGTTCTGTCCATGCTGGACCCCTCCGAAACGCTCTTCAAATTGGAGCTCGAAAACAAGCAGACCGAGTATCGGACTATCAAGCAACTGGAGTCCGATGGTCGGCCAGAGGGTGCATGGAACGAAGAGCAACTGGTGCCCAACAATAAACTCTTTTTCGTGGATGGTCATTCGTTACGGCGATGGCAATGGATCGCCCACACGGCAATGGATTTGGAGCAACTCGGACCTGTTCTCAGGCTCAACACCCCACTCGTATCATTGCCAACTTTTGACGGTCCGCGAGTCGCTATGCGAACCCATTTGCGAGGAATCGTGACTCCTCGTTTGGTCAATCGTGTTATTCGAGCGATTGATGAAGGGCTCAAGAATGAGGATTTGAACTTAATCGTTATTGAGCTCGATTCTCCTGGCGGCAATTTGGACGAGTCGCTTCGCTTTGCTCAATATTTGGCCGATATTAGTCCCGCCCGAGCAGAGGTTGTGGCTTATCTGCCGCAAAACTTGCTAGGAGACGCTTCGTTGGTCGCTCTAGCATGCGATGTAATCTACATGCATCCCGCTGCAAAGATCGGCGGTCCCGGCGAAGCCACCATCAATCAGGCTATCGTTCAAGACAAGAAGTTTGCATTTGACTCGCTATCAAAATCGACCGGACGGCCGATCGGGTTGTTGCTCGGATGTGTTTCCTCGGAGATCCCGATCTTTGAGTATAGCTCTATCGATGGTCGAGTCATTCTCAGCAATCCAGACTGGTTACCGGAGGATCCGTTGGCTCCCCAATGGGCGAAAGGCGCTCAAGTGAACTTTGATCAAGGGCTCGATTTTTCAAGAGCATCCGAGCTGAACATCGCTTCCGATAGCATGATTACGATCGATGAAGTCGCGAGCAAGTTCGGTATCGACTCGCTGCCGAAAGAAAAAGAAACCAGTTCGGGCGAGATGCTCGTGGATTGGCTGGCCAGTCAAACATGGCTCGCGTTTTTGCTTTTCACCATTGGGATTGGAGCTTTATTCGCCGAATTGAATACGCCAGGGCTCGGAGTTGGTGGAGCGATCGCGGCGGTATGTTTTGGTTTGTTTTTCTGGATGCAGTTCTTGAATGGTACGGTCGAATGGCTTGAAGTATTGCTAATTGTCGGCGGTATCGTCTTTGTGCTGATAGAAATATTCGTAGTCCCCGGTTTTGGCATCTTTGGTTTCCTCGGAGTTGCGATGCTCGGAATCGGTTTGTTGTTAACCGGGCAGACGTTTGTTCTTCCATCGAATGCTTACCAACGACAGCGAGTCGTCGAAGCTTCGGGGCAGTTGGGCATTGCGGTAATCTCGCTGATCGGTTTGGCGTTTGTGTTTCGAAAACAGATTGCCAACTCTCCCATGGTGAAATGGATGTCTCTGGAGCCGCCTAAGGATCATCACGACCAACAGGTCATGCAAGAAGCCCAACAAGAGGCTCTCTCGTTTATTGGCAAATGGGGAACCACATTAACCCGTTGCAACCCTGCTGGCCGCGCGATGATTGATAACAAAATGGTCAACGTCACAGCCGAGGACGGATGGATCGATGAAGGGTGTGATGTCGAAGTGTGCAATAGCAGCGGTACCGTTTTGGTGATCCGAAAACGCCAGGATAACGCTTAATCCATTCGTTTCTCAAGAACTAACTTGATACGAGCCACTCCGAAATTCGTTCAAACGTTTTTCGGATAGCCGTGCGGTGAGCTTGGCAAATCTGATCGATACGGGCGGCTCGGTCCAGCCCGAGCACGTAGGCAAGCCTCTGCAATTCTAGTTGTTCTACAGGCAAATCATGTCGAGCGGTTGTGTTCATGAGACGCAATCCCGACTCAACCCTTCTCAAAAACAGATAACTGTCGCGCAGTGTAACGTAGTCTGCTTCTGAGATGATCTGTTGCTCTTTTAGATTGTTTAAGCAATCGACCGTACCACTTACGAGCAGCCCCGAATTGTTTCCGCATTTTTGCAGCAAGAGCAGCTTGGCAAGCAACTCAACCTCAATGGTCCCGCCGGCACCTCGTTTGATATTCGTTGCCGCAACTCCTTGTTCTAATTCCTCGCGATGCTGCAACACAGCAACCGTATCGGCAACGGTCCAATGGCGACAAACCAAAGCGAACGTTCGGGCATCTTTGGCTCGGGTTTTGAACGTCGGATCGCCGTAGAAGATCCTCGCTGAGCAAAACTCAAGTCGTTTGACCGCCGCTACCTGTGATAGCTGGAATAGGTTTTCGAAGTCATCAATCCTCCATGCAGTTGTGCTTCTCGCGTTTTCTGTAACCAACCACGGCTTCGCTTCATAAAGTCTTCCGAATCGCCCCATGCGATTCACGGTTTGAGTAACGCGATAAGTCAGTTGATGAAAGAAGTCGCAGTTGTCGAGTGGTTGGTGCCGACCGAAACCGAGCGGTGCGGTTACGCCATCGGATTCGTAAAGACAGAGCAATGACATGTCGCTGTGGTAGTTTGGCTCTCGGCTCCCATACTTGCCAACAGTCAAAAACGTAAACGGGCAAACATCACCACTCGAACCTTTGGGAACTCCAACCTTGGTTACTAATGTGCCGTAACAGTTTTCGATCACTTGGCGAACGCAAACGTCGGCAATGTCCGCGAGAGCTCTGTGCGTGGCAGTGACATTTTCCTTGCCCAGAATATCTCGAACTCCGACGTTAAGGTGCATTGCATTCTTAAAGGACGCGAGAATGGGTTCGATGTCGACAGCACCTCGACACAGATCGTACAACATGCCCTCGAGTTGAGCTTCTGTTGGCAACCGATTCAACATTAACGAATCGAGCAACTCGTCGATCATTCCCGGGTTTTTGGTCAGGATGGAAACCAAGTAAGGGCTCGCTCCACAAATCCGTATGTACAGATCCATGCTTGGCTCGTGCACACTAAAGAGCTCCCATAAAACACCTTTCCCTCCCAGCGACCGTGTAGTTTCGACAAGATTTTCTAGGGTCAGATCTGGATTGGGCGTGGCATGGATCTTCTGCAAAAGCCTAGGTGCAATCGAGGCTAAGAAATGACGGCATCGTTTGGTGGAGAGCATTCGAATGTCCTCCTTGGCCAATTCTTGCAAGTTCTGGTAAGCTGCCTGCCGTCTCACAAATCCATGGCTTTTCAAGATCTCATCAGCCCATGTGGAGGATGGGTTGGGATCGAGTATCAAGTCGGTCTCTGCCTCAACCTCTCGCTCTCCAGAAAATGCTTCCGATTGCATGTGCTGGAGAATTTGCCTCGCCTTGGAAATGCACTCTCGACAAACCTCTATGTTGGATGCGAAGGATTCGCTAGGCGGAAACTCAGCAGTGGTGTTGCTATCGAGAGACAATCCGCTCGATTGCAAAAGTAAATGGGTAGTCGAGACCTCCTTCCAAGCATGATCGAGTATTCTTCGCTCCGATTCGGTGATGTGATTGACATTCGCCAAGGCGCCGATTGCGGATCGCGTATTGGTGACTCGTATGGATTCATCATCAGCGCCGTGAAGAAGCTGCAAATAGTGAACTAAAAACGTCACTTCGTCTCGCCACGAAATCAACAATTCTCGCATTGCGTTATAAGACGCTGGCTTTTCATCCGAAGAGACGGCCCGTTTAATTCGTCGATAAAATGCGGACAGGCCTGCTAAATCCGCTCCAGAAATGCTCCTGCGATAAATGAGATCAGGCACTTGCTGATCGATAGCCTTAAAGAAAGATGGACTACCGACAAGCAATCGACGCCGCAGCAATGAGAGCCGATGCAATGTTCTGCCTTGGTTCTCGATTTGCTGCAACCATAGTCGTCCCTTGCAAAGCAAGCGATCGCTAAAGAGGGTTTCTGAAGAAGTATCACCCTCGAGCTCACCAGAACCAAAAAAACTATCGACGCGATATGCGAAACCATTCCGGTGCATTAACCAATAGACAGTGCGTTGCACAACGCGAGCTCGCTCCGCATCCCAGTTTGCCCCACGGGCCTCAATGGCGGAGTCATCTGCGGATAAAAATTGGATAGATAACGGGGAATCAAAATCCAATTCGTTGCCGCCAAAGCTGCCGCCAGCGATCGCCACGAGCCCCTCTTCTATCTTTGCTCTTCGCTCGATCCCGCCTCTGATTTCCGATATCGCGAGTACCCAGGAGGCATAAAAGGCGGCTTCTGCGATGCAAGTCAGTTGTTGCAACACGTCATGCCACGGCATCCCGTGAAGAAAATAAGCGCATAGAACACGCAATGTCTCGCGGCGACGGAATGATCGCATCGACGCTAGCCTCACCTCTTCGTCTTCGATCGACAATACCTCGGTCGCGATGATGTCTCGCAATTTCTCTAACGAAACCATCTTGCCCGCCGAAAGCCGGAGCCAATCGAAACAGTCTTCGTCGTCTACTAACCACGACGCTGCCGGTGTTGGCAATGAGAGAATCCTCATCAACACAGGCAATGCATCTCGATCTCGCTCTAGAAAACCAATCAATACACCCGGGCTTCTGGTGGACAGTAGAAACGGTACCAAGTGCACTAGTCCCGATTGCAATTCGGGAAACTGCCGAAGCAACGGGCCTAATTGATTCAACAACGAAGCGTCTGGATCCCAGTACGATGATTGGCTTAACCAGCTTTCCAATGCGGAAATCGAATCGGAGCTAAGAGAGATAGATTGGGATTCTATCCATGATGCAAGCTTGCTGTTGATTCCGTCGTTACTCAACTTGCAACATCTCCCTAAATTCGATTTACCATTATGCTAACGCGCCAATCATTTACGGCAGCGATGCGGTCATACGCCATGGTAACTGTTTTTTGCAATCTTTCGAACGGAACGGAATCATTTCTAGCTTAACGGACAGCCCCGGAAACGAAAAAAGCGGCTGTAGAAGCCGCTTTCCGCAGGAGCATTTTTCTTCGGCGACTTTATCACCGATTTGTGTTGAGTTCGTTGAGCTATCTTGTCGGCATTTCGACGTTTGATGCAGCTAAGCCCAAACAGCCAAAGACAATCGTTCAACCGTGCCGACGATCTAGGACTCAACTATGGGCGGCCATTTGAACCGATGACCATGAACTGATCACCATAAGCCCAGTCGAGGATCGACAACGTGGGGGATCGAATTAAACTCGGCGTTCCTTGAGGCGGACTGCCTTACCGGTTCTATCTCGCAAGAAGTAAAGCTTGGCTCGTCTAACAACGGACCTTCTCTTGACTTCGATCTTTTCAATCTTTGGCGAGTGGAGAGGAAACTTTCGCTCAACACCCTCACCAGCCACGATTCGACGAACCACGAACATTTCGCGAGTTCCCGATCCACTCTTGGCAATGACGGTGCCATTGAAAATCTGGATTCGCTCTTTGTTGCCTTCTTGAATTTTGGTGTGAACGTCGACAGTATCACCGATATCGAATGTATCCACATTCGGCTTGAGCGAAGACTGTTCTACCAGTTGGAGCAATTTTTGGCTCATGATTCCTATTTACAACAAAAAAACGTGAACAGAATTTTCCTAAAATCAGGACGGAGTATGGTGACGATCGATCGAAGATTTGGGAAGCCCAAAGGCTGTTTTTGATGAAAAAACAGGCAAAATCCTCATCCGTCAACATGGCTTATCTAGATCGTCTTAAACGTGGTCGATAATCCAGCTTTAATCGTACGAGCTAAATTAGAAAGCTGTGCCATATTGTCACAGTATGACGAATAGGCAATCCGCTTCCGTAGTCCTTCGTAAATGCCGCCGCCGCCAACAACGAAAACAACGCCCTTGGGCAGACTTTGGGCAAAGTGAGTGCACTCGGCGACAAAACGCTCTTCGTCGGGTACGTAGGAAACACTTAACCAAAATATCTTGGGCATGTGTTTGCGAGCCGCAGAAAGCAGGCTAGCAAAAGGCAGGTTATTACCGAGATTAATAGATCTCCAACCGGCTTCTCTAAAGACCATCTCGACCAATAAATTGGGTAGCTGGTATTGATCGCCACTCGTGGTCCCTCCCATCGCTAATGGAGAGGAGCCCAGCGGATCGGGTAAGAGCCTGCGTAACTCGTGGATGAGCCGCATGCAAATCTCGCACCCCCGTCGCTCCTGATAAATTTCCATATCCCCGCAAGCCCATGAGTCGCCGATGGATCGGAATGTAGGCCCTACAAGCTGGTCGGCAACGGAAACAATTCCATGACCAGCGGCATACCAACGACTCACAATTCTGCGGGCTTCGCCTTCATCCCCGCCTATGACAGCCCGCAAAAAACCCTCGCGCATCGATGCTTGGGTCGCGGTGTCGAATGGGATGATTTGCAGGCTCGCATCATCTTTCGGCTGAGCAATTGCAATGCTAGCCTCGTCGCGATGAATCGCCGGAGAGGGTAATGCTGGCTCGGATGCCCCAATGGCGTTCGGATCGATAACCTTGCGGTTCGTCGATTCCAGAAACTCCATGAGTTGTGCCAACGAAATTCGGCGGTGCCCCCCCAAGGTGCGGTGTGTGCGTATTACCCCACGGTCGCACCATCGTTTCACCGATGACTCGCTTACTTGCAGCGCCTGCGCTATTTGTTTCGGAGTAAATGTTTCTTCCAAGATTGAAAACCGTCCTAATCGCCCAATCGAAATCGTTCAATTCGTTCACAACAGTATAGGACACAGGATGGGGAAATTTCAAGCCACTATTCATAATTTGAGGAAATCAAAGGGATCTTTTAAAAAGACTAAATTCCCGGAATTCGTTCTTGAGGCTCTTGAATCGTTCACGATTAGCACCTATAAAGATCGATATGAACGATTTGGACGATTTGTCAGCGGAAACTGGGGTCAAGGAAATCATGGTTGCTCGAGTTGCGAAGAAGCGAGTGTCGAAATCCAGCAAAACAGTGGCGGCGGAGGTTTCCGCAGCAGACCTGAACCGAGGAGGGCTTAACGAGTCCATGCCGGTTGCGAAAAAAGAACGAGCCAAGAAAAAGGTCTCGAAAACGTTCAAAGACGCGAAATTAGAGGCGTCATTTGTCAATTTCGTCCAACTATCCTTCCCAGAAGCGAGCGACGAAGCGGACCTGAACCGTAAAGCAAAGCGGATTGCTTCGACCGAAATCGCGTTTATCGGCAGTCCTGACGCATTCGCTGCTGAAACCGCAGAATCCGAATTTATGGGTGAGCATATTCTCGCCCAAATGACCGCCGAACCGGCCAAGAAATCGGCCAAGCTTGCGGATCTTCCAGTCCACTTGGCTAGGTTGTGCGAAACCAAACTTTTAACACCGGACGAAGAGAAGATGCTCTTTTTCCGAATGAACTTCCTCAAATATCGCGCCCTGCAACTGAGAGCTTCGGTTGTCCTCGACAAACCAGATGATTGGCTGCTCCGCCGAATCGATGCGTTGGTCAAGGCAGCGGACTGGCATCGCGACTGCATCGTGAAGTCGAACATGCGATTGGTGATCTCGATCATCAAAAAGTTCGTTAACCAACACAACGGCTTCGACGATCTTTTGAGCGATGGTATTGTTGCAGTATTGCGTGCGGTTGAGAAGTTTGACGTGGCTCTGGGATTCAGGTTTAGCACCTATGCGACCCAAGTCGTACGTCGCAACACGTACCGCAAGGTGATGGAAAAGCAAAAGGAACGCCAAAAGAACATCGCCAGCCTGAGCGAAAACGGTTTGGATTTCAGCGATGATCAGAAATCATCCTCGATGAGTGAAGAGCGATGGCACGCGTTGCGTAACCGTCTCGCGTTGATGCTAGACCACCTGGACCGAAGAGAGAAGTTTATCATCCGAGCTAGATTTTCCCTCGGCGGACATCGCAAGGTTCAAACGTTGCAACGATTGGCAGATGTTCTAGGTGTTTCGAAAGAGCGAATTCGACAATTGGAAAAACGAGCCCTCGATAAGTTGAGAGGCATGACCGAATCTGCGCCGATCCTACCAGACTCCGATATTTAGTGTTTACCAAGACCTCTGAACTTCCATACAAACAACAGACAGTATTCGATTATCATTCGCGACCCGGAGCTATTGACCGTTTAATCCCTCCGTGGGAGCGAGTTAAGATCTTAAAGCGAAACGAATCGCTGCATGTTGGGACGGAAGTTCTTCTGCAACAGTCGCTCGGCTTTCTGAAAATGGAGTGGTTGGCAAAGCATACCGCTTACGACCCTCCGAGCCACTTTCAGGACGAGCAAGTAAGAGGTCCGTTTCGCCGGTGGACCCATGATCATATCGTTGAAGCCATCACCGACCGCTCATCTCGGTTGATCGATTCGGTTCAATATCAACTTCCCTACGGCACAATTGGCCAACTGGGAGCAAGCTGGATTAAAAGGCAGATCACATCGATGTTCGATTATCGACATCGAACGACTCTTAATGATCTACGTTTCTCGGAGCATATCAATGCGATGGCGTCCGACTCGAAAACCATTCGAATTGGTGTTTCGGGTTCCAGCGGGATGATTGGGCGTCGCGTATGTGCCATGGCATCGGTATCCGGCATGGAAATCGTGCGAATTGTTCGCCCAGGAAACCGCAGCACCGATGGAGACATTCCCTCGCATGCTGTAGCGACGTTTTCCAACGGAAAGTTCTCTAGCCCGGAAGCTGTCGAGGGACTCGATGCGGTCATACATCTCGGTGGGCATGGAATTGCGGACCAGCGCTGGTCGGAATCGGTTAAGCAAAAAATTCTCTCCAGCCGAGTTGATAGCACAAACTCACTGGTTAATGGCTTAAGAAGTCTGCAAAGGCCACCCAAAAAATTTGTATGTGCCTCTGGAATTGGAGCCTACGGTGACCAAGGGGAAGCCATTTGTTCTGACTTACAAGCGGACCAATTCAACAACGGTCAAGATTCTTTTCTGGAACAGGTGAGTCGTAAATGGGAGGCGGCTGCTTTAGGGTTTTCCGACTGCGGTGCGGTTTGCATCGGACGGTTGGCGATGGCCCTTCATCCGCTTCAGGGTGCTCTTTCGAAAATGATTCCTTTGTTCCGGCTGGGACTCGGGGGAAAGCTTGGGAGCGGTGATCAGTACTGGAGTTGGATCCATGTTGACGATGCGGCAGGAGCATTCCTTCATCTAGCGGTGAATCCCGATAGCTCAGGGATCTATAATTTGGCGTCCCCTGAACCAGTTACGAACACTGTGTTTACAGATGTTTTGTCTCGCAAGCTGAGGCGTTGGGCAATTCTGCCAGCTCCCAGCTTTGGTCTAAAGTTGATGCTAGGCCAGATGGCTGATGAGCTACTGTTGGCCAGTATCCGAGCATCGGCAGATCGCCTTGAGAACGAGTCGTTTCCCTTTAGAGCACGATCTTTAGCTGACGCGCTGGATCAAATACTTCCTTAAGGTCCGCTCCGAGTTGTTTTCAGAGTCGATTGAAAAATCGTTTAGAAAATCTCTTGAAACTGTAGCCATCGCTGCAGCTTTTCCAATGCAGGTGAAAGACTGACGTTCTCTTTGTTCAGTTCAATGTCGTGTTCATAGAAGTTAACGTTGTAGCCGGCTTTCGCAACGATTTCGGAAAGCTCCTTGATCGATGGATCTGTTCCGTTTAGAAAAAATCGCACTGACTCACCTGGCTCTGGCGATGTTAAACGAATTCTGGAGTTAAGCTTACCATTGCCTACCCACAGGCCTAGGTATTCGCCTGGTTGTTGAACAGCTGTGATGATTCCTAAAACGGCTCCGGATGCGATGCCTCCGACGACGACTCGATTTCGATCGATTGAGAAGTTTGTTAGCAAATGACCCTTGGCCCGAGATGCGATTTCCATTTCTTCAAAGGTCCATTCTTGTTCATCCGCAGATTGCAACACGACCACAATCCATCGGTTCGCGGCTGCAAATTTTTCCCAATACGTAGACCATACCTTTGGGTCCGCTGGTCCTGCCTCGGAAAACACCAGCAACAATCCGTGCGGTGTCGTGCTTCGGTAGGAATTGGGAACAATCGCAAACGCACGATTTCTTACGTCCCCCATGGGTATTTGCTGGACAGATGTTTCTGGTGCGGCTTCGTTGGTTTCCACCAAAGGAAAAGCGATTTCAGGCACTACAATTTCTCCGGTGGGTCGCGACGTCGTATCCACGTTGACCGATTTTTCTTCGCCTGAAGCTTGTTTGATCGTTAAAGCAGCAGGAGATCGAAAATCGTGAAACCAAAGATGCTGGCGTAGACCTTTCTCCTTGACGAGGGGCAGTCCAGACCATTTCGTAACGATGTCTCCTGGAACAAGCCCGGCCTTATCAGCAGGACTATCTTTTATGACGTGTAGGATGCGTTCCGAACTATCGGGCTCCCGTAGCGTGGCGATTCCCAAATACGGTTCTTTGTATTCGGGGAGTTCTTTGGCCATGGTCATCTCGAACAATGTTGTGCTTCCGGCGCGATCGACTTCGATAGCGATAGATTGACCCGCATCAATTGGGTTGATGGCGTGCCGAAACTGCATGTAAGTCGCGACCGGTTTGAGTGATTGAGGTGTGCGACCGACTTTTGTGATTTTGTCCCCCGCCTGCATCCCCGCTTTCGCTGCTGGCCCTCCGGGACTCAAGCCGATTAAGGTAATGCCCTCCTTGAATTCATCCTTGCCTTGAGTTCGTACACCGATTTTGCCTGGATAGATATCTGTTCCGGCTTGGAGAGTGGGAAGTCGTTCCAAGATGTCTTGAATGGGGATCGCAAACCCCACGCCGGAATCATACCACTGCTCGACTTCCCCCTCGGTGGCGATGGCTGGGTTGAGCAGAGTTAGAATCCCCATCGTTTCCCCCTTGAGATCAACTAGGGGGCCACCGTAGTTTTGCGGCGAGATTTTGCAATCTGTTTGAATGGCCTTATCAAACACGCGACCCATGGCAGAGAGAATTCCCACCGAGCGACTCGCGATTCTCACGTCAAATGTTTTGCCCAACGCCAAGGTCCACTGTCCAACTTGCCAGTTCCCGCTAGCGCTTGGAAGAGCGGCTTTCAACGGTTGGTCTGTCTCGATTTTCAAAAGAGCAATTTCGCGATTATGATCGCGAGCGACCAGCTTAGCTGGCTTGCGATCTCCATTGGGGAGCAGCACCGTGATCGACGCAGGCTGTCCGCGAAAATAAAACGTGCTCGAAGCGATCCAGCCATCGGGGGTTAACACCGTTCCCGTCGAAGGCCCGCTGGCTACAGCTTGGCGATTGACGAACTCTTGCCCGCCGAACGCTTCCACTTGGACGGTATATTCCTGGGCGAAATCACCGGCCGCTTGTAGTGCTTGCTGCTCTAGCTCGTCGAGAGACTGTGTCGCTTTGGATTCTGAGCTAGATAGGAGTGCGATGCCCGCTATGCAAAAGATCCATTGGGAAATTTTTAAAGTCGAGATAGACGATCTCATGCCAGAATTCTAGTGATGTAAGAGCTACGGTCGAACTTGAATACGAATCAATTCTTGTCCCCGCTGGACTAATAATTCGAAAGAATCCGCTCGGTTGAGTGAACCAAGAAGTCGTTCAAAATTCTTGCGAGAATCGATTCTTTGATCATTGAGCAAAAGGATGAGATCGTTGGCTTTAAGGCCAGACAGCTCCGCTAACGATCCTGAACGAACCTCATCGATAAACACAGGGGTTTTGGGCAAAACGTCAGGAATCAGGGTCATGCCTAATTCGTTAAGTTTGTGAGGCTTTTCGGCGACCGCCAATTCAGTGGTGGGCGAGAAAGCCGCTCCGCTCTTCATCCGCTCCACCGATGCATGAACGACCTCAATTGGTAGTGCATAGTTAACCCAAATGCCTGTCGATGCATCGCGACTCTCTTTGCCGATCACTCCGATCAAACCTCCGCGAATGTCAATCAAAGCGCCACCTGTCGCGCCGGGGTTGTTCGTCATGACGTCGAGAATATAGACTTTGCCGAGCGACATGTTCTTGGTAGTGCCCCGTTTCTGCGTCAAAGAAGAGATCGCCATGATGACTCCTTTTTGAACGCTGCAATACTCGTCGCCAGTCGCGATTTTGAAAAGATTGCTCACGGCAAAGACGCGTTGGCCAACCCGAACCGCCGACTTGGGATCGATTTCAAAGCCCTCGATTTGCGCATCACTAACTTTCAACAAAGCCAGTTCGATCGATGGATCAAAACTTAGAATCTCTGCATCGAACTTTCGCCCATCGTGAGCCACCACTCTAAGCTTCGAGACATCCAAGACGGTCGACCAGCTCGTAAGAATTAAACCCTCTTTGCCAATCCAAAAACCACTCTGGTAACTTTCTAGTCCTCGTGCCCCCCCCGCGCCGAATATCTTGACCATTTTCTGCTGAACACGGTCCACTAAATCATCGTGCTGAACTACGGTCGTTTGACCATCGGAGCCGGGAACCGTTTGGCCGGGAGCCACCGAGGGAGCGTCTGGTGTCTCCGATGATTTTCCAGCAGTAGAGGGGATGCACAGGGCTGCCCAAAAAAGCATGAACAATCTTGCCGTTCGACTCCGAATTAGGATTCTCATTGCGCAGTCACTCCGCTGGGGTCGACAAGCTTGACGTCCGTTAGTCGCACTAAGGTTTGCAGCTCCAGTCCGAATTGCAATCGAATCACACTCGGAGCCTTTGGTGTGTTTTCCGTCAAATAGGCGTCAAAGTAGACTTCGGCAGGATCGACTTGATTGTCAGCGAACAACTCGATGAGCCGAATCGAACCGTTGAGTGGGCTGGTGTACACTAAACAATTGACCTCTCCCGTAGTCAGCTTGATGGTATCGAACAGTTCTTCTGTTCCGACAATTGGGTTTCGTCCTAGATAAACCGCTTCTCCCATTTTGTCTGGTCCGATCGTATTCCAAAGGTGCCAGATGCGAATCGCCATGCCAATGCAAACATTCGATTTGGAGCGAATTTGAGGCAACCAGCCTTGGGTGGGATGAAGGGTTTCCGTGTCGTTCCCAATGCGACATAGAATGGAGCTTTCTGACGAGACACCGGAATAGGATTGGTTTTCAGCGAGGACGGTGCCATCCCAATGAACCGCTTTAGACCCGTCGAAAGGTGCGGAGAAGGTATGGAGCAAATCCACAATTCGTTTCTTTTCGAGTCGATTAAAGTAATAGTTCGAGAAGCCTCGCTTGATCTCGAACTTGTCGCTGAGTGGATCGACAGTCTCTTTCACTTCTTGTATTTCCTCCACCTCCGCATCCTTGCCTTCTGATTTCTCGTTCGGCTTCGGCATGGGCGCTCGCCTTGGTCGAGGATTTTCGCCTTGTACGATTTCTTCAAGCTCACTGGATAAGTGCAAACTTGGCAATCGAATGTAGGTGTCCAAAACCCCATCCGCGTTTCGATAGCGAATAGGAATTCGCCAGTTGTCGGGATAGATTCCGACAATATTCTTCAGTTGGTTCGTTGTGGCGATATCACGATCCCCCACTTTAAGGATTTCGTCACCGTATCGAATACCGCGACGAAACGCGTCGCTCGATTCCAAGATATTCGAGACTGTAACTTTGCCCTTGCTGTCGGTCGCGACAGTAAATCCAAGCGTGGCGTGATCAACAACACGACCGGAGCGTAGTTGCCAATAAAAGTTCATGGCCTGTTTAATGGAAATGGCGTAGCCAACTCCGACGTTAACTCGTCCTCTTTTTTCAAACGAACAGCGTCCGTTGATGCCGATCAATTCTCCGTTCATGTTAAAAAGTGGACCGCCGGAGTTACCGGGGTTAATGGCTGCATCGGTCTGAATGCAATCGCTATACTCGAGAAAGGTTCCGCTCGGATACTGATACCTTCGTACACCACTTACGATCCCGTAGGTGATGGTCGGTTGCAAGTTAGTAGCCAAGACAAACGGATTGCCCGCAGCAAAGCACCAATGCCCTGCACGAACCAAATCGCTATCTCCAATGGCAGCGACCGGAAAATCGTCTCGACCGTACATCTTCAAGACCGCTAGGTCTCCGGTGGGATCAATGCCAGCGACGACGCAATCATACATCTTGCCATCATTGAGCCCGCACTTCATGCGATGACCAAATGGGCTTGAGACGTGAAAGTTTGTAAGCACGTAGCCGTCCGCTGAAATGCAAACGCCCGAGCCTCCTCCCTCGCCATCTTTGCTATGAACGGCAACGGTGGCGTAGGACGCTCGTTTCATCGCTTCGATCCGCGCACGTTGGGCGGCAAGAACTGTTTCGGGTGGTATCGGCTGCGATGTTGAAGCATCGATCGCGGCGATACGATTCACCGACTCATCGGATGGGTCGGCGCTCGGTGCTACATTTTGTTCAATGACAACAGCGGCTTCAGATTGAGGCTGTGACCATGCGGGATTTGCCATGAAAAGCATGGTGACGATTAACACGCAAAGCATTTCGATTGTCGATAGGAATCGCAACACCGTGGGCCAAGAACTCTTCGTGGGGACGTGGTGTTTGTCATGGTCAAAAGAAATCATCGCAGCACTCTTACTTGCTTCCACTGGACTTCCGTTCCTAAATTAGATTGGCCGACTACCGAAACCGACAACCTAGTCTTTTTCTCAGGAGCAACTTTGACATTTACGTCCATGGAGTCTTCGGTATCAGCAAGCGTCTTGGAAAACAGTTTTTCGTCTTCTTGCCATACCTCGATCAGCAGCTCGGAGCGGTAGATCGCGAGCGAGGGGCGTTCCACCGTGCCTTGCAACGTTTGGAATCCGTCAGGGACTCGGAAGACATAACTTCCTGATGCCGCAAAGAGCAAATTTTGCTCCTCCACAGGTAGCATCGTTTTTTGGGAATCGCGGCTGGTTCGGTATTTCAAGTAACGTGGCAACAACGCAGTTTTCGAAGTGCTTAGCGAAAACTCCCATGGGACCGGGGATTGCAGCGAAGCATCCAAGAGGGGGAGTTCAGCGACCCATCTCATGTTGGCTGCGGCAAACTGTATCATCGAAACACCATCGGTCGGAACTGTTATCTCGACCCCTGAGCCAATCGTCAGTTTGAAGCCAGAATTTGTCAGTTCAAGCGACTTGCATTGGAGTGTGGACTTGTTTCGCAATTGCACTTCGACCGCGGGTCCCTTTGAAAGCTTATCCGTTTGAAACCAACTTACTCCCTTGAGTCGCTCCAAGGGCATTTCCAAGTTTTGATCATCGAAGTCGAAATTGATCTGTTCCGCTTTTGCTTCTCGAATGGTCCCTCCGACTCTGACCAACTCCCCAGTCGCTCGAACCACAATTAATGCATCGCTGCTGGCGTCATCGCTCAGTGCATCGTCCCAAGCGGTTTTTTGTGTTTCATCAGTCAGTGGGGTAAACAGCAGATAACGCAGACTGTTGGTCGGCAAAGCCACTTTTCCGAACACTGCTGACTCGAATTGCCAATTGTTTCCTTTTCCCGTAAAGACGCTTCCATAGAGTTTCGATCCATCTCTCAACTCCAACAACCGCTTGTCCAACGCGATTTGATCTCCTGGCCCGTTCGACCCGGTGGCCTCGGGGAAACGTAATGCAGAGATGGCTGTGGTGGCAAGCGATTCTTTTTTTCCGTCGATCTCAACCACGATCTCCGTGGTCCCAACGGATAGAAGACGGGCATCAAAATTCCGCCCATCTAAAAGGGAAACGGCGACAGCTTGATTCGCCCCAAAAGCTTCGTTTTCGGCGCGAAAGACGCCAACGACAACGAAGATGGCCAAAAGACCGACCTCAACTAAACCCCATCGATTCGTTCGATCCACCCTAAATAAACTCCTCTTGAGAATAATCTGTGAGTCGCCAAGACAAGCAGCCCTATCTTTTGGTAGTATGCCTGCGGCCCCAATCAAGTCAAAATAAATGTCGCGGCTGTATCGGTTAATCCAATCGACACTTACATTCGAAACGGGGCCAATTTCTGGCCGTTGCCCTGCCCCTATATCATTGGCTGCGACTTTGCTGGGACAATTATTGATATAGGACACGAAGTTCGCGGTCTAAGTGTCGGACAGCGTGTTTGGGGGTCGAACCAGGGGCTAATGGGACGACAAGGGACGTTTGCTGAACAAATTTGCGTTGATGGCAAATGGGTTTACCCATCGCCTGACAATGTATCTGATAAAGACCTTGCCGCAGTGCCATTGGTCGGGATCACGGCTCACATCGGATTGGTGTCCAAGGCACAATTGCAACCGGGCGAAACGATCTTTGTCCGGGGTGGCAGTGGTGGGGTCGGTTCTATGGTCCTCCAAATTGCTAAAGCCATGAACGCAACCGTCATAACAACGGCGGGTAGCCCTGAAAAAGCGCATCGATGCCGCGAATTGGGGGCAGACCATGTTATCGAATATCACACTCAAAATGTGACCGAAGAACTGAGGAGGCTGGCCCCCAACGGTGTAAATGTTTATTGGGAAACTCTGCGCGATCCGGACTTTGACCAAGCCGTGCAGTGCATGGCCATGGCAGGACGCATGGTATTGATGGCTGGCCGCGATGCGAGACCAGCCTTCCCTGTTGGGCCGTTCTATGTCAAGGGCTGCTCTCTATTTGGCTTCGCTATGTTCAATGAACCACCCGAGAAGCAATCGGTTGCCGCATCGGATCTAAATCATTGGCTCCGCTCTGGTGCGATTCGTGCTCAAATCGATCGCGTCCTCAAGCTTTCTGAGGCCCGAGTCGCCCACGAACTTCAGGAATCGAACACGATTCAAAAGAGTGGCGCTCTGGCTGGAAAACTAGTGCTGGTTCCTTAGTCCTTTTGTATTTACAAAACGTTCGTTACATCACTCCATTTTTGATTCTCCCATTCGCAGGTACGCTATGACACGGAATTCTTTGAACGAAGCTCGAACCAAAATTGTGGCCACGGTCGGTCCCGCTTGCGAAGATGAAGCGACGCTGGCCGAAATGATTGAACATGGCGTTGATGTCTTTCGCATCAATGCGGCTCACGGTACTCAAGCCGACTATGAGCGGATGCGCAGCAAAATCGTGCGAGCTGGTGAAATGGCCGGCTTTCACGTCGGCATTCTTTTAGATTTGGCTGGACCAAAAATTCGTTTGGGAAAACTTTTCAACGACCAACCTCTCGACGTGGAAATCGGTGACCAAGTTACTTTTGTTCGAGGCGATACACCATCAAACGATCGAGAGCTAACCAGTAACTACACCCGACTGATCGATGAATTGTCACTCGGCGATCGCGTCATGCTCGCCGATGGAATGATTAGCATGCAAGTTGTCGAAAAGCTCAAGGATTCCGTGCGTTGCGAAATTGCCGTGAAAGGTACGATTCGCTCAAAGCAAGGCATCAACCTGCCGGGTACTTCTCTTTCCGTTTCCTCTATGCGTCCAGAGGATGTGGACAATGCACTGTGGGCGGCGCGAAACAATATCGACTTTATCAGCCTCTCCTTTGTGAGAACGGCACAAGACGTTTTGTCTCTGAAAAACTTGTTGGCATCCATGGACGCTTCGGCGCTCGTGATTGCCAAAATCGAAAAGCGTGAAGCCCTCGAGGAACTCGAGGCCATTGTCGATGCTGCCGACGGTGTCATGGTCGCTCGTGGGGATTTGGGTGTCGAAATCGATGTCGCAGATACTCCTGTTGCTCAAAAGAAGATCATTCGTATCTGTCGCGAAAAACTAAAGCCAGTCATCGTCGCCACGCAAATGCTCGAGAGCATGCACCACAATCGACGACCGACTCGCGCCGAAGCCAGTGACGTCGCAAACGCTATTCTTGACGGCGCTGACGCCTGTATGCTGAGCGGTGAAACCGCCATTGGCGACTATCCAGTGCTAGCGGTAGAGACCATGAACCGAATCATGATTCGCACCGAAGTACTTCTGAAATCGCAACCGGTCGAATCCAAAACCCGCTTCTCAAGTCGCGTGCACCCGGTAACCTCCGCTGTGACTCACAACGCTGCGAACATTGCCGAAGCGATCGACGCCAAACTCGTCGTCGTGGTCAGCCATACCGGCGGGACGGCTTGGGTGAAAGCCAAGCAACGGAACTACATCCCGACCTTGGGGGTCAGCGACTCCGATGCGGTTCTACGACGGATGACTTTGTTTTGGGGGATCATGCCCCATCATGTTGAAAATCTAGAAAACCCTGAGAAACTGATCGAAAAAGTGACCCAATGGGGCGTTGCCCGTGGCATGCTTGTCCCCGGTGATCGCGTGGTTTACGTAACGGGAACCGGCGTCCTCGTTAACACGCACAATCTGCTCGTTGTGCACGAGGTACCTCCGATCAAATCCTGAGGCACCAAGCAATCGTTTCTCAATCTCAACCATAAACCAAACGAACATGCGAAGATTTTTTAGGACTCTCTCACGAACTGGTACTAGCAAAAGACTTCGATTGTCACTCTTTGTGGCTTGGGCGGTTTGTTCGGTACCCTCGTTTTCCATCGCTCTTTTATCAGATCGATGCACCGGTGCCGATTGGCCGTTTGTGCGTGGCAATCCCAGCGGCACTGGTGTCGCTGAAGGCTCGTTGCCCGATGTGCCGGCCTCGCTTTGGGAATTCAAAACCGAAAAGCCTGAGGAGGGCTTTGAGGCGACACCTGCCATCGTGAATGGACTGGTGGTTGTCGGTGACTTTAAAGGGACGCTCTACGCTATCGAATTGGCGACGGGCAAGCTGGCTTGGAAGAATAAACTGAAGCAAGGTATCGTGGTGCCAGCCGCGTGCACCAACGATAGAATTGTGGTCGCAGACTTCGATAGCAACCTATATTGCTTTGATCTGACTGGAAAAGAAATTTGGTCGCGTGAAACCGAGCAGCCCATGGTTAACGGTGCCATCATCCTCGGGACAGAGGTGTTGTACGCGAGCGACTACGGGTCGCTGGTTTGCTTGGAGCTCGAAACGGGAAAACAAAAGTGGACTTATGAGACAGGAGATCAACTCAAATCATCTCCTTCGGTTTGGAAGAATCTATCCTTTCTGGGTGGCTGCGATAGCCAGCTCCACAAAGTCGACATCTCCAACGGACAGTCTCTAGGCACACCGATTCCTCTGATGTCGCCGACCTTGAGCACGCCCAACGTTATCGGCGATATCGTGATTATTCCCACTCAACCGGGCGCCGTGTACGCAATCCGTGTCGAAACGGGAGAAAAGGTTTGGAGCTACACGCCTGATCCATCGCTCGGACTCGATGTTCGTAGCTCACCCGCGACCACCGCACAGACCGACGGCCAAACCCTCAAAGGAACCGTGGTGGTGCCGAGCCGCAATCGCAGAATTCTGGCTCTCGATGCTGCTAACGGACAAGTCAAATGGGAATCGCTCCTCCGCAAGCGGTCTGATTGTTCCCCGGTCATCTGCGGTGATCGTGTTTGGATCGGCTCATCTGACGGAAAAGTTTATGGCCTCGATTTGGAGACCGGAAAAGAGGTTTGGTCTTATCAACTCTCTGGTCAAATCTTGGCATCACCAGCCGTATCCAATGGCAAGCTGGTGATCGCTACCGAAAAGGGGTCGATCGTATGCTTTGGCAGCAAACCGTAATCGAAAGCAATGTTCTGATCGTTGCGGGCCCAGATAAATGAGGACGGCCCAGATAACTAAACACGCCCCCCACAGCGTCCGTAGTTTCTGTGGTTCTCTCAATAAAAAACGACCGGTTGTAGCCGGTCGTTTGATTGGATTTCGATGTGGTCCCCAGTTAGAGGCCGACCTGCGAGAGGCCAACCAATGAGAGGCACCCAGCGAGGTCGTTTATTGCCAAACCTTGCCAGTGTTCTTCCATTCCTTAGCTGCATCGACTCTGGCAACACTGTCGGATGGTTTCGCTGTCGCGGCTACTTGCCAGGAATCGACGAGAACGCCACCACTAGCAGCAACAACAAAGCCACGTGCGGATTGAACGAAACTGCATTGTGGATCCAACGCCTTAGGAACGTCTAGTTTCGCGGTCTCAACCACAGCGTTATCACCCAAGATCGAGGATAGGTCGCAGGATGCCAAGTCTTGGAGACGGTTCGCTTCGATGATGGCCGCAACCACACAGAGATCCATGACGTTGCGTAGTTGACCAAATACGGGATCTTTCACGGACAGCTCATCAAGCTTTGACGTGAACGTGTCGGCCCACTTCTTGGCAATCGGATCTGCTTTGCCGGCACCTTTGACAGAGCCATCTGCTCCGAAATGCTCTTGTTCCGTCATGGTCTTGATACCAGGTCCGGTGATCTTCCAGGCTAGCCGATCTGCACTGTGCTCGATGGATGTGTAATCACAAGCCATCCACCATCGAGACTGTACATCCTTGGTGGCGGACTTGCGAATCATTTCGAGATAGCTTGGCAAGCCACTCACAGGAGCCTTGGCAAGATTCATGCCGTAAAGCTTCATCTTGTAATCCGCCGCGAGGATGATGCGTGCGATATGACTATCCGAGCTGACCCCTTCCAATTTGATTTGTTGAGGACCAAACGCTTCGCACATCGCCATTTCAAGTTTCTTCCAGTTCGTTTGGTTGGTATCGCGAACTTGGGAGAGCAATTGGTTCAAACGAACAACGCCTGCTTCGGTTGGTTCAATGGATACCGAGATGCCGGTGCGACGAGCGTTGTGAACGGTCTTCATCGCGCTGAGCAAATCGTCCAACAGAACAATTGGTCGTCCTGATTTCGTTCCGACGACGGTGCCGTTCGCGCCAACGGTCCACGGTTCAGACGGGCCAGCGATAACGATGTCGTTACGCTCTGGGTAAACATAAACATTTTCTACGCGAGTGAGACCACCGAGGAACAACGTTTCTTCAGGAATCTCGGTGTTGTTCTTCTTCGCTTCCGTTACGGCTTCTTGTAGATTTTTCAGCGATATCAAACGAGTGTTCGATTCCGCTTGCAA
>JALOQS010000442.1 GCA_025459355.1 Pirellula sp.
GATGGTCTTAGGATTCGGCTTGGATAAAGTCTCGATGGACGGGCTTATGCCAACTGGCATCGGCGATAAGGAAAGAATAGCTGAGCAACTTCTTCGTTCCATTGAGGAGATTGAGCAAAAACTCTTGGCGTGTATTCCACAAAACGAACGTCGCGAAGCGACGCAGGAGATGGTGGGGCTTTCAGCAAAGATCTTGATGGCTCCCGAGTCGTTCGCAATCGGAGTATTCGAGATTGAGGGAGAGCAGGCTGAACTGCAAGTCGTTGCCAAAGCGCCGCCTGAAATGGCAGGTCAAGATGGTGGCGTGGATGGAATGACACTGGGGTATCTGCAATTCGTCAAGAAGGGCAACGAGTGGCGTTTCGATGGTTTCAATAACAAACGCATGATTGAAGAGATGCTGGCCGAAAGTCAATTAATGGCTGAGCCGTTCAAGGAGATTGTCGACCTCACGATCGAAGGCAATACAATCACCGGCGAACGGCGAAGCAGTTAACCTGGCTAGCTTCAAAGGGAAAGTTGTCTTGGTTGATTTTTGGGGAACGTGGTGTGGGCCTTGCGTGGCTGCCATGCCGAAGTTGACCGAGCTTCACGAGAGGTACAAAGCAAAAGGGTTCGAGATCCTCGGAGTAGCCGCCGACGATTCCGATTCGCTCAAAAAATTTCTGGACAAGAAGCCTTTAGCTTGGCAGAACGTCACCGATGCAGAATCCGAACTTGCGACGAAGTACTCGATCGAAGCCTATCCAACGACACTGTTGATCGACAAGCAAGGGAAACACGTTGCTACTAACCTGCGCGGCGCAACGCTAGAAAAGGCTATCGACATGCTATTGGAAGGTAAGTCGATTGAATCCATCACTGGTTCCGCTCACGACATTCTTGCGGCCGGTAAAAAGCGAGCGGCAGAAGAGAAGAAGTTTATCTTCCTGCACTTTGGCGCGGATTGGTGCGGCCCCTGCAAGCAGCTTGAAGAGTGGATGGCAGAACCGGAGATACACGCACTGTTCCAGAAGAAGTTTATCGATGTGAAGATCGATGTCGACAACAACTTTGGTGCTCAGGAACTCATGACATCGTTGAGTCCCAAGGCTGGTGGAGTCCCCTGGTTCTGCATTCTGAATGCGACCGACGACAAGCCGCTTGCGATTGGCGAAGACAAAGATGGAAACGCTGGTTTACCCAGTTCTGCGGAAGGCTTCGATGGCTTTACCAAGATGTTCAAAGCAACCGGAAGCTTGACCACCGAAGAGCTTGATTTGATCCGCAAGTCGATCGAGCAACAGGTTGAGCGATTTAAAGCAAACTCTTCGGAGTGATTGCCTACCCGCGCTGGTCTTCGCGAGCCACCTTATACCTTGTCCGGTAACCGATAAACCATACGGAACAATTGATCGGATAAAACACGATGCTTAGATTGATGGCCCTCCTACCACTTTTTCTGGCCAACCTTGTCGGATCGGAGAACGCAGGTTGCTCGCCCTAGCCCACCATTGCTTCCGGCTGGTTCAAAGTGGAGCGATCATCAACCAATCCGAACTCGCCCACTTCGGCCAGATCTCGACGACGCGAATGACTCAAATCATGTGGATGGACAACCTCGCTCCCGACATCCAAGAAGAGATCCTATTCTTGCCCAGGACCACCCAAGGCCGCGATCCGATCAAAGAAGCCGACATCCGCCCCATCGCCAAAACGCTCGACTGGAGCAAGCAACGGAAAATTTGGAAGGGGTTGAAGAAAACCCTGCCTTTTCCAAGCTAGTTAGCTAACAGGAGTTTTTCATCGGTCGGGGGCAGCCACTATTTTCGTGTGGAATCACTTGCCCTTAATTTGTATACTTATGCAAAAAGATCGCAAAAGGAGATACAACAAATGCCAAATGAGGTAAGCCTAATGATTACCGCCGAGGGATTGACGGCTTTAGCCAGCATGGCACTGGCACCCAAGAACCAAGCACGGTTGGACGATCTTCTTACAAAGAATGTTGAAGGGAAGCTCTCTAACGAAGAAGCGAAGGAACTCGACATTCTGTTGACGCAAGTTGACGAACTTAATCTCGTGAAAGCTCGTGCGGCTGCAACGCTGCATCGGATAGAAAATTAGGAATTGTCTTGAGCGTCTACATTCCTGTCGAGCTCAGGCGACGTGTTCGTGCCCACTTCTTGCAGCGATGTGCCTATTGTCAGTCAAGCGAAGCGCTAACGGTTGTCACCTTTGAAGTCGAACACATCTATCCGTTGTCGCTTGGCGGCCAAACAGAATTCGCAAACCTCTGCCTTGCTTGTCCTACTTGCAATCGACACAAGGCCAATCGAGTCAATGGGCTCACGGATGAGGGAGCCGAAGCGCGATTATTCCACCCACAGCGCGATAGCTGGCTTGATCACTTTGATTGGTCGGTGAACAGTACCGTGATCGTCGGACTGACCGATATTGGTATCGCTACAGTCAACGTGCTGCGCATGAATCGACCGCAATTGGTTGAGGTGAGATCGCTCTGGATCGTTGTTGGCAAGCATCCGCCGAGTTAAGCCGGTAACTCATTGGTACAAGCAACCCGGTATCTGCCCCGCTGTTAACCCAGCAGTCGTCTAGTTTGAGGTCGGGTTCGGTGGGTCGGAAGCAATCGGCGTTCTAACAAGCAACCACTTACAAAAAAGAGAGCGCGATAGTTCGCGGGAGAAAATTCCGTTCAGACGGAAGCAACATCCGGAGAATTGGCTCGCGGTAAGAAAAGTGAGAGCGTGGCCACGTAGGGCCAGAAAATCAAAAGCACCCAAAGCATTGGAAATTTCAGCGTTCCGGTCGCCGCATGAGAAAACCTCTAAATCCGCGAACTGGTGTGGTGCCTAAAGTTCGCAGGATGAGACGAGTACACCCGATAGGATTCGAACCTATAACCCTCGGTTCCGAAGACCGATGCGCTATCCAATTGCGCCACGGGTGCGTGCTGTACTCCAAATTGTAACGCCTGGGCTCATGTTGATCAACTGCCATTGAAAATCACGCTTTTACTGGTTTTCCCAAAGATTCGCGCCCTAATCCCGAATTGAGATCGCCTGCTCCTGGATGGTTACCAGACCTCCATGGGCGTCCCTCGCTTACACTTCGGGTTGGGATGCTCCTTTGATCAAACTGTCGGTTGGGGCCTTTGGGGCGGCGAATTCCGGGAACCGCATTTCCCGTTTCCTTGAGAAACCAACCCTTAACCGATATACTCCAACCAAACCACTGATTGACCCGTACTATGACTCGCCCTTCGATACCTGAACGCAAACCTGTTTCGCCCTCGTAACGGTTAAGCCCCCCGCAAAAGAAACTTCTAAAGGATTACGATGCCAAATTCCAA
>JALOQS010000167.1 GCA_025459355.1 Pirellula sp.
GGATCCCCTGAGGTATCAATGCGTCCCAGAACATTTGGTGCTGGTTTCGGTTTCAGCAAAAGTATCTCCGACCACTCATTATCCAAGGCTTACATCCCCGCGATTGAACACCATTTATAAACCGGTCCTGTTTATAAACCGGTCCTGTCGGTTCGGCCGAAGCGAACGAAAATCTTGCCCCGCCAGTGGTCGTGCTTTCAGTCAAAAGAATGACTCGCCGGTTAGCCTGCGTGTCGTCGATGAAGGAGGAGGTGGGTTGCTGATGGGTACTATCGATCGGTATTGGTAAAGCGAGCGCATTGGTTCCTGGCGTGTTGCAGGCCCCAAATGTTTGTTCACATACGTATCATCATGGGGCCGTGCCACCAACCAACGTGTACACTCCTTTGACGCATTTGTACTCGCACGAACCTACAAGATCACCTCGGCACATAAATACCTTTCCGGGATTATATGCCTTTTTACCGATCTCACTTAACGATCACAAAAACACGGAGTGCCGTATTCCCTGCATGGTTGGACTTGAGTATCCGAGGAGTATAGCTTGGCACCACCAGACACCTCGTCCACAGTCCATGCATCTTCGTATCAAACTTCACTTCCGAGTCAATTTTTTCCATGGTACCAGGCAACGACCACTCCAAGTAAGGATCACCTGTATGATCATGACAAATGGGCCCAAAGTACAACCCACGTTCGATAGCTTTATAGTATTCTGAGTCCTTCTCCCCGTAATCAAAACTACTGATCGTACCGGCTCGCGCAAAGTAATCCCATTCTTCTGTCGCAGGAGGTCTATAGCCCCCGGGGAGAAACTTTAGATTAAAATTTGTCGCATCAATCCACGATATCGATTCTCCTTTATCCAATCCATCCTGAGCGGAAAGCCAATCACAATAAGCGATCGCTTCAAAGTAATCGATTCCTACTGCTGGTTTATTCGTTGGATTGGGGAATCGCTCGGGGCGAAAGCGGGCAAACTGTATCTCACTCACAACTTGGTCCGAATAGGCAAACGAATAGTCGATCCTCATCTTTCTGACTCGGGTCTTTTCTATCGGATTTTTTAAATACATAAACTCGACCGGGCCGCGGATGATGTTCATCTGCATCCCTTGAGAATTTATGTACCAATTGCGGCTGGCGTCAACCTGTCGATACCTAGGCAAAGAATCGACTTCCGAAACGAACTGCTCCATCCCCCACTTTTGGAGCAATGATCTTATCGCGGAACGTGCATTGGCGGATGGATGTTCTCGATACCATCTTTGAAATCGATTCGTCCATGCTTCCTGTAAAGCGGGCGTGAGCATCTTTTTCGGCAGGAGATTGACCGCAGCGATTACACCGGTCGAACGCCAGTCATCTCGGTACTCCTCCATGCGATCCGCGAGACGATCTAACGGTAGTCCGGTGTGACTTAACCAATATAAAAAATAATTGCGAGCTTGCGGTGTTTGAGAAACGCCTAACACATCGTCGACGATGTCCATCTCCCCTAAGCCATATGCCACCAACGCACACTTGGCCTTCCAACGCCCAGCATGATCGAGCTCCGTGTTTGATTCGGTCGGCTTTAGAACGGTATCATAAAAAAATTCTCTGATTTTGGATTGCCACATCACGTGCTGTTTCGCCGTATCGACCATGGCTGATACGACATAAGGCAATTCTGGGGTTTCGCTCGCTTTAAGCAATTGCAAAATCCGTTCCCCATCACCCTTTGATTTGCATTGGTTCGCTACCCCTCGATAAAGATACTGTCGTTTGGCATCATCCAAATCACTCACAGGGAGCGAAAGGAATAAATCAAGCATCCAAGTTGGTGCAACGTTGAGAAAGCTCTCGATAGCATCGAATTGTGACAACTCCAAAGAATTCAAGAAACCAAGCCCGACCTCGATTCTCTCAGCCCCACTCGGACTGTCTTCGGCAATGCAAACTCGAAGAAATTCAAGACGATCAGTCTCTACCTCGTTTAAGTCGGCGGCTAGTCTAAGCT
This sequence comes from Pirellula sp., assembly GCA_025459355.1. GTDB lineage: Bacteria > Planctomycetota > Planctomycetia > Pirellulales > Pirellulaceae > JBKCUI01. The sequence goes on from JALOQS010000167.1 coordinate 2,003, forward strand.
CGTCGATTTCAGACAAAATGAGATTGCTCGATGGCTCTTTGGTTCTCTGCAACCATCTCGCAAGGTCGCTGAGATTCCCCTGTCGCACCCAATTCGAAAGTGACGCCGCAGACGCCTTGGGCTCAATCTGGTTCGATGGTGGAGCGTTGCTCATGAGCCGACTTTGATCATTCACCGTTGACACAAACTTGAACGCGGCAACACCTACGCCGATCAAAATACAAACGGCCGCTGTCCACGCCAAACGGATTGCAACTTTTCGTCGTTCGTCATACGCGAAGAAACGAGGCTTGCGACCATCGACCCAAGCGTCGAGATCATTCGACAAATCTTTCGCCGTTTGATAACGATTGGCCGGATCAATTTCCAGGCAGCGGCTCAAAATGGATTCCAGCGCGGAGGGAATGTCAGGTCGAATCGTTCGCACACTCGGTGGCTTGAGCGTTCGAATGGAGTGAATGACTACACTTTCGGAACCTTCAAACGGCAGCTTGCCCGTTAGCAATTCAAAGAGAACGACACCCATCGAGTAGATGTCGGATCGTCCGTCAAGCGAATCCGCTCGGCCGGACGCTTGTTCAGGGCTCATGTAATGGGGGGTTCCCAGCAAATCGCCGTCTCGGGTTAGCTTCGTTTCTCGACCATCGAGTTTGGCTATCCCAAAATCAAGCACTCGGACTCTATGATGTTGAAACAAAGGATCGTCAATATGTCCATGCAACGTCTCGCGCTCTACGAGACCGGTGACTTCGATCATGATATTCGAAGGCTTGAGATCGCGATGAACAACCCCTCGGGAATGAGCCGCGGCCATGGCGAGGGCAATCTGAGACACGATCCGAGCGCAACCTATAGGATTAAGATTCTGCGCTGCGCAAAACCCTCCGAGCGGCTCGCCATGGATCAATTCTGAAACGAGATATTCAAGCCCACGCCACGCTCCCACTTCATAGATTTGAACAATTCCTGGGTGGGTAACTTTGTTTGCGTTCTCGGCCTCCTTTGCATAAGTTCGCTGAGCCTTGTTCGCATCAGTCGCCACCTTGATAGCAACACGTCGATGGGCACTCACGTCCTCCGCTTCGTACACGTCTCCGTAATTACCTCGGCCCAAAAAGCGATGGATCGCAAATCGATCGATATACAAAGGTATCTGATAAGGCGTCGACTCCGTACGGATTGTGTCGTTGGCAAAGTTTTCCGTGGTCCCGGCCGAAGCGAGTCTGGAATCGAACATCAAGAACTCGTTAGGAGCTTCGACCGTCGGTGGTGGATGAAACTCGCGGCATTCTTTTTCGACCAAGATCAGTTCGTAAAGCATATCTCGCTGATAAGCTGGTGCGGCCCAACTGACGCATTCGCGAATGCTGAGTTGGGTTCCGTTCTTCCAGCTTTCCTCAAAGGCTGAACAGATCATGTCTATCTGCTCAATCCTGTCACAGCTTCTCAGTTTTTCCAGTGAGCAGCGCAGACGTTGTTCGAGATTCATTGGGTGTGTTTTGATTTAAGTGGACCGTGATTTTGTATCTATCGCCTTAGTTTAACCTCATTTTTATGTAACGTCAGACCTAACAATTTATGTTCACCTGGAAAAACGAGCCTGTTTTTCTGGTTTGTTCACGGTACACCGCAATTCATTCGTTCAGATGCTCAGACTCGTCCCGACTAGGACACGATTGAACCGCCTTGCTAAAGTCGAGATAATTCGTCGTGATCAATTTGCTCATCGGCAACGTTTGCTTCCCACCCGTCATATTCCCCATTAAACGATTCTGCGATCCTTTGAAACTCGGTCGTGATCGCTTTCACTTCGCGTTCGTCAAGTCGCATTTCTCGCGTGACCGATATCCACCAGGTTGCTTTCGCGAAGAGTCGCTTCCACCAAGGTGGGTCGATGGTGAAGCGATCGATACTCCAATTCTTCTGTTGCAGCGTTTGAGCAGCACCGTCCGCATCGGCTTGGTTTTTGAATACGAAGTAAAAATTCACCTCGCGAGGCTTTTGAAAATCGATCTCAAGTTGTTTGAGCATCCCAAACAAAATATCATCTGATTCGTGTGTATGCATGGTAATCTCCGAATGCGTTTGCCGTTCCTCCGCCATTGTAATCGTGGGAGACAAAACTGTGCCACTGAGGGGCGAGGATTTCGCGGCAAACGGAACGTGAATCCCCTATTCTTCAGTAAATTCCTTCAATTTCCCAAGTTTCAAAACTTTGTGGGCGACGAGACTCCGAGACTTAAACGGTTACAATGGGGCGAAGATCATCTGAGTTGAAATTCCTAATTTGCGTTCCATAGGCCACTACGATGCCCGACAACGAATTTACTCCTCCCTTGCCACTCGATTTTGACTTATCTGAGATAGAACAGGACGATCACGAACTGGAGGGGGCTGATGGCCCATGCTTTGAAGATCACGACGAATTCGAAGTTCCGATAGTTCCATTGCGTTCGGTTTCCCAAGAAGATCGAGACGCTTACATCCGCTTATCGCTCGTCAATGGAATCGGCCCCAGAATGTTAGCCGCGCTGGTTGATTATTTTGGCAGCGCGACCGATGTGCTGAAAGCCTCTCAATCACAATTGAGTAAGGTCAAACGAATTGGCCCCAAACTATCAACACTTATTCGAGACGCATCTCGTAGCGATCTGCACGAGCGTGTCTATGAACATTGCCTTGCTCATTCGGTGCAGATCATTGTTCCTGGCGACCATGATTTTCCCCGGTTGTTGTCCGAGATTGCAGATCCGCCGTTGTTGCTATTTGTTCGAGGTAGTTTTGAGAAACGTGATGCGATCTCGATCGGTATGGTGGGCACGCGCCACTGCACTCACTATGGCCGAACCATGGCGGAGCGATTCGCCAAAGGACTCGCCATGCGAGGCATTACCGTGATCAGTGGATTGGCGAGAGGGATTGATGGAGTATGCCACGAGAGCACCTTGAGTGTCGGCGGACGTACGATTGCCGTGTTGGGCAGCAGTGTCACGGATATCTATCCACCCGAGCACGAGGAATTGGCCGATCGCATAGCACAGACGGGAGCATTAATCAGCGAAACCCATCCGTTTGCAAAACCGAAAGCGGGAGTTTTCCCACAAAGAAATCGGATCATCAGTGGCTTGAGTTTGGGCGTCCTAGTCGTTGAAGCAGCGGACCGTTCTGGCTCTCTCATCACCGCACGACACGCGGGTGAGCAAGGCCGCGAGGTGTTCGCTATTCCGGGTCCTGTTACGTCCAGGATGTCCAAGGGATGTCATCAGCTAATTAGGGACGGTGCAACGTTGGTATGCGACGCGGAAGAAATTCTCGAGCATTTAGGCCCGTTGGTCGAAGGGGTCGATGTATGCGAGGGAGTACAGATCAAGCATCCGGCAGAACTGCAACTGAACGAAATGGAACAAAGGGTTTTGCAGTCCATCGCGTCTGAACCCATGGATATTGATGCGGTGGTTCAATCGTCAGGTTTGCCCATACCCCGAGTGCTTTCGACGATTAGCGTGCTCGAAATGCGTGGACTGATAAAGCGACCATCGGGCCGCTCCGTTTGTCGCATCTAACGGTGCACCGGAATCGTATACCTCACGCCCCTTCCCCCCTACTACTTACCCCTTACCCCTTACCCCTTATTGCTTACCCCTTACTACTTACTACTTACTACTTCAAAGTCGCTTTTGAGATTGGACTCAACCAATCGGTTGGAGTCGACTCGTTAGGCGGATCGATTTTGAATTCGCTCACCCCTCGGGCGCCTGTATGAATTTGTGCGAAAACGATAACATGTTTGATGGGTCGGTTGCCTACCGGGAATCGGACGCTGCCGTTGCGAGAAATAAAGGATTCTAGTGGGACCGACACCTCCGAGGATGCCGCGACCTCCATCCCCCCGAGATTGTAGAACTGCTCGTTAAGCCCCACGGAAAGTTTTTTCCAAGCTTGATCGGAAGTATTGCGAATCTTGATACAAGGGACCAACCGCTCCCCTAATTTCTCAGAATTGACCCATTGGGTTGAGAATTGGATTTCCACGGGCAAAGGGGGCTCCCCCAAATGTTCCGTACTAAAATAGAGAAAAACCCCGAACCCGACGGGTCCGAGCACCAGAAAGAGCATTAGAAACGTGAGTGGAACTGGCTTAACCGTGAGTTTCTGGTTCATGCGAGATTTGCTATTGTTCGATAAACTTGAAGCGTTCGAGTTCTACCGAGTGGAAAGATAAGGACCTTTTATCGCTCCAGCAGTCTTTAGCTGGCAGCTCCCTGGAGCATTGTGTCATCACTTTGGGTGAGAATCCAATTCGAAACTCTGATTCGAAATCCGCACTCGGAATCGTGGATGCAATCCGTTTTTTGGGTGGCGAGGAATCGCGGGTGGCCGACTCCGTCTCAGCAGCCATCGCCGATACGCTCTTGCTATGCGACGCTCCCAGCGCGCCGATTCTCGCTGTGTTGGGATTGCTAAACGCAGGTAAAAGCTCATTGGTTTCCACATTTCTAAATCAGTCGAATAGAGCTCGCGTTCTCATCGGTTCCTCCAATCAACAGGGAACCCATCGATTCGTGTTATGGTTGCCCGAATGCTGGAGGTCAATCGCGTTGATATGGGACAGCATTCAAGCTCGATTGAACGCGGTATTCGATGCACCGCTGGAATTGCTAGATCCCGATCCGGAACGATCCAGGGAACAGTACAATGCCATCGATCAGCGTGAGACCAAGCGCGCCGATGGAACGGTGAAAAAGTACTTGGCCATGGAATCACCTCTTATAGGTTTTGATTCCACTCTGGACCGCTGGGGGATCGCATTAATGGATTGCCCCGATATTCAGACTGGGCTTCTGCCGACTAACGATATGTCGATCACCAGGGATCGGTTGGCGGAATTTGTCGAGTCGGTGGCCCAGAAGAGACTCGAACTGCTAGCCAAAGTGTCACCCTTTTGCTCAGCATTTGTCATCGTGCTACCTGCCAATGCCATGCATGATGAAAAGGTTAGTCGGCTCATTCATTTGTTAAAAGAACGCATGCCCGGCACACCTCAGATCGCAGCGGTGAATCGCGTTCCCCGACGATATCGGACGGAGGAGATTCAAGCAGAGATTTCCAAGCTTTACGGCACCGCAGATTTGAGTCGCGTTTATATGGCGTATAGTTTCGAAGGCCCCTTGGACCGGGAACGCATTCCAATGCTCCCCTCCTCTTGGACCGCAGCCAGTCACTCAAACGGTTCTGACGGAACCTCGCTACCTCTGTTTTTTCGAATAGATCAAACACCAGCTTGCCAACCACCTCAATCGGTTCCAGACGAGGCTTGGCTCTTAAACATCGGTTCGCAACTTGACAAATCTCAACTTCTCGATGGGTCAATCGATTCCCATTTATCTCGTATTCAGTCGGACCTGCACGAGGCCCTCAACTTTATCACGAAAAAGACCGAGGAGCTGCGAAGACGTCGAGATGTCATGCGACAGTCGCTAGCTCAAGCGTGCTTGGAGTTTTCTCGCGATCCCAGTCCACCTTACGATCTGAGGTTGCAAGCGTCGAAACAAATTGTTGCACAGATCTCGCAATCGCTGGAGCGCACCGCACCTTGGTGGGCGACACCCGGGCGATGGGTCGCTCGCATCGGGGAATTCGGAAAAGAACAAGTTTCCCAAGTCTCACAATGGTTGCGATTTCCCGAGTGGATTACAGGAAAGACCGAGAGTCTGGTTCAGTACATTCGCGGTCGATGGACTTCAGGAGATGATGCCAAGATTGTGACGGCAGAACTGTTTCTGAAGGCACTGGAGAGAATGGATCGAGCTGGTTACTGGGAACTCGATTCGGACCAGGGAGTTAACGCCAAGCAGCATAGAGAAACGCTTCTCGGCGCAATTCAGAATGGTATCGATCGCTTCCAAAAGGAGAGTGAAATCTCCCTCGATACCCAGGACCTAGATCTTTACACCGCCAAACTTTGGAGCGGTATGCCATGGAAACGCCGACTCATCACGGGGCTTGCACCTGCTGCCGTATTGTTCGCGCCTCTCGTGGCCGTCATCGCTTTGCCAGTCGATTTCGGTGGCTCCAGCGTTTTGGTGTTCGCTTCACTCAAGGAGCTTTTGGGAGCCGGGTTGGCGGGACTCGGGATCGCGCTTCTCAGTGGCGATTCTATGCCCAGGATTGCCGAATCCGAAGCCGCTTGGCAGCAGTATGGTGATCTGGTGGCGGTCTTGTGCGATGAACTAGGCATGGACCGACCAAGCGAAGTGGAACCAATCGATGTTGATTTCGACTCGAAAAAGCGAAGGGTTCCTATCAGTTCCATTCCGCGCGGTGGACGCAGTTCTACGACGCATATGATTTCTCAGGCCGCGGCGAATGGGACCCAGTCGGTGCATCTCAATCAGGGTGCGATAAGAAAAATACAATCGTTGATCAACTCGTTAAGAAACCCAGCATAATGCATTCGTTCCATTACTTGGCCAACCGAATAGAACAATCTTCGCTATCTTTGATCGGACGAGGCCCAATATGCGATCAAATCAACGAACTATGCGTCCAGTTTCGCACACAATGCGAATCGATTGTTAACTCGCGAGGAACCGATCTTCCTAGCCTTGCGATTGTGGGAGCCAAAGGACAAGGTAAGACGTGGGTCGCTCGGCAGTTTATTAAGAACGCAAGCGTGGCCGCTCTTTTACCCAGTGGCGTTTTATCAAACGAAGCCACTACCAAGATGTATTGGATCGGGCCGCACGTACCCGAGGGGCTCGACAACCAAAAAGAGATCTATATCCCATGTCAATCGGAATCCATGATTCCGTTGCGTCAGCCTTACATGCTGCTGGATACCCCGGGGATTACCGATGACGATCGCGATGCTGCACGCATTGCTAAGGAAGCCATGTCGTTGTCGCCGGTCAAGCTCTTGGTCGTGCGTCGTGATCAATTGCGTGGAGCGATACTAGGCAGTTTAGCACTCTTTACCGAAGGAGCGATCTGCATCCCGGTCGTAAATTGCGTGCCGAGACTCGAAGTCAATGAGTGGAATACGGAATCCGATTGTGTCCCTACGGAATCTCTTGCGAAAGATCTGGAAACGTTTAAATCGTCATTACAACGTCTTGCACCTGAGACTCGTTTTTTGCCCCCGATATTAGTCGAGGATTGGGAAGCGACGGGAGACGAAGGGCGGGCATCCCGACGGCTGCAATCATTAATCTATTCAAGGTTAGCGAGCGAGTCGCTGGAGTCATTGGCCGCCACCAGAACTAACCGCTTGGCCGCTGCGGAGCAACGACTCAAGACCAAAGTGGCGGCAGTCTTGCACAGCCAAATCCCAACCCTCGCGCAAGCGATGCGTCGTCTGCAATCGGAGGCCGAATCGGTTCCAGGGCAAGCACTCGAAGCAGTTCTCGGTTCACCAACGATCTTGCAAGCGGCAATTCGATCGAGAATGCGAGCTCATTTCGTTACGGAGACCGGGTTGATTTGGTTTCCTTACCGCACGGTGGTGTCCGTGTTGGGAGTAACGAGCGGAGCATGGGATCGATTACTGCTATCGTTTGCGGGTAGTGTGCCATCGATTTTTGGAACGTTCCTAGCATGGGCAAAAAACATGCGAGCTACCAGCGACGCTAATCGCGAATTGAACGAGGGAATTCGACAACGGATTGAGCAACAATTACACGATCGATTAGAGCCCGTTCAGGCTGCGTTTTATCGTAGTGTAAGTCGTATTGGGGGCGATCGAGGGTTGGCCAAAGACCATCCCGAGCCGTCGCGTTTGAGATTGACTGGGATAGAAGAATTGCAAACCCAGGCTCGTACAACATTTGAATGGTGTGTCGATCGAGCGCAGCCATCGCGATGGAATTTACAGTTGGCAGGCTTGGTCGGTTGTATTATTTTTTGGGGCATGTTGTTGGGACCGGTGTTGGCGGTTTACAAACATTACTTGTTAGCCAGCGTCGAAGCCGTGACCTTGAAATCGGATAATTCGAGTTTGGAATCGTTCCATCTCAATCCATCGTTATTGTTTGCCAGTTTGCTATTATCGCTGTTCCCGTTGCTGATATACAGCATGATCGTCTTCAGCATTTTTCAGAGATCCGCCAAGGTAAAGCGAATCGCGCAGCATGTCGTGGCCGAGGAGCACAAGCTGCTGGAGAGTCTAAAGCAGTCGGGGGTAATACGATTGTATTTTGATGATCCGATATTGGACCACGCCGAGTTTTTGGTTGGTCTGACCTCGCATGATGCGTGAGTGGCTCAGTATGGGTGTTGGCACAGCAGCACAACCGAATCAAGTTCTGCGGCCCCTCACGGATCATCAAGTTTCAGTGCGAACAACTTTAAACCACAGCCGAGAAGTGGTAGAACGGCAAGAAGGGGACGAACGGCAAAAAATGAGTTATGTTTCTTTCTGCGTTCGATCTTTCTGCCCCTTTGGTGTTTGCCTTAAAGAATAAGCGCGACGACCAACACATGCGGGTGGCACGAAAGCGATCTAATAAATGGGCTCAAAACGAACGAACGATTGCGCAACCACTTCATGGACAGCGACTGGATCGGCGAGAAATCTATGTGCATCAAGCGGTAAATGACGGGGCGAAATGTCAGGGCAATCGCACGTCGACTGGTTTCGGTCCAATGATTGCGTAGGAAGTTCCTTCGTCAACCCCGCAAAATTGGATTGTGGGAACTTCCGTAATGCAAGCGAAGGAATGTGCTCATGGCCAAATCGTTCTTGGAAAGAACTTACAATCATTTTGAAAAAATTACAGACCCGCGAGTCGACCGCGGCGCGAACCATCCGCTCATCGAAATGATCTTTGTTGCCCTTTGTGCTACCATTTGCGGTGCGGACTCCTGGGCCGATGTCGAGCGTTATGGAAAGACGAAAATCGACTGGTTACGCAAGTTCATCAAGCTCGAAAACGGTATTCCTTCCCATGACACGTTTGGCCGCGTGTTCGCAATGCTGGACAGTATCGAGTTTTACGGTGCTCTCCAAAGTTGGGTCGCTGATATCGCTGGAAGTCTCAAGGGTGAAACCATCGCGTTCGATGGAAAAACCCTTCGTGGCTCTTTCGATTCGGCTTCGGGGAAATCTCCATTGCATTCGGTATCGGCTTGGGCATGCGGACTGCGTCTTACCCTGGGACTCACATCGGTTAGCGAAAAATCGAACGAGATCCCGGCAGTCCAGGAGTTGATTAAAGTTCTTGATCTTGAAGGTTCGGTGGTGACCGCCGACGCAATGCACTGCCAACGAGAAACGGCAAAAGCAATTATTGACAATCAAGCTGACTTCATTTTGGTGGTAAAGGGGAATCAACCCGCACTTCAAGAAGAGTTAAACAAAGCCATCGTCGATGCATTCGACGAAGACAATCCAGACATACGTTGTCATCACAAAAGGGAGATCAACCGAGGGCGTGAGGAGTATCGAGAAGTCAACGTGCTTCCTTGCCCAAAGAACTCCTCCGTTTTTTCGAATTGGGCCGGACTTCAAACGATCGGAGCATTTATCGCTCACGCGAGATCAATGGAGTGCTGGAGGAGTCGTCGGAGACATTCATAACGAGTCTTCCTTGCAAAGTGCGAGATGTTAGCAAACGGATACGACAACACTGGGGATGCGAGAACAGTCAGCACTATGTACTCGATGTAACTTTTATAGAGGACTCGAGTCGAATACGCAAAGGAACCGGTCCGGAAATTTCTTCGGTATTTCAGAGGTTGGCTCTGAGTATTTTGCAACGGGACACTACGATGAAAGATTCGATTCGGGGCAAGCGTAAGCGCTGCGGATGGGATAACGATACCTTAGAGCGTTTAGTCGCACGTTTTCAAAGGGATTAACGTGCGATTGCCCTGCTCTCCAACCCAACATTTCACAGTGAATCTAATCGGATACCGGTTTCGCCGCCTAAAGTGACTGAAAAAAAGGACATGTCGTCGCCTTCAAAACAAAAACTATCTGGGTTCCGTTCCCGTCTGAGTCGCACATTTGTCCCATGTGGATCGAAGTCGAACAATGACATATACGACCGATATAGACTCAAACCATCATCATACCCGATCGGATCTCTTCCTAGGAACCTACCCGCCAGCGGGCTCACCCATCGAGCCCGGAAATGATGGAGGCATAAGGTTTCGTCCCATTCGTGGCCTTTATACGTGAAGCGATTGGCGATTTGAGATTGCTGATTGCGAATTGGAGAACCGGAAGCATTATAGATCGTAGGCTGACCATAGGCTGCGAAAGCGTAGCGCTCTTCGACTTCGCCGGTCGACGTAGTCATGGCGGTGATGGAGTACTGCCCGTTGCGATGGTAGTAGTGGATCGTGCCACCGGTACCCACCGCCGTGCGCACCACAGCACCTCGATGTAGCTGGCATGCGAAAGGGATAAGGGATAAGGGGTAAGGGGTAAGCAGTAAGGGGTAAGCAGTAAGGGGTAAGGATAGGTTCAATGAGAATTCTTCAGCGATTGATAATTTCGCATTGGGCGTTGAAGCATCAATAGCCTGGACACTTAGGCTACGAAGGTTGATTGCCCTGCTTTGTGAAGTGAACCCGTAACCGCTCATCGTTCCGCCAACACGCTGGGAAGTTTTGTTCTTGCTCGTTTCCCAAGTATAACTCAAGTTACCGATCGATGTGACAGTTCCCCCATACGAAATTCCTTTTAACAGATTGTCGGGGGAATAGGTTCTGGTTTCCGCGACCCGTTCCCCAAAGTTTGTCCGTTGAGCCTGCGGCCGTCTTCGAAGTTAGAAAGATGGCCCAAATCGTTCCTCAAAGTCGCCCCTCCCGAATTCCTCAGGAGGGTGAATCAGCATGCCTAACTCACCATCCCGGAATGTTAGCAAGCGATACGAGCATGCTAGTCAATTAGCGAGGTCGGTGTGATCGCTATCAGAACTCTAGACTATTCTAGGGTTTTGCCCTCAGCGTTCCTACGACGAAATCGTCTAATAGATCCCAGCACGAACAACACGCTTGCACCTAAAGCTAGGCTACTTGGTTCTGGCACAGCGGACATCTCGAATCGATTGAACGAACTGCCATCCAGTCCTGCAGCCAAGGGTAGATCCCCCGTCACGAAGTTAATTCTACTTCCGTTAAGATCTGTAGCGTTTGGGTTGAACTTGAATCCATAAGTACCCACTGGGGTATCGGCGGCAGTTCGGAACGAGATATTGGCCATGCGGACCGCCGAATTCTGATCACCTCCCGATGTAAAGTTAATGGAACTCGTTATTATTGAAAAGTCAACGAGCACATCATATCCAAGCGTCAATTCCGATGATGAAAAAACAACGTTGTCAATATCACTGTTGACATTGGCGACCGACTCAATCGCGAAATCGCTAAAAAGCGATTCCAAGGCAGAAGAATTATTTCCATCATAAAAATCGCTAGCGCCAGGGAGAGAAACGTCGAAACCAAAGGTGAATTCATCAACACTTAAGTTGGCGCCACTTGAGTTATGAATGTACAGTCCCAATGTAACCAACTCTCCCGCTTGAAATGAAGACATGGTTGCTCGACCATCCTTATCGAAGTTGCCGATAGTGATGACCAAACCCGCATTAGCGACTTGGCATGTTAATGCAGCAAAGGTACATATCGTGAATAAAAATCTAAGCATAAAAAAACTCCTAAAAAGTTACATGAAGTTAAAAAAGGTTAAGGCACTCGCCTCGATCCTAAACGACGACGAACCGCGTCTCTATCGGCCGCATTGATGTTGCTGTTGCCATCGATATCACCCCAAATTGTGTAGCCAGCCTGGGTGTAGAATCTGGTGATTGGAATGGCTTCCAAGTCCGTTGGAGAAACATTGCTGGATCGATTGACGTCGCCAGGTAAAACGTGAATGGAAAACGCAAAATTGCCCCCTTCGACTGCGTTTCCAGATTGAGTACTTACATTGTCCGTCCATTCTCCATTGAGAACATTGTTAGACACGTCTCGAATTTTCGATGACGCAATAGAGAGCTGCAGGCTCGATGGTGCCATCGATTGGTTAAGGCGGAGCGTGAGCAATCGAGTTGTCGGGTTGTAATCTGTCGTCGGGTTGTACCCGATGACTACAGGAATCGCCCCGAGGCTATTGTCTGCGTTCACTCCACTCGTCCCAGTAATCACAAAGTCGCTTGCGGTCAAAGATTGCAGACTCACCCCAACATCTTCGTTGAACTGCAAGACAATCTGATTGATGTTGGCCCACGGAAGCACGTTTGTTTGGCCTGCACCAATCGATACTCTGTATCCACGAGCGTTACCATCGGCACTTAGAGGAAGAACTCCAGGATTGACTTGGTCAACAAAGTCGCGGAACGTACTGGTCCATGCAGTTGAATTAACAAAGACGTTGGTTATCCGTGGGCCTGTCGTGTCACTTGAAAGCAGACTAAAGCTCATTCGATTTGGGGTCGGATCTTCATTGATGCCGCCGTTGGTCGTGCCACCATTGTCTATGACAGCGAAATCGAATCCGACGTAATCAGTCCCAAAACCATTGATTGCCGGTGTGGTGATTGCATTACCGTTTAGCCTGAGGGTACCACGCCCCGCAGCAGGCAAGGTCGTGATTCTGACACCACTCAATACGTTGGCAATCAGTTCAGCAGGGTCGGTGAAACCAAAGTCTGCTTCTGCGAAAACGATATCGGCGGCTTGTACGTCAGGAGCAAACGTTCGAGAAATCGTCCTATTAGTTCCTGCGGGAGCATCGTTAACGGATGTGATATTGATTTGCACGTT
>JALOQS010000014.1 GCA_025459355.1 Pirellula sp.
AGGCCCAACGCGGCAAAGGCGCAGAACTGCTGCTCCGCCGTCTTTTGGTTGGCCGCTTCATCAGCGAATCCACTAAGCAAAACCGGTGGCATCGTACTGGTGTTCATGGCGGCCCTCTTTGCTAGACTGCGGTTCTAAAGCGATACTAGGACTTCTGATGCGAAACCGTGATCACCGAAGTAATTCCACCCCGTGCGCCCCATCGGCTTTCGAGCGTGGCGCTCCGAGGCTTCACGACCTCGATAAAGTCGTCGAAAATGCGATTGGTAACGTTCTCGTAGAAAATTCCCTCGTTGCGGAATTTCTGCAAATAGAGCTTCAAGCTCTTAAGCTCGACACACTTTAGGTCGGGAACGTATCGAAAGGTCAAAACGCCAAAGTCTGGTTGGCCAGTCTTTGGGCACATTGACGTAAACTCAGGGCAGACAATTTCGATGTGGTAGTCGCGTCCAGGGAATGAGTTGTCAAAACATTCCAGCTGATCTTGAAATGGGGTTCCAGGCACTTCTTCTGATTCTCCTAACTAGATAACAATGGGGATATTCTGCTAAACTCAAGGCAGTCGTAACAGATCTAATTGACAGTTCCTCCAGAATTCTCCTTAGCCAAGCTCCGCAATGCAGAACCTTTTAGGGAGTCTCCCATGATCCGTGTCTCTGAAATTTTCCACAGTGTTCAAGGGGAGGGGAAACTTACCGGGACCCCGAGCGTGTTCGTCCGAACCAGCGGCTGCAATTTGAGATGCTGGTTTTGCGATACTCGCTATGCGTCGTGGGAGCCCGAGGGGGATCAATGGTCGGTGCCACAAATCATCGATCAAGTTTCCAAATTCCCCTCAAAACACGTGGTTCTCACCGGCGGAGAACCCATGATCTTTGCCGAAATTTGCGAGCTAACGGCCGAACTTAGGGCCCGGGGTAAACACATTACCATCGAGACGGCAGGGACGGTCGATTTGGATGCCGAGTGCGATTTGTGGTCTATCAGCCCAAAACTTAGCAACTCCACTCCGATAGGTTTTGCTACCGACGAGTGGGTCCGAAATCATGATCTACGTCGTCATCAGCCTGAGATTGTCCAGCAACTTATGGAGAGATCCGATTATCAACTCAAATTTGTGGTCGGCTCGATTCTCGATGCCGAAGAGGTTTTGGAGTATCTGCATGTTCTACAAGGCTGGGATCGGTCTAACGTCATGATGATGCCCCGTGGGACCACGCAAGAAGAATTGCTGCTTCAAAATTCGTGGCTTGCTAATTGGTGCCGGGAGCACGGTTTCCGGCTGTGCGATCGTCAGCACATTTACTGGTTTGGCAACACTCGTGGTACGTAATCCGACTCCCGCAGCGTGTCGTGATGGGGCTCGGATCGCATTTCCCGTGAGAGGCGAGTTTATATCGACAAGTGTTTGCGGCGGTTGACCATTTACGCGAGATTTGGTGTATCCTGGAGAAGTCTGACCTGCCTGATTTTGCCGCCGTACCTACCTTTACTGAAACGATCCATGAATACAATCATGGCAAACTTGTTCCGCATCGCAGTCTCTGCAACTGCTTACCTTGTTATGGCTGTCGTTGTTATGGCTGTCGTTACACTCGGCGGTTTTACGCAGTCTGGTCACGCGGAGGAACCTTCGGGCCGATTGTTTGCCTACGTCGGTACCTTTAGCTCCCCTTTGAAAGATGTTCTGCCCACGCAAGTCGATTTGCCACCGGGAAATGGTCGTGGTATCCATATCTTTGAAGTAGACCGAACCAACGGAACGCTGAAACCAAACGGCCTCTATGAGCTTGGGACGAGCCCGAGTTGTCTCTGTGTTAACTTAGCCAAAACGAGGATGTATTCGGCTAATGAGACGGATCGAGTTGGCGAGGCCAAACATGGTTCGATCAATACCTACTCCATTGATGCTACGACAGGGCAATTAACTTTGCTGTCGTCCGTTGACTCAGGTGGTGCTGGCCCAACTTACCTTTCGCTGCACCCGAGTGGCAAGTGGCTTTTTGTGGCAAACTACTTTGGCGGGTCTGTTGCATCCTTTCCTGTTAAGGACGATGGTAACCTCGGTGCAGCGGTTTGTGTGATTCATGATGACGGTCCAATTGGCCCGACGCGAGCCGCGAGTGCCCCCCCAGGTAGCTTTGCGTTCAGCGGGCATGACCGAACGCACGCTCACATGATTCAATCAGACCCCAGCGGTCAATTCGTGCTTCATGTCGATTTGGGGTTAGACAAGATCTTTATAAACCGATTCGATCAGAGCTCAGGCTTGTTGACTCCAAATAATCCGCCGTTTGTGGAATTGCCTGCTGGCGATGGGCCTCGGCATTTTCATTTTCATCCAAATGGAAAGTGGTTTTATTCGGTTCAAGAAGAAGGTTCCACGGTAGCGGTCTACAACTATGATTCCTCGGCCGGAACGCTTCAGCATCGACAGACCATTTCGACGTTGCCTCCCGGATATGCGGGGAGCAATTTTTGTTCCGAGATTTTGGTGTCCGCTGATGGGCGTTTTGTTTACGCAGGGAATCGATTGTACGACTCGATCGCCATGTATGCGGTAGGTGACGATGGGCTATTAAACTATATCGGTGAAGAGTGGACGCGAGGCAATTACCCCAGAAGTTTTAGCTTGGACCCAACCGGTTCTTATCTCTACTGTTGCAATCAACGAGCCGACAATGTTGCCATGTTTCACGTCGACAAACAATCGGGGAAACTGCATTTTTCCGGGCATTTTACGCCAGTTGGCAATCCGTCGCACGTCGTGTTCGTTGATTCTGTGTCGCCGTAAGTAGGGAGCGAAAGATAGGCATGGGTGTCAATTCCTCTCATGATAGGTTGGTTCCATGGAGATGGTTCCTGGTGGCGATTTGTTTGGGATGGTTTTGCATTCCCGCTCAATCCTGCATCTCTCAGGAGCAGATGGTTTCCGAGCTCATTTTCCCGTTGCATCCACAGCACAATCATGCGCCTGGAATCGCTGAGCTGGCGAATGGCGAGCTGATCGTTTCTTGGTACCGAGGTTCAGGGGAACGCAAGGCGGATGATGTAGCCGTGTATGGAGCACGACGGGCGGTTGGAGAAACCACTTGGAGCGAGCCATTTCTGATGGTTGATACACCTGGTTTTCCTGATGGCAATACTTGCTTGATGGTTGATAGTCAGGGACGGTTGATGCTGTTCTGGCCGTTGGTTTTAGCGAACACTTGGGAGTCATGTGTGACGCAGCTTCTTACTTCGGAAAACCCGATTGGCTCAGGAGCACCGAAATGGACTCGGCGTGATAGCCTATGGCTCAAGCCTGATGATTTCAGCGGTAAAGCTTTGCGAGAACTTGATAAGGCTATCAGTGAGCTTGAGACCCCGGTATCGGAATCGCTTCGAAAAGAAATCGAAAGCGTCAAAGAACGTTTGCCAGATAAGCTCTATCAGAGATTGGGCTGGCAGCCTCGATGCAAGCCGACGGTATTAAAAAGTGGACGCATTGTTTTGCCGCTGTATACAGATACTTATTCCTTTTCGATCATGGCTATCAGTGACGATCAAGGTGCGACGTGGCGAGCTTCCGAGCCGTTGATTGGATTTGGCAATATTCAGCCAGCGGTACTCGAACGTAAAGATGGAACCTTGGTTGCCTACATGCGAGAGAACGGACTCTCGGGCCGCGTTCGAGTTTGCGAGTCCGCCGATCAAGGCGAAACGTGGGGAGTGGTTTATTCGTCCGAATTGCCCAACCCTGGATCTGGACTCGATGCCGTACGATTGGCTAGTGGCCGCTGGATAATGATCCATAACGATACCAGTGACGGTCGCAATCGTTTAGCCTTGAGCTATTCTGACGATGAGGGCAAGTCCTGGGAGCCCGGGCGATATTTGGAGAATGAGCCGAGTGGCTCTTATCACTACCCAGCCATTATTCAGACTAAAGATGGGCTGGTGCACGCCGTCTATAGTTACTTTGTAGAAGGCGGAAAGAGCATGAAGCACGCCCAATTCGAAGAATCCTGGATCGTATCCCGCCCGCTTGATGCACTTAATCCTTAGCTAGCTAAAATTAGATAAGAATCAGCATTGGCCCAATTTGCCCAATTTGCTATCTCCTCCGTTGAACTGGCTATTTTTACGGATGGGATGACCATATGATCCTCGCGGCAAAAAATTGGAATCAGCGATCAATTGCTTTCGCGTTTTCGTTTCTGTTGGCAATGAAACCTTGTTTGCCACAAGATCCTTTGGTCAACAATCCACCAATTCCTAACACTCCCGTCCAGGTCACACCGAACCCACTGCCCACCGGCCCCGCTGCCAGTGCCGCGATTCCCTCGACCTCTCCATCGCCGGCAGGTCCGCCTCCCGCTAGTCCATCGCCGACTAGTCCATCGCCTGCTGGTCCGTTCTTGGATAATCGTCAGCCGGCCCGGCCAACTGTGTTGGCTCCGAAGCTGGTTCCCGATGTCAAGCTTCCGACAAACGCTGGTCAATATTGGGTCGAATACGATATTCGGGCTTACACCGAAACCGTCAAGAATATGGAACGACCGCAACAGGTCTTGATCGATTGGATTTTGCGAGAGACGGGCACTGATTCTTGGTTCGGCGAAGTTACTGGTGTTATCACAGCAGACAAATCCACGTTGCGAGTGTTTCATACCAATTCGATGCACACTCGCATTGCACAACTTTACGAGCGATTTGTTAATGGAGTGGCAGAGCCGCAAGTATTCGGGCTTCGCATGATACAAATTTCGAATCCTCAATGGCGATCTCGGTCTTTTGGGTTGATGAAGTCTATACCGTCTAGTTCAACAGGGGTCCAAGCGTGGTTGATGCCTAAGGAGAATGGGGCCATTCTCCTCTCGCAATTACGAGAACGTTCCGACGCCAAAGAGATTCAAGCACTCGAGATTCCGCTATACAACGGGCAGCTTCAAGCGTTAGAGCAATTGCGATCTCGCAACTACTTAAAAGAGTATGCACGCAATACGGCCGCATCGTTCCCCCCGATGATTCCTGTTTCCGATGAAATCAAAGAAGGGTTTCGTTTGCAAATAAGTCCGCTTTTGAGTTTGGACGGGAGGCAAGCGGACTTGATGATCAAATGCGAAATCGATCAAGTCGAACGGCTCAATCAAGTCCGAATTGATTTGCCAATGGGTGGAACGCAGGCGCAAGCGGCCTATATTGAAGTTCCACAAATCGTGTCTTGGAGATTGCAAGAAAAGATTCAATGGCCCACCGATCAAGTTCTGCTCTTGTCGTGTGGAATTGTGGCCGCACCAAACGCACCTCAAGACAATACACTCTTGGCCAATCCACCGAGCATTCTGGGGCTCAATCGCGTGATACCAGCTGTTGGACAACGCACCGATGCGCTGTTGTGGCTGGAGTACCGTGGGCCGCTTTCCACGCAAATTCATCACTCGACGGCAGCACAACCCTCGGTCGCAGCGCCACCAATGACATCTAGCACTGGAAACCTCTCGCGCGGTAGGTACTAAGATGAGTTCAGCCAGGTTGGAAACGTTCGCCAAAGGCCTCGTAGCGCTAGTGCTGGTGGTCATCGCATCGGCCGGATGTCAGATGACAGCACCGATCAATACATGGAAGTCGGGTAACATTGCGAGACCCGGTATGGTTCGTGTTGCGATTGCGCCGGTCGGGGTCGCGACTCGAGCCATGCCAACCAACTATTTCGTATCGATGGATGAGCTTCAAAAAGCAGCTAAGACACTCGAAAGCTCCATCGTTGCGACGACTCCTCGCCCCAATCCATTGCTATTGACCGTTACTCCCGACCAGCTCGCGACCGCTAGTCAGATACAGCTGGTGTCGTACGATAACCAGCCAAATGAAATAGCCACCGTCGGAGCAGCTCGCAATACGAATTCCGACCTCATGCTTCAAGCCAACGTGGTGTTTGCGCATTTAACGCCGATTGAGGATAAGCGGCGTTCGTTTTTGAGTAAGCTGCTTAAGCGGAAACGTAATGAAATGCATTTGACAGTGCATTGGACGGTGGTCGACGTTGCGTCGGGACAGCGAGTGTTGGAGCAAACCATCGACACGACCGAAACCGATGTCAAGCGTCTTGCTAACACGGTTGGGAATCAATTGAAGATGGAGGATTCTAGCATAGTCTCTTTGGCTGCTTATCGAGGGTGGCAGCTTGTGTCGCCGCAGCTCAAGCCGGAAGAGGTACTGCTCGATCTGCCATGGTTTTGGCTTGGCTCATCGCAAGTCCGCAAGGGGAATGGTTACGCCAGACAAGGCCGTTGGGACTTAGCGGAAAAGGAGTGGCAGGGAGCGGCGGATCAACATCCGACCAACGCAGCAGCATGGCACAATTTGGCCGTTTCGGCTGTAGCTCGCGAGGACTTCGAGCTAGCTCGGTCGCGGCTTAAGCATGCTGACAGCATCGCCAGAGGCCGGACAACGGACAAAACGGAACGTTGGTTGGAAAGTCAGCAGCGTCACTACTATACCATCATGGGGCTCCCTGAACCCCACGAGGGCTGGCGTTTCTCAGACTAGCGCTGCATTTGTTTTTCAACGAGAGCGATGTGAGGCGAGTCATCTTGGCTAATCGCGATCCCGATCCAACCATCTCTTAGAACGATTTGAGAGACCGCTAGGCCTTTGGCACGTTCATCTTCGATAATCCAATCAGCAACGACCGGTATGGCTTCTTGGTTGGCCAGGACCTTGGTAAAGATCGTTCGGAGTGGTAATCGGTCACGTGAACTAAGCTTGGGGCCTTCGACACTTACGGTTCCGTTTCGTTCTAGTCCTGCCCAAAGGCCTTTGACGGTGGGCGTATAAGCAGCATGGATAACAAAGTTCTTGATGTGCAGACGGCCTGGTTGCTCGATCGATTCGATGCGTAGGGTGAGCCAAAGCTTTCCGTCTTGGAAATCCAAGGTGATCGGGTTATTGGGCTGAAACCGTACGCGAACATCTTCACCCTGTTCGAGTTCCAATTCCTTTTTAGGTTGCTTCAAGAAGTCTGCGATTTGATCCGCCAATTCTTGAGCGGTCCAATCGCGGCCGCCGGTTACGATTTGGCTTGCGACATTGTTGAACGCAGATTGGTGAATTTGAACCGAGATGAGACTATCGGCTGGCGCGATGGGGCGTGCGGTGTTGGCACCCATCTGCATCTCGCTGGCGACTCGGTAGCGAACGATAAGTCGTTCTTCGGTCGATTGCATATCAACAATCGTCGGTTCCAGGCTGAGGCCTTGCAGAGGGCTCAGCAATCGCGACTCGAACTGGGTCTGCGAGTTGCGTATTTTCGATTGAAGCTGATTGTCGAACTCGCGATCCGTTTCACGAGCGATTGTATTTTGGGCAATCCGACGAGCGACTGGGCGTTTTTCCATAAATTCATTTTTGGCAATCCCTCGCACAACATCGCCAAATATGGGTAGGCTGTCCCATTCTGTTGAGAACTTGCGCAATGAATCAGATGACTGCACCGAAGCAGGTTTACCGTTCACTTCGAAACCGTCAGGTCGAATACGAATAGTTCGTTCTGCATTCACATTGGCGATAGAGTGGCTATAAAAGGTCGCGCCATTTCGGCTCGACTTGGTTTGGCTGCTCACGTCACCATCGAGATTGAGGCCGATTGTCCAGCCTGAATTGTCGGGTTTGAAATCCGCTTGGAGTTGAGTCTTCACGACACTTGCACCGCGCGTCTCAGCTCCGAGAATGTTCTGTTTGACTGGTTTCTCAATCGTGTTGGATTTCGGAAGCAATCTGTTTACGAACGATTCCGAAACAGCAATGCGCACGTTAGCGTTTTTGTAGTGAGCCGCAATGGCTTGGCTTATAGCGGCTTGTTCAGGAGTCGCCGAGAAGCGAAGTGATTGAACCGCTTCCGAAAGTGTCGCACTGCATCGATGCGTTGGATTCGATTCCAGCATTTCGATGTCTTCGAGGAGTTGCAGATAATCGACGGGGCTAACTGTCCATGGATGAACCAAGGTCGCTAGTGATTTGACCTCGTACAGGCGAAGAAAGTCTGATTGCTCTTGAGTAACGTTTGTCGACAACACATTGCCTAGGAATCGGCGAGCCAATTTCGCTTTTTCCTCGCGGTCAACTTCGGGATCATTGAGCGTTAAAATATCGTCCAGGACGAGGTAGGCACGCCACGAATCCGGTTGACCTGTTTTAGCGATTATGGTTTCTACTGCATCAATCGCTTGCACCAACGATTGAGGCTGTCGCTCAGCGATAATCGAGGGATCTTCGTAAATCGTTTTGCTTTCGATATTGCCCGACAGATCGGTGATTCGGAATGAAACAGGGACTGCTGATTTGCTTACGCAAGTGTGAATGGCGGTCCAGATCGCTGCCCGTCTCTCGATCGCGTAGGCGAGCCGAGCCGTGACGTTAGATAGTTGCTGTTGGTCTTGGGAGATATCGCTCGCGAAACTCGCTAATTCGCCACCTATCGATCGGATGCGAATCAAGACCTCTGCAATAGGAGCTTCATTGAGTTTGCTTTGCACCAGAATGTTGAGCAAATCGGATAGCTCATCCAGGAGGCCGGTAGCCACTGCATATTCATCCGACTGAATCAGCTCACGAGTCGATTGAATCAACTCTTTGATCTGCTTTGGTTCGGGCCAGCTTTGGGTTTGGGGTGGAAAGTAAGTGTTGGTGCGTGTTGCCAAGTTCGAAACAGGACGCGACGATCGCTTTTCCGTTGTCTTCGAGACAAGCTCGATGGGCGTTTGTGGTTGTCCCGCATTGTTAGCTGCTAGAAATTCCGGAGCGCGTCCGTATTGAATCGTTTCTTCAGGTGCCTCCAACATTGTGGGGGACGGCGCGAATAACGTTGCTGACGCAGGAGGAGCGAACAACGAAACCGAATGTGTTGCTGCGCGGTTGTAATCGACCCAGGATGAGTCATCGACCAGTTCATCCAGTGGTTCTGACGTTATCGAAGTCTGAAAAGAATCGGAAGCCGCTTTTCCCTTGGGGTTAATGTTGGTCGAGACGGTAAGAAATGCCGTTCTGGGGTCCCGATACACTGGCTTACCAAACTTGATGTGGGTGTTGCCGATGTAAAAGACAGCGAACATGCTAGCCGCGACCAATAGGGCATAAAACCAGCCTCGTGATCCTCGCGTCGCACCGTTTGACATCCGTTTCTTTCCTCTTTGCGTTTGTGCCATTACCTCGAATGCTTCTGATCGGTAATGCCATCATTCCTTTGATGAGAGTAGAGACTACTCCACTTACCTTTTCGGCCACGACAAGGCTCGTCTCAAGCCTGATTCAATTTGTTTGGACCTACATCACCACAACCGTCGTCCACATTTACGGGTTCGGATATTTGGCAAGAGTGGGTAAATTTTGCGTCATGAGTCGAGAATTAGTTTGAAGATCTTTGGCGGATAAGGCGTAAGTTAGCGGTCGCAGAAACTTTAACGCTTGGGGCGTGTTATTATGCTCAACGCGCCATGTAACGGTTGTTTGTTCCAATCTCCCAGAATCCAAGGCCAATCACATGCGATTCCAAATTCCGTTTCACGCCATTGCTCCATCGACCGCAACGGCTCTGTTGGGGCTCTCCATTGCAATGGGGCAATGTTCGACCAGCGATGTACACGCTGGCTCTATCGATGAAACCCTTGTTCCCAATTCGTCCGAGGTTGCGCCGAGCTCCGGTCCTGATAAACGTGATTCGAAACACGGTGATCGTGACAAGAAGAGCAAAGGAAAGCACAAAGCAAAAGGTAAGCATAAGGATCGCGTTCCTAAGAACCGTCCCGATGCGCACCAAGGACAAATCAGGAAGCATGAGTTGAATGGCCAAGGACCGCACAGCTGGAGGTTCCCACCTCATGGGCCGAACGTTCCTTTCGCCGCGATGCCTATGCCGATGGCGATTCACACGCGAGGATTCAAATTGCCAGAATCTAGCGATCAACAACACGAAATCTTGTCGACCCTTCGAAGCATTGACCAAACGATGAAAAACATCGAATCGATGATGCGAGAGGAGCGCCCCGGTCATCCTGATCGACCTCAGCATGGGCCTGGAGCTCCGCACGGACCTGGACCTCAGCACGGACCTGGACCTCAGCATGGACTCGGACCTCAGCATGGACCTGGACCTCAGCATGGACCTGGACCTCAGCATGGACCTGGACCTCAGCACGGACCTGGACCTCAGCATGGACTCGGACCTCAGCACGGACTTGGACCTCAGCATGGACTCGGACCTCAGCACGGACCTGGACCTCAGCACGGTCAGAATCAGCCGGGTTTTGGAGGCCACGATCAGCAGCCTGGTCGAGCGTGGGGGCAGCATGATCCCCGAGGATCGCATGGTGATAGACTTGAGCCGCGAGTCAATCACGACAGGCCTGAAAGATCGCTAGACAACCCGTCATTAAAGTAACTTTTGCTGACTGCTAGCGAGCATGTTCATTCGTCTTGGGGGTAGCTACGTTACCCCCAAATTTCATTTTGCATGCAACGTAAAGTCGCATTGGCGGGGTGGTGCGTGCATTCCCAGTCGAGGCCAGTGGGCTTGCGAAAAGGGGAGATTTCACTGGATTTACGTCGCGATTGTGAGCCCGACTTCTTCGGGTTCCGTCTCCGGCTTCTTGCGGAATATTGCCAAGGAAACCGACACATTCCTGAATACCGTGCTGGGGTAAAGGGTTCGCAAAGACCATAAACCATGGCGAGAACTTAGGAGTCTAGCTATCATGGGATTCCCTTATGGTGTTCCAGCCGGTTTTACAACGCGTTTCCAATCGCTGATTCGGTGTCATTTTTATGCTTCGCTTCGTTTATGCTTTGGTGTTAATGATGATTGGCCCATCCCTTTTCACTGGTTCTTCGCAAGCCGGCGAGCCGATGAAATTGGAGCAACTATTTCAACTAGATAGGCTAGCTGACCCGCAGATTAGTCCTGATGGCTCCCGAGTGGTCTATCAGGTCACCAAGATTCATGACGCTGCCAAAAACGAAAAGTCAACCAATCTATGGCTTGTCAACCGAGATGGCAGCGGGATGCGACAGCTAACGTATTCCAAAAAATCGGACAGTCATCCGCGTTGGTCGCCCGATGGTACCATGATTTTATTCGAGTCGAATCGCGATGGCTCGTCTCAGTTGTACGTTCTGGATTTAGTACGTGGTGGGGA
The DNA here is from genome assembly GCA_025459355.1 of Pirellula sp. Taxonomy (GTDB): domain Bacteria; phylum Planctomycetota; class Planctomycetia; order Pirellulales; family Pirellulaceae; genus JBKCUI01. The sequence continues at coordinate 11,175 of JALOQS010000014.1, forward strand.
ACCCAAAAAGATCACCGATCTTTCCACCGGTGCATCGCAAGGTTTGTGGTCTCCTGATGGAAGCCAAATCCTGTTCCAGTCGACAGTGCGTCCTGAATTCAGCATTCTCCCGTTCGCTGAGTCGAACGTAAAGAATCGAGAATACGATGATGCAGTGGGGGCAAACATTGTAAAGGCCAGAACCTTTACCAAGTTGTTTTACCGACATTGGGATTCTTATGTTGAGGATAAGCGGAATCATCTCTTCGTGATCGGTTCGGATGGCAAGGATTGTCGCGACATAACGCCTGGTGACCGCGATGCCTTTCCGACGAGCAGTACGTTTGTGGGAGGTCAAGAGTACACGTTTAGTCCAGACGGATCTCACGTGTTGTTTACAGCCGTGCCCGCCCAAGGAGAAGCGTGGTCGACCAACCACGACATTTGTCGCGTTAGCGTTCGAAACACGTCAAAGCAATGGCCAACGGTTGTCTCGGGGATTGCTGCCGAGGGGACGTTAAAGTTCAGCCCAGACGGAAAGCATGTTGCCTACCGAGCTCAGGCAAAGCCCGGATACGAAGCAGACAAATGGCAGTTAATGGTCGCAGAGTGTGAACCCAATGGAACGCTTCGTGGAACATCGCGGTCCCTTACTGCGGATCTCGATCTTTCGGTTAGCGATTACAGTTGGATGGGGGCTAGCGATTTAGTATTTCTGAGTGAGTCGAATGCCTCCGTCGTCGCTTATCATGCATCCTTGAATGGACCAGCCAGAAAGATCGATAAGTTGTTTAACGATGGGCGTAATGGTCAGATAACGGGACACTCATTGAGTAAAGATGCATTTGTGCTGGCGCGGGCGACGATGAATTCGCCTGCTGAGTTGTATTCAGGAACGTTTGCGTCTGGCACTACCCAACAGATAACCTTTCACAACCAAAAGCTGCTTGAGTCTTTGGATCGTCCGGAACCAGAAAGTGTGACGGTCCCTGTTGAAGGTGGTTATCAAATGCAGATGTGGATTTTGAAGCCACCCGGATTTGATCCAAAAAAGAAGTGGCCGGTGGTTTACCTCGTGCACGGCGGGCCGCAAGGGGCGTGGGAAGATGGTTGGAGTTTTCGGTGGAATCCACAGTTGTGGGCCGCTCAAGGCTACGTAGCCGTCATGCCGAATCCACGCGGTTCCACGTCGTTCGGGCAGGAATTCTGCGATCAGATCAGTGGCGATTGGGGTGGCAAGTGCTATCGAGATTTGGTCGCTGGCTTAGAGCATGTTAAAGCGTTGCCATACGTTGATGCGACACGGATGGCATCGGCAGGAGCTAGCTTTGGCGGGTACATGCAGAACTGGTTTGCCGTAAATGAAATAGCCAAAGAGTTTAAGTGCTTGGTCACACACTGCAGCGTTTACAACTTTGAAAGCATGTGGGGAACTACCGAAGAGCTTTGGTTCGATGAGTATGAGCATGGTGGAATGCCATGGCAGTACCCGGACAAGTATCGCGAGTTCAGTCCACATCGATTGGCTGGTAATCTCAGCAAGTATAAGACGCCGATGCTCGTGATTCACAACGACAATGATTTCCGTTGTCCGATCGGTCAAGGACACGAATTGTTTCAAGCTCTTCAGCGACAGGGGGTACCAAGTCGTTTTGTGAACTTCCCTGACGAAGGTCACTGGGTGAACAAGCCTGCGAACAGTTTGCATTGGCACAAAGAAATCTTTTCATGGCTCCAGCAGTATTGCCCTGCTGGTGGACGTTAATAGAACTGGAAACTATCTGTGGGCGACCATGAAAAAGAAATAGGTAGGCGTTCGCGCGTTTTCGCCGTGATCCCTACTTTGTTGACGCTCGGGAATGCCGTGTGTGGCTTTGGTGCCATCACCTTTGCAGCCATGGTGGGGCCAGAAGAGTTTGCCCCCAATGGTTCCGTCTCCAGTGCGGCCAATCAATTGTTGTTTAACGCCGCCGGTTTGATTTTCTTGGCGATGGTATTTGATGCATTGGACGGGAGCGTCGCCAGGTTAACTAAACAAACGAGTGACTTCGGTGCACAGTTAGATAGTTTGTGTGATGTAGTTAGCTTTGGGGTGGCACCGGCATTCATCATGTTAAAGCTGATGCACCCAGACCATAAGCTCATGGAATCCATTGCCAAGCTACCTTTTCAGTATTCACCTCGACTTCTTTGGGCGATTGCTGTGCTGTTTATGGTGTCGGCAATTTTGAGGTTAGCACGTTTCAATGCCGAGACCGATGAATCCGATTCTCATGATCATTTCAGTGGTTTGCCATCGCCAGCTGCGGCTGGGGTGATCGCTTCGTTTCCGATCGGATTGCAAGAGATCAGGGCTGTTGCCATTGAGCCCGATCTATCGAGGACGTCGGCATTGACCTTTGGCAGATCATATGGTGATATCTCGATATCGGTGCTCGCGCTTTTGTTGCCCATCATTACGATTTGTGTGTCGCTACTGATGGTCTCACGCGTAAAGTATCCACACGTTGTGAATCAGTTTTTGAGAGGTTCGGGGAACCGGACCAAGTTGTTGAAGATTGTGTTTTCGTTACTGTTGGTCTTCGTCATTCGCGAAATGGCGTTGCCCGTTTTGTTTTGCTATTTTGCTTTCGCGGCACCGATTAAGATTGCCTGGCAGAAAAGTTGGCTTTGGATTCAAAGTCGGCGGCGAGAGAGGATCTCACCGAGGGGGGCGTAGCATCCCTTCTGCACAATGGAATAGAATCCGTAGATGAAGCAAAATCGCGATTTGGCCATTACCCTTTACAATTAAACATGCGAACAAAGTTCTTACGCAATTACGTATTCAAACCCAATCAGGTTGGAGCGGTCACCCCCAGTTCTCGCTATCTTTGCAGGATGATCGTCGATGGGTTTGATTGGAAAACAGCGAAATACGCCGTGGAATATGGCCCAGGAACGGGCGCGGCGACTCCGATGATCATGCAAGCTGTCCAGCCGGGCGCAAAGTTTTTTGCAGTGGAAAGAAACCCTGACTTCTGCCAACTGCTTCGAAAGAAATTCCCCAGTCTAGATTTGGCCGAGGATTCGGCGGTCAACATTGTGGAACTATGCAAGCAGCGCGAGATTCCTCATTTGGATGCCGTCGTAAGTGGGCTGCCGTGGGCCTCGTTTCCTGAATCCTTGCAGATCGAGATATTGGATGCCATGATGGATGTATTGCCACCGGGAGGACAGTTTGCGACCTTTGCTTATTTGCAAGGGTTATTACTTCCTGCCGCTAAGAGGTTTCGCAAACAGCTGGATCGATATTTCTCCAAAACCGAGATGAGTCCAACCGTTTGGCGGAATCTGCCGCCGGCGTTTGTTTATCGTTGCGTGAGGTAGTCACCTTGCTAGCTTGCGGTTGTCGCATGGATTGCCACGCTGCGAAACCGATGCTAACTTGGGCGCAGCTTAAGGTTTCTTTTTCTCTAAATCATCGAGCTCAGTCAGCATCGAATTTAGATACGCTTCCCAAGCAGCGCGATCCATGGCCGTCGCAACCTTGAATCGATCATCCCGGTCGGCCGGGATGCGGAGCAACATGCTTTTTGCATATTCCACGGAACGCCTGCTATCTGCATAGTTGCCCAGACGCTTCTGGCAAACGGCAATCTGTTTTCGCGCTTCCAACGACTCGGGCTCGTTGACAAAGTAGTTGGCGGCTTCCGAGTATGCGGTCATAGCTTCTTCGTACGCTCCGTCATAGAAATAGAGATCGGCCTCGCCGAAGTAACTATTTCGAAGCAGCTCTTTACGACCTGAGTTTTTGGCATCTTTAACCGTGTCCTTGATAATCTCTTGACGCAAACGTCGGTAAGAAGATCGGGAGTTAGCCAGATCTGATTTGCGCTGGGCCTTTAAGCTTTCGGAGGTGTCCTCACTCGTTGCCGTGTTTTCTCGCAGTTGAACTTCGGGCCAGAAACTAGCTAATTGATATGCTTTGGCAATTTGATACAGAGAATGAAACCGACGTTCGTCATTTTCGAAACGCCTAAGGAAATCCTCGATACGAACGATGCTGTTCTTTAGCATGTTATGGCTCGCTTCGACCTGCGTTAGCGTCTGCAGCGTTTGACTGGGATTCAGTTCGATGGCGTTTCTCGCGTCGATTAGCATTTTCTCTCCGCGCGAAAACAGCATCGATCCGAGCGCATAGAGCGACTCTCGCCATATGGCACTTTCCGGCTTCAAATCACCGCTGAGATTCTCCAAGAGAAGCTTCTCGGCTTCGTCATACTGTTCTGAAGCGGCTCGAATTTTAGCCAGTTCAAATCGGGCATCGTAAATCAAAGGAGTCGGGACGTTGCTTTCGACGATTTGCAAAAGCGAAATGGCTGCGTCATCGTTGTCTTCTAGCGAAGAAAAATTTCGAGCTCGAATCAGAAAACCCTTCGGTCGATTTTCACGGCTCTCATAGGCTAGATACTGGTTGAGAACTTCATTGCTTTCCTTGTAGGCATGACCTTTGCGGAAATTTTCGATCGATGTCCAGAGCCACTCATCGTACTCATCGTCCAGTGGTAGCTTGCGAGTAAGCTCTCTGTAGGCAGCGGCTGAGTTTTTGTAGTAGCCTCGTTTCGCCACTTCCTCATCCGGATTACCCTCTAACGAGACTGCCCAATCATTATAGTTGCGACTGTTAAGCTTTAGTCGATCCAGATCCGTGCATACTCTCGGTATCCTCTTGATAAAGCTGCTGGCTACCGGATAGTCCTTGGCATCGATCAAGTCGTTTCCTAGTTTGACGAATCTCTCGCGAATCATCGACAAAGGGAGCTGATCGGTATCGAACACTTTGAGATCATAGAGGAGATTGTTGATCTGATCGAGCGTTGCCAACACTTCGTTAGTGCGATTGGTTTTTATGAGTGCATCGAGTTCCTCAAGACCTGCAGCGAGCGCTTCGGGTTCGAACGGCGAAGATAGTCTAAGAATGCTAAACGTGCTTATCGCTTCTGTCGATCGCCCCTGATCACGTTGCACCAAGCCTAGTTCCAAATTAGCCTGTCGTCTTATCGGAACAGAGGTTTTCGTTGATTTCAAACATGCTTGTAGATGTTTGGTCGCCTCCTCTAAATGTGCTGTACGCGTCGGGTCTTCGGGGGGAGCGTTCAACGCGGCGGCCATTTCACGGTATGCTTTCCCCAGCAATTGTTCACATTTCGGACGGTAGGGGGAGTCTTCGGGAATCCTCGCCCCCAAATCGATCGCACCCTGATGTTGTCCTTTTAAAATGAGCGCCTGCATCTCTTTTAAGTCAGCGCGTTGCGAATCGTATTCGTTCGACTGCGGTAGCGTACGCCAATGTGCAATTCTAGACAGCGCGCCTTTGTAATCGCGTTTGCTGCGTGACAGATCAATGTCTACCAAGCACTCTAGAGCATCGGCCCGACCGAGTGGATATCGCTCGAATGCGATTTGAAGCGGATCAACAGCCTCTTTCCATCGAAACAGTTCATAAAGAGCCATCCCAAGATGGTAATTTCCGATGCCAGCGAATCCAGGTGGAAACTCAAGCGAACGACTTTGCTTTAGGTTCCGAGCAGCCTCTTCATTCAATTGCGTAGCAACTTTGTATTGGTCAATGCCCTTGGCTTTGGTTCGCGCTTCTACTCCCAGCAAAAAAAGCCTTGCAGATTTGTCGGCATTCTTTTCCAACGATTCCGCTGGTATGGCCGCAGCGATTCGCGCCGCCGTATCAACCTCGCCTTTATTGAGCCAGCGGAGAGCAATCTGCAGTTTTTCAGACGGAGGTGTATCGTTTGAAAGGTAAAGAATCCCTCCGAAAACACCAAACGAACAGAGCACCAAGGCAGCCAGTACTCCCAAAAGCAGTTTCTTGCTAACGCCACCTCGCCTGGTTCGAGTGGCATTGCGAATTCGTTTTGATACACGATTGGGTTGCGCGTCCTTCCCTTTCACAGTCCTACTCCAGAGATGAGATTGGACAATGCCGCAAGTGGTGCGGAAACGAATAGGGATCGCCACGCGGGATCGAAAACAAGTCTCCCAGCGACGATGATAGCCCACGCAGCAAAGCCGCTACCCACGATTCCGCGGGCCCATCGCTCTGGGTTAATGGCGACGGAGGTTTGACCTGTGGTGTTTGGATTCCGTTGACTCTCATGGCGTGATCCGGATTTCATCGATGGGTGGACTTCGAATCGATCCTTTATCATGTCCTGAGAAACGACCAACTCCACATGCCCCAGGTGAGGCATGTTGAGCGAGCCCAGCGGTGTGCGAAACAATCTTTTTGGTATTGTGATTCCCCATAGCATCCATTGGCCTGTGCTGTGAAACAGGAACCGACAGATTCCCCAGGTCGCACAAGCCAGGATTATAAATGCGAGGCCTCTGCGCCAGCCGACCGATTCTGCGACGGGAAACCACTTGGGCGCACCTGAGAACTGAAGAAACCCGTTGGATATAGCGACTTCTCGATCCCATTCTTTAGCGAGCTGCTCTAGCGTATTTCTCTCGTGAGCAATATCGGATGATAGTTTATCGATCACAGCTTGATCTGTGGCCTGGCGTGACTCCGGGCGCTGGAATCCAACAAGCTTAATGGGGCCTGGTTTTTCCTGCTCCTGAAGTGCAACTTGCTCAGCTCGTCGCTTTTGGTCATTGTGAAGCACGCGTTGCGTATGCTCTAAGCTATCCAGTCTCCACTTCGCTGATCGCTGTAGGCCTTTGATGGATTGACAACGATCGGAAAGGCCGCTTGGTCGCGTCTCAGATTCCAGCCACTTCTCGATTAATTCGATGTCGGCAAACTTTTGGTAACGGACCCGAACCTTTACCGTTTGAAGATCAGCCTCATTGGACAGCTCTCTCGAACCGCGAGCCGTTGCATTATTTGATTCAAAGATATCGCAACTTACGAGCCGCATTCCGATCGATTGACCAGCGATCGTGACGGTGGAGTTTCGTTCGCCGGCCAGATTGCGGAGCAGAGGTACGCGATGCTTCGAAATCGCGACCGTGGAACGCAATTCGAATTCGTAGGGTTGCAAGTCGAGGGCGTTTACTGTCCACAACAGAACCACCAGTGTCGCAAACAGAACTCGATTGTTTTTCATCTTTGTCTTGATCTGCCTGGATGTGTACCGAATGCAAGCAATCAGTCGTTAAATAGTCAAGATCGCTCCTATGTTCTGTCGACCGCGCGAACGGCAAAGTTGAACTTACAACCCAGCAAAGTTCGCTGCAAAGACCGGCTTTAATCCGCAAAGTTTCGCTAATCCCCCCAATCCAAACGACCGATACAAACTGAAGACATCTAACCAGACTTTGAAAGGTGTATCAGCAAATGAAACTCAACGATGGAACAAGATTGGCAATGCTAGCAACAGTCTGCTTGAGCGTTTTGTCCGGCTGTTCGATGTGTTGTCAGCCCTACATTGATGATTACGCCGCATATGGCTCACGAACTCCACGAGCCGATCGAGTTCACGGTCGGGTGGGATCTCCGTTTAGCGATCCTGCTTACGCAATGACTGTTCAAGAATCGACCCAAGAGGTTGAAATCATCGATGATCAGGTATCAACGGTGAGTTACGAAGAGGTCGATGGAGATGGCATCGTCGTATCATCGGGCTACGAAATCGACTGATGAGCAACGGGCTCAATACTGGGCACCTCGAATAACGCACGCTTGGCTTGCTTGTTCAATCAGGTGTTGAAGCGTTTGGGCCGAGCCTACATAGGCCAACCCCAGAGCCTCTGTTTGAGCAGCGTTGATCGATGAGAAGAGATATACGCTTCGATTTTGCTGCACGGCTCGAATGATGGCCGCTGGAAACGCATCCTCAGCGTTGTTTTTCAGAAGGCTTTGATTGGTGCTGTTGATCAAATCGCTGCGAGCCAAGTCACGAACACCACGTGTTACTTTTTTTACATCGCAGACGACGACAATGCGTCCCTCACGACTGCACAACTGTTCTGCCTGCGCAGCGGCTCGTGCCACAGACAGCCAGTTCTGTTGATGATCTGCCCCCTCCACAATGGCGACGACCAAATCCCATTGAGCGTCGATCGATTTTGACATGTCGCGGCTGCCTGTTGCAAAGACCTCGCTCGGCTTGCCGGCCAGAACCTGTGACACATGACCGGTTACGGAGGGTACTACGGCAATAACGAAATGGATACCCGCTAGCCAACCGACCTCCAAGCTGAGTTTGCTATGTTGGTTCAGATGGGTTTGGTTGTCTTCCAACCAAGCTAAACTCCAGCGATTTTGCGTGGCGATATCGGTAAAGTTCGGGGCTATTCCAAACATGTCGCTCGCGTTCGGGCAATCAGCGGTTCGCACGCAGTAGATAGGAATCGTTACATCCGCATCGATTAGTTCCCGCTGTACGTAGATTGGGTCCGCCGAATCGCTCGCCGCGACATACGCGTGAGATTCTTGATGCTTGGGATCATGAATAATCACGCGAATCTCTGGATATCTAAGATGAAACTGTTGGACTATCTCAGCGACTTGCGAACTTCGCCCCGTGCCAACAACGATGGAAATCTGTTCTGGTGAGACTCCATGTTGACACAGATAGGTCGCAGTAGCGAGTGCGATGGCTGTGCCATCGGGTACGTCATCCTCCAGAGCGATTGCAATTATGTCCCCCTCGAGAATGCCATCCATGATGGGTGGGTAATCGATCGGTGAATCAAGTTGCTCAGAAACGAGCTTGTCATAATTGGCATGACTGTCGCGTCGTCCGTGAGTGACAAGTTCAATCTCACGGTTTAAGTGCAACTCTGCTCGAATCTCACCTGATTCGACTCGCAAGTAAGTTTGCTTCATCATTTGCTCTTCATACAGTCTGTGTAGTATTGCACGTGCATTGCGATCATCGCCTCAATGGAATGGTGCGTTTGGACGAATTGTTTTGCGGCGATTGCTAGCCCACGTCTCGTTTCGTGGTTTTCAAGCAACCGATTGGATAGTTGAACCAATTTGTTGGTGTCCCCGAGAGAATACAGCATTCCGCTTACACCATCTTCGATCAAATCGCGATTGCCCGGAATATCGGTCGCAATCACCGCGACGTTACTCAGCATTGCCTCCAGGATCACGTTCGACTGGCCTTCGTAAAGACTACCATTCCAAAGCAAATCAGCATGTGGTAACAACTGGGCGACGTCGGTCCTTTCTCCCACAAAGAAGACCTGTGATGCCGCTTTGACATTATCGCGGTAGAGTTCTAGTCGAGGTCTTTCCGGACCATCACCGATAACGATATAGCTGGTGTCTCCTCGAAACGAACGCAGAGTTTCAGCTGTCCAAATCAGATCCTTATAGCCTTTCTGAGGCCACATCCGTCCAACAGACATAATCCATTTTCTTTTCGGATCAATCCCCAATCTTTTGGCTGCTTCGTCTCGGCTGATAGGTTGGGTTTCTGATGGGGTGACTGCATTCGGAATGACGGTAAACGACTTGCGATCGATTCCGCGTTTGGCGTAAAACTCCACAACACCGGTGCTGTTTGTTGTTAAGAGCCGCGTTTTCTTAGCAAGGTATCTATCGATCCAAAACTGCCAAGTTGATTTCCACGGATCGACCGATCGTTCCGAACCAATTACTATCGGCACGCGAGCTGCGATCGCGGCGGTTCGTCCATAAGTGTTGGCGGCAAAGATCCAGGTGTGGACTAGATCGGGCGCAAGATCGGTCAGCAATTTCTTAAGCCGCCACCATGATGTCGGATCGAATTTGTGTCGTTTCCCAACGATATGGACTGGTATGTTTCGTTCGCGAAGGAATGCTTCCCTGGGGCCGGTCCTTGTGAGGACGATAACGTGCGTTTCAAACTGTTCTGTAGGCAAACCGGCGGCCAATAAGCAGACTTGTTTCTCAGCTCCCCCCTGATCGAGTGTTGGGATGATCAATGCGATGCGTTTCATGCCTTCCTCTTGTCGCAAATTCGTCCCATCATTTCCATCCAAACCTTTGCAATATCAACAGAGCCGTAATGAGCTGCCAACTGACTACGAATTTTGTTCGCGTGGTCAAGTGCTGCCTCTTGATTAGCATACCAGCTATGGAGCAATAGAGCTAAATCGGTTGGCGAGCCATAGGTGCGTCCCTTAGTTAATTCACTCAGGAAGCTAGGGAGTGCCTCGGATTCGCGGACGATGACTGGCACACTTGCCGCCAGGAACAACGGTAGCGTGAACTGGGCTGACTCGCTGGGATTTGTTACCCACAATAAGTCTGCGGCTTTGGCCAATTCTTCTAAATCATCGAATCCGTCGAAGATAAGAACTTCGCGGTGCCATCCACGATCCTTGAGGTATTCGTGAATTACCGAGTAAGAGATAAAGGGGTTCACGATCCAGACTCGCAGCATTCCGCCCGAATCTAACAAATCGCAGATCGAATCCAATGCTTGTCTTAACGAAGCCCAGTCTGTTGCGCCTAAGTGCGCAATGACCGCCGTTCGATCGGGAACGACAAAATCTGCGGACAAGTTCGCGAGACTTCGTCGGGAAACACCGCGACCGGCAGTTGTTCGTTGGATCCATGCAGAGGGTGGTTCCTCAACTCGCTGAATGATCGCGTCCGCGACACCTTGAGAAATCAAGTAACGATGATCCGATGCATTGTTCACCACAATCGATTGGCACTTTTTGCACGCCTCCGATGCCGCTTGATTCGCGAGGCGGGCTGCGGGAGCAAGTCCCAAAGAGGACTCTCCAGGGGCAAAGCGGCATATCAAAGGGAGATTCCACGAACTACCTTTGTTTGACAGAATTGGTAGCAAGGCGTCGGCTCGGTCAACGTAAATCGCATCGTACTCCTTGGCGTGCAAGCCGATCCATTGCACCAGATTCTTTTGCCAATAAGACTCGTTCCAATTCGAATGAGGAGCCGGCAGAATGCGATGGACCGACAAATAGCGTATGTCCATGGTGTCGGGCCAACTGGCATTCCATCTCGCGGTGAGAATACTCGGTCTCATGCCCTTATCGCGGAGACTGCTCGCCCAATACAATAACCTGTGACAGTGATCGTCAGCGAACGGCCAGAAACGTCTGCTGACAATTAACAGTCGATGCAATGAAGATTCCGAAACCGACATTAAAGCACAGAATGTTGAGCTATATCTGACTCTTCTAATACCGCGACGAAAGGCAAGTTACGATACAAATCTTGATAGTCCAAGCCATAACCCACCACAAAGGCATTGGGGATGTGAAAGACTACATAGTCGGGCGTTGCGTCCACCTGCGATGTTCCTGACTTGTTTAGAAAAACTGCCGTCTTGATGGATTTGGGACCGAGCGAGTTTAATCGTTTGGTCACCTCTACCAAGGTTTTACCGGTATCAAAGATATCATCGATCAGCAATACATCGCGATCGGAGATATCCAGCATCATTTGGTCTTGAATGGTCAAGTCGCCTGATTCTGTTGTTCCGCGATAGGAGCTCGCCTGGATCAAACTGATTCGAACCGGCATCTCAAGTCGCCGAATTAGGTCCGCCAGCATGATCAAGCTGCCCGTCATGATGGAAACGATCGTTAGCGAGCGACCTGCATAGTCCTTATTCAGCTTGGCGGCCAGCTCGTCAATGCCGTGGCCAATTCGAGTTTCATCAAGGAGAATTTTCACGAGTTCCCAATCCAATACAGATGATTTCCGAGCCACCCACCAACGGCACGCACTAGATTACTGAGCCGTGCCAACGCCGGACGGACCATGCTGCTTTCGTGGAAGGAAGCCGATAAAAAAGCAACTTAACATAACTAGCCAAAAGCCTGAACATTCAGGCCGTCGGAAATCGTGAAAATCCAGAAGCTTCGGTGCAATTCGAACGCCGAGTTCGGGTGCATTGTGCGCCGCCATACCGAACGGCCACGAGTTGGTGAGCCAGGCTTCATAGGCTGTCACCAATGCAACTCGCTTTTCCTCTAAGGAAGCGAACCATGGTTGCCATGCACCCAACCATGTCGAACCGTCGAAGCTCCAATCGCTATTAAACGCCCAGTCGGCCAAGAGTTTAACGCCAATGACCGCAACCAGCAGATAGGCGGCAATCTCAAAGCGTGGAAACCGATCCAGCAATTTTACGAAGACGGCTGCCGCAAACCGCATCAAAACCAAACCGAGAATTCCCCCGGTGATGACGACCCACAACTTTTTCTCGCTGGTGCCTGCCAAAGCCAAAGCGGCCAAGATCGAATCCACTGCGAACGCGATGTCTGTAATCTCGATAACAAGGACGGTTTTCCAAAACAGCCAGAAATTCTCGGACGAAATCTTTGCTTCTTTGATTTCTTTGCCAGATTTGGCTGCGGCATTCTCCGCCAATCGCATCGCTTCGAGCTCTGGATTTTGCGTTACCAACTCGGCCCCAACGGGAACCCGCTGCTCGATCTCAATGTTCTCTCTAGCAATGTCGAGGCTTTCTCCCGTCTCGGCATCAACGAGCCTGGGGTTTCCATCGTCATCGAGAACAACTTGCTCGGCCTCATCGCTTTTCTCAAACCACAAGTGTTTGACGGCGATGAAAACTAAGTACGCGCCACCAAAGAATTTAACAAAGGTATATTTCAATAGCGACGCTGCCAACAAAATCGCCAAGGCCCGAAAAACGAATGCCCCAATTAATCCCCATGACAAAGCACGAGCACGCATACTCTTGGGCAGTCGCTTGGCCAGCATCCCGAGCACCAGCGCATTGTCGATCGACAAAAGCCCTTCCAAGACGATCAGCAACCCGATAACGGCGAGATCACCAGGGACTACCTCCTGATTGAAAATCATCACTCCAAAGAAAGAGTCGATCATTTGGATGGTTGGTTAGAGGTTGTGCTGGGTAAGTTTCCACGGACGCCGAGCTGGCTCCGTCCTCGCTCGCTTACAGGTCTCGGAAAGTCGAAATCAGTGCACTCCGGTGGGACGTGAAAGGATAGCGAACAACTCTTCTCGGGAAAGCCTTTCACTCCAAAAGACTACAAAAAACCGCAGGAGTGAACCGAGCCTGGGCATTTCCGTCTCGGGCTGTTACACTAAGAGGCTGTCAATTTCGAGGCCTTTTCGTATCCCATTTTACATCTTTATGACCGATCCGAATGCTCCCATCGACCCAGCTAACGCAGCGGGCGGACCTATTAATCTCGAAGCAATCCGACGAATGCGAGAGGCCCAGCAGACAAAACCGGATGCACCCGCAACCCGCGAACGTCCCCCCACGCCCCCCAAATCAGAAAAAACCAACCCGCCCGCACCTGCCGCTGAGGATGCTCCTGAAAAAGTCGACGCCGAAGCAATGCCCGGCCGCTACAAGTCCAACAAAGATTCCGCTCCCGTCACGGCACCAAAAGTCCCCGTGCCGAGTTCACGTGATCGCTCCGACGACGAGGACGCATTGCTGAATGATGTGCTCGCGGATGCTGACCTGGACGGACTGATGATCGGCGACCGAAATCTGAAGGTCGGCCGTCGACTCGAAGATGGCTCGCGTTATCCTGGCAAAGTGATCAAAGTCCACAACCAAAACGTGTTCGTGAGTCTTGGTGGTCCGGACGAAGGTGTTGTGCCTTTGCTCCAATTCGAAAACCCACCTGAGCCCGGTACGCAAATCGATGTGCTCGTTCGAGCCTTCAACGCTGAAGAAGGACTCTATGATCTGGCCATCCCAGGCGAAACGGTCGCCGTCAACGATTGGGATGACTTGAACGAAGGGGCTGTTGTTGAAGCGAAAATTGAAAGCGCCAACACCGGCGGGGTTGAGTGCAAAGTCGGAAATGTTCGCGGCTTTATTCCGATAAGCCAATTGTCGGTCTTCCGAATCGAATCCGCTGCGGACTACATCGGGCAAAAACTTTTGTGCGTCGTCACAGAAGCTAACCCGCGACGAGGCAATTTGGTATTGAGCCATCGCGCCGTTTTGGAACGTGAAAAAGAGGAAAAGCGACAGGAACGACTCGCATCGATCGAGATCGGCCAAATGTGCGATGGTACGGTCCGCAAACTTATGGAATTCGGTGCCTTTGTCGACATCGGCGGTTTGGATGGACTCATTCACATCACCCAGCTTTCTTGGGACAAAATCAAACACCCCAGCGAAGTTCTGGCTGAAGGGGACAAGATCAAGGTACGGATTGACAAGATTGATCCAGTCACCGGAAAAATCGGACTCTCCTATCGCTCCGCCGAGGATAACCCTTGGTCCGATGTAGATTCGAGATTCCCGATCGGAACCGTGATCAAAGGAACGGTCTCTCGGCTGGCAAACTTTGGCGCATTCGTCAAACTCTCCACCGGCATCGAAGGCCTGATCCACATTTCTGAACTGGCTCATCGTCGCGTCGCGAGCGCAGCACAAGTTCTCAGCGAAGGGCAAGAGGTCGAGGTCAAAGTTCTCTCGGTCGAAAAAGATCAACAACGCATCGGTCTTTCTCTAAAAGCTACCCAGGCTAGACCCGAAGGGGATTCGAAAAAGACGCCCGAGCCTCAAGTGGAAGAACCGCCTCGTGCTCCCGCTGTGAAGAAACACCAGGGGCCTCTAAAAGGGGGGACTGGCAGCGGAAATGGTGGCGAATTGTTCGGATTAAAGCTGTAACAGCCAAAACTGTTATCGAATGTACGGTTTCACCGGTCAGAGGGAATCGTCCTAGCTCACTACGTTTTCGACTGGTACCGGTAACCGTCCCATGCAAAGCTCGAATCCCACTCTCGATAAGTCCTCTGAGCGAGTCCGGGACATGTTTGCACAAATCGCACCTCGGTACGATTTGCTCAACCACGTACTCTCGCTAAACATTGACAAGCGGTGGCGAGCAAAAACGTTGAAGAAACTGAACTTGGTCCCTGGGGATCCTGTTCTGGACGTCTGCACTGGCACGGGAGATCTCGCCCTGGCCATTTCGCGAAAGCTCGGGGAAAGCACCGAGGTGGTTGGCACCGATTTTTGCCCGCAAATGCTTGACATCGCACGCGAAAAACAATCCAAAACCATCCCCGGTCACGAATTGCGGTTCCTCGAAGCCGATACGCAGAACTTGCCGTTCAGCGATAATTACTTCCAGTGCGTCAGCGTTGCGTTCGGTTTACGGAATGTGAATGACACGCTGAAAGGGCTTCGAGAAATGATCCGCGTCACCAAGCCCGGCGGCACGGTGGCTGTTCTCGAATTCTCTAAACCGACCATGATCGGGCTAAAGCAGTTATACAACACCTATTTCCAACACGTCCTGCCGAGGATCGGCCAAGCGATGGCGAAAAACGATCGCTCCGCTTACGAGTACTTGCCACAAAGCGTGCAGCAGTTCCCGAGCGGCGAGGCGTTGGCGAGCGTGATGCGAGAGGCGGGGTTGCAAGATGTACAAATGCTACCGATGACTCTCGGCGTTGTGACCCTTTATTCCGGTTCGAAACCACTCTCAACAACAATCAGCTCAACAACCAACTCCCAAACCAGCGTGCATTAAGCGGAACAACTAGATGAACCGATCTACTGATCTACCTTTGGTTGTTGCGATTACAGGCGCCAGCGGAGCCGTCTATTCCGCTCGGCTTCTCCAATGTGCTGCTCGTGCACGCGTCCCGACTCACATTGTTGTTAGCCCGTCGGGCGCCGAGGTGATACGCCAAGAATTGAGGCTGCCGATCTCGCCAACAGATCGGTGCATCGATGCGCTCATTCGTTACACTTGGCCTGGCGAAAAGCGATGGATCCCACTCACGGAGGAAGAGATCCAGGATTACAAAGCCGTATGCCAGATCCATAATCACGGAGACTATTTAACTCCGATCGCTAGCGGTTCCTTTTTGACTCGTGGAATGGTCGTGTGTCCGTGCTCAGGCTCAACCCTCTCGGGCATCGTTCATGCTGCGAGTAATAACTTAGTAGTGCGTGCGGCAGACGTTCATTTGAAGGAACATCGCAAACTGTTGCTCGTCCCGAGGGAGACACCGCTATCGGTTTTTCAACTTGAAAACATGCACCGAGCCGCCCAAGCAGGAGCCATCGTGTTGCCTGCATCACCGGGTTGGTATCACGGAGTCGAGTCCTTGCTCGACATCATTGATTTCGTCGTAGCACGGATTCTCGATCACTTTGATATTCCTCACAAACTCATGCGACGCTGGGGAGAACCACCCGACCAAAGCGTGTCGGCGAAACCAGACTCGCCCACTTCGGTGCACCTATTGGAAAGGGCTCCCTAGTGGACACGGTTGTTAGATCCGCTTCGTGGACCGAAATCGTGAACCGGTATCTGGGGCTCATTCGGTTCAGCCACACGATTTTCGCTCTGCCTTTTGCACTGCTTGCAACGTTTTGGGCCTTTGTTGTGCCGTTGCCGAACAGCACCTATTTGGGTTGGAGTTGGTTGAATCTGTTAGGCATTCTCATATGTATGGTTTCCGCAAGAAGCTTTGCAATGGCCGTGAACCGATTGCTGGATCAGCAATTCGATGCCGCCAATCCGCGAACCAAAGGGAGGCATCTCCCCTCAGGGCAACTAAGCAGGCGAGGAGTTTGGATCTTTACCTGGGCGTGCGCCATTGTGTTTGGGCTTGGTTGTGCGATTTTTCTGCCGAATCCCATACCGCTCGTAGCTTGCATACCCGTGTTACTTTTCTTGGCCGGTTATTCTCTTGCCAAGCGGTTTACTCGCATGGCCCACTATTGGTTGGGGGTCGCTTTGATGCTGGCACCCATTTGTGCATGGTTGGCCCTGCGAGGCCAAGCCGTGTTAGCAACCCCTGCGGATGTGTTGCCAGCCTTGTGGCTCGGTGGCGTGGTGCTTTTTTGGGTTGGTGGTTTCGACATAATTTATGCCTGCCAAGACTACGAAGTTGATAAAGAACTCGGTTTACATAGCATCCCCGCTAAAATCGGCGTGCGGAATGCGTTGCGAGTCGCGAAGGTGAGCCATGCGATAATGTGGTTTTTGGCTGCAGGAATGACGATTTTT